>JBDLWB010000212.1:0-2998 GCA_039804425.1 Verrucomicrobiota bacterium
AAAAGCCATTGCCGAGGCACGCGCGAAAAATTTCGTCGGCCCGAACATCCTCGGATCGGGCTTTGATTTGGAAATTTACGTCCATCGCGGTGCCGGTGCCTACATCTGCGGCGAGGAAACCGGATTGATCGAGTCGCTGGAAGGCAAGCGCCCTTACCCACGCATTAAACCTCCATACTTCCCCGCTGCACTGGGACTTTACATGTGCCCGACAATTGTGAATAACGTGGAATCGCTTTGCCACGTGAAGCACATCATCGAACGCGGTGGCGATGAATACGCCAAGCTCGGGGTCGCACGCAATACCGGCACTCGCATTCTCTGTGTGTCGGGCGATGTGAAAAATCCTGGTTATTTCGAAGTCGAAGTCGGTAAGCTGACCATGCGCGAATTGCTCTATGACATCTGCGGCGGGCCTAAAGACGGTCGCAGCTTCAAGGCGGTGATTCCTGGCGGTTCTTCGTCGAAAATCTTGCGCTGCGATGAAACCTACAAGATCAAAAATCCCGATGGCACCACGCGCGATCTCGGCTTCTGGGACATTCCGATGGACTTTGATAGCCTCGCCGCCTGCGGTTCGATGGCGGGTTCGGGCGGTGTGATTGTCATTGATGACAGTCGTAAAATTTCGTGGGTCCTCAACAATCTTAATGCCTTCTATGCGCACGAATCCTGCGGACAGTGCACGCCATGCCGCGAGGGCAGCATGTGGATGAAAAAGATCTCCGACCGCATCGTCAGCGGCGATGCCTCACCGAAGGATATCGAAACCCTGGAAAGCGTGGCCTATCAGATCGACGGTCGCACCATTTGCGCCTTCGGCGAAGCTAGTTCGTGGCCAGTGGAAGCAATCATTGCGAAGTTCCGTGATGAGCTCATTGCTGATACCAATCCCGCGAATGAGCAAAAACCTCACAATCCTGAAGCTGAAGCTCAACAGCGTTTTCTGGTGTCAAAATAATCACTCAGCCATCCTGCAGCAAGCCCTCGTGAACTACGAGGGCTTTGTTGTTGATTAAGATCCACGTAATACTTTTTGAGGTAATGCGAAGATCGGAATAACTCGAAATCGTAACGAAAATGATTGTTTTTTCAAAGATTCCGCAGTTTATTTGGCTAATCATGAAAAAAAATACTTGAGCAAAGCAGGAAAACTGCTTCTCTCAAGCGACTTTGCGAGCCACTTAAATCCGGATGAATCCTTGGATTCACCACTGATTCTTAGTCTCACTCATTTCCTCATGCTTGATCCATGCCGCACCATTACGCGCCGTAGGGCTCTAGAGTTGCTCACCGCGAGCAGCGCTGCTCTACTTTCGTCTGCCTCCACGGCGTCGGCTTTCTTTTTTCGTCGTCCTGCAAGCCCAGTTGTTCATCTCGATGAGTTACCAAGTCACTGGTTGAACCTCCACGACAGCTCGCTCGATCAATACACTGACTTTATTGCAAACTTGCAGCTTCAAAATATCGGGGCTCACCAAATCATCGTTGCTCACGCAAAGCAGCGTGGTTCTGTCTGGAATTCGCTTCCTCCTTATCCCATGTGGAAAAACATCGGAAAAACCCTAAAAGTGGTTGACCGCATCGCCCGAGAAATCGATCAACCTGTGCGCGAGGTCATTTCCGTCTACCGTTCGCCCGCCTATAATGCTCGCTGTCCTGGAGCGAAAAGCTCATCTTGGCATCAAAGCAATTTCGCCATGGATGTAGCATTCGATGTCGCTGCCCCCGTGATTACACGAACCGTTCGTAGTTTCCGCAACCGTGGATTGTTCCGTGGTGGCGTGGGGGGCTATCCGGCTTTCACTCATGTCGACACCCGTGGCGTGAACACTGATTGGTAAAAAAAATGTCTTTTTGCCAGACTCTGCGGATGGATGCTCGACATCTCCGCTGATTCGTGACTTAACTCAGCGGAGCGACATGTTACGCATTGCCGATCGATATCTTTTCCGACAAGTAGCCAAAGCGACGTTCTACGCAGTCACAGCGCTGAGCTTATTTTTGGTCATCGGTCAAATCTTTCAAGAAATCCGTCCCCTACTGGTCGAAAAACGTGTGCCATTGCCTCTCGTAGGAAAATTTGTGCTGAATGTTTTTCCCATGTCCCTAATGTTCACCATCCCATGGGGATTTATGGCAGCCATCATTTTGGTGTTTGGTCGATTGTCCCATGAACAGGAACTCTCTTCTCTTCAACTCGGCGGAATGAGCTTACCACGCATTGCTTTGCCGATATTTGTCTTGGGGGGAGCGCTCGCAACCATTTGCATGTGGATCAATGTATCCGTCGTTCCGAGGGCCAATGAACGAATGGATCAAATTGTCTATGAAGCTGTGGAACGTGATCCCAAGTCACTCATCAGCCCAGGCATGATCACCTCACAACTGGAGAACTTGCGGATCTTTGTTCAAGAAAAACAAAACAATCGCCTACAAAGTTTACATCTCTATCGTCTACCAGATTCTAGCAAACAAGGTAGCGTTGGAGAATATGTCTACGCAGAAGAAGCCTCCCTCGGCGTCGATCCGATTCGGAAACAAATCAAACTGATTCTGAATTCAGCTTACATCGAAAGCTCGGACAAAGCAGGCAACCATAACATCTACGTCGCTTCCGCTGCCCCATGGCGAGTGAATTTGACACGTAAACGAAAAATGCGAGCAAGCAGCATGACGGAAACAGAAATTCGCGAACTGCTAGCCGATTCCAGAATCAAGCTCGAACCCAAAGAACGAGTCAAGTATCTGTCAAGTATCACCCAACGGTATTCCTTTGCCATGGCGAGTTTTGCTTTTGTCTTTATCGCCGTGCCATTAAGCCTAACAAAACGACGCAAAGACACCACTTCGGGAATTCTCAGCGCGCTGTTGCTGGGTGCTGGATATTTCATCTTTTCGCTTGTTGCGCAAAAATCAAGTAGCCCTGAATTTGCCACACTTCTACTCTGGACGCCGAATGTCTTGTGTGTTTTGATAGGTAGTTACTTATTTTATC
>JBDLWB010000213.1:0-2515 GCA_039804425.1 Verrucomicrobiota bacterium
TTTCGCTGCAATTTTACTGATAGGAATCGCGCATTTCCGTGAGCTGAACCAGCTTGCCACGCCACTCGGCAAGGCGCGCTTTTTCCTGCTCCACCACCTCCGCGGGGGCGCGATCGACGAAACTGGCGTTGCTGAGTTTGGCCTCGCACTTGCTCACTTCTTTGCTCAATTTCTCGATCTCTTTCGTCAGTCGCTGCTTTTCGGCTTCGACGTCGATCAAGCCTTCGAGCGGCAGGAAAATTTCGCCCAACTCGGTGATGGCCACGGGCGTGCCACGCGGCGCTTCGTAGCCAGCATCGAGCCGAATTTCTGCCGCCCCCGCCAACAAGGCGAGGACATCGATTTCCTCGGCGAGCCAGGAAACGGCGGGCTTGATGACGAAGATCACATCCCGACGCGTGGCGACGTTGTATTCGAATTTGAGATTTCTCATGCGCCCCGTCGATTCATAGATCGCGGCGACTTTTTGTTGCGCCTGTTGCGCCTCGATGCCCGCCAGCAGCGCTTGGCTGGGCAGGGTTTGATTCATCAAAAATTCGCCCTGCGGCACATAGCCCATGCGTGCTGAAAGCTCTTCGGTGACGTGTGGCATGTACGGATGCAGCAATTGCAAGAAGCGGCTCATTACGACATCGAACACCGCCAAAGTGCGATTGCGATCGGCTTCGCTGGCGGTTTGACGCAGGTCGCCTTTGACCGACTCCAAGAACCAGTCGCAGAACTCGCTCCAGAGGAACTCGTGCATTTTCTGCGCGATTTCGCCGAATCGATATTCGCCATAGGACTCCTCCAACTGCACCGTCAGAGCATCGAGCTTCGCCATGATGTCGATATGATACGGCCGCAACGACTCCAGCGCGGGAAGGGGCTGCATGCCTCCCGTGCTTGCCATTTGGCGGAAACGACAGGCGTTGTAGATCTTGTTGGCAAAATTGCGTCCTTCCTCGACTTGCGACTCATCGAAACGCACGTCGCTGCCAATCGGTGCCATGCGCAGCAAACCAAAGCGCAGGCCATCGGCCCCGTATTGATCCATCAGGTCGAGCGGATCAGGCGAGTTGCCGAGTTGCTTGCTCATTTTCCGACCCTGCATGTCGCGGATGATCGATGTGAAAAACACGTGACGGAAGGGCAATTCGTCCATGAACTCGTAGCCCGCCATGATCATGCGTGCCACCCAGAAGAAGATGATGTCTGGTCCAGTGACGAGATCGTTGGTCGGATAAAACTTGCTTCGCGTCTCTTCATCCATGGTCGCAAAGGGCCACAGCCATGAACTGAACCAGGTATCCATGCTGTCCTCGTCCTGCACCCAGTTTTCCGGGTCGCCCGGAGGCACGGTGCCGACGTAGATTTGGCCGCTGGCCCGATGTGTCAGATCGAGCGTTTCGGCTTTTTGCAGCGCGTCGGCTTGCTCTTTGCGATACCAAACAGGAATCCGATGACCCCACCAAAGCTGACGGCTGATGCACCAGTCTTGCAAATTTTCCATCCAATGCGCGAAGGTCTTTTTCCAGCGCTCCGGACGAAACACGATTTCGCCGTTTTCCACTGCCGCCGCCGTGCGCTCGACCGATGGGTAGCGCAGGAACCATTGCAGAGACAAGCGTGGCTCGATGGGCACGTCGGCTCGTTCGCTGAATCCGACGTTGTTGCTGTAGTCCTCCTCTTTCACCAAAGCGCCGATCTCAGCGAGCTTTTTCGCTGCCAATTTGCGCGCTTGAAAACGATCCAAGCCATCGAACTCCGGGCACTCGGGGCAGTTGATGCGACCATCGGGATGCAGGACATCGATGATGGGCAAGTCATGCCGCTGGCCGATCTCGAAGTCGACACGGTCATGCGCGGGCGTGACTTTCAAAGCACCCGTGCCAAATTCCTTATCGACCGCTTCATCAGCGATGATCGGAATCGGCACGCGCGGAAAGGGACGCCACACATGCTTGCCAATCAAATCCTGATGCCGCTCATCTTGCGGATGAACCGCGACAGCCGTGTCGCCCATGATGGTCTCAGGACGAGTCGTGGAAATTTCGAGGAAACGCCCCGGCTCTTCCACCACTTCGTAGCGCATGGTGTAAAACTTGCCGTTTTGTTGCTTCGGGATCACCTCCTCATCGCTCAGTGCCGTCAACGAGACCGGGCACCAGTTCACCATCCGCAGGCCACGATAAATCAGGCCTTTTTCGAACAATTTCACGAACACATCCTGCACCGCCGTGGTGTAGTCGGCATCCATGGTGAAGCGCTCACGACTCCAATCGCAGGAGCAGCCCAAGCGCTTGAGCTGACCGATGATGATGTCGCCATACTGTTCTTTCCACGCCCAGACGCGTTTGAGAAATTCTTCGCGTCCGAGATCCCGACGGGATTTCCCTTCTTCCTTGCGAATCAGTTGTTCCACTTTCGTCTGCGTCGCAATGCCCGCATGGTCGGTGCCGGGCAACCACAGCACTTCAAAGCCTTTCTGGCGAGCCCGACGCGCCAAAATGTCTTGCAGCGAATTGTTGAGCAC
>JBDLWB010000214.1:0-9013 GCA_039804425.1 Verrucomicrobiota bacterium
GTCAGTTCCTGCGCGTCCGCCTCGATGAAGACAACGCCGTGGAAGCCGACAAGATGTTCGACGTGCTGATGGGCGACATCGTCGAGCCCCGCAAACGCTTCATCGAAGACAACGCGCTGAATGTGCGGAACTTGGATGTGTAGAAACGATTTCTTCATTCACCAGCATGGAATACACGTTTAACAATCAAATCATTCATGAGGCTTTGAGCCGCTTGAATGATTTGCTACGTGCAAAAGAAACGACGGGTGAGATTTGTATTTTTGGAGGAGCTGCTATGATCCTTGCATTTGATGCAAGATTTGCCACGCGAGACGTGGATGCGATTTTTGTGCCGAAAAATGTCATTGCTGGGGCGATCGAAATGATTGCCGACGAAATGAATTTGCCAAAGTCGTGGCTGAATGACGGGGTGAAAGGATTCGTTTCTGATAAAAAAGATTTTACGGAAGAAAATATGCCGCAGTTCTCGCACCTTCGGGTCATTCGACCTACGGCAGCTTATTTGCTTGCGATGAAATGCATGGCTAGTCGAGTCGGTGGCTATGGCGAGCGTGGCGACATTACAGACATCAAATTACTTTGCAAACATCTGAACTGTAAGCATGCTGGGGAAGTATTTCAGATGATTTTGAACTATTATCCCAAATCACAAATACCCATTCGCACTCAATATTTCATTGACGAGATTTTTCAGGAGCCATTCTAAAAATATTATGATCGCAGTTGCACAACCTCTCGCCACAGTCATGGCATCGATTAAAAATGCGGACGAGTTTTCGTACGCGATTCGCGATTTTGCTGATCGCTTTCATGAAAGCCCGGATCCCTCGCTGCTAACAACTGCTCCTGATTTGCTTGAACCTACGCTACAAGACGACGGAGTCGCTGATGCTTGGATTGCCTCAGTTGCAGCATACCTGGCAGAAACTCATGGCATGCCGACGCCTCTATGGACACGGGGTGCAGCACGTTGCCTTACCAAGCCCTGGTTCGCCGCTAAGTCGCCCAATCTCAAAGCCATCCTTCTCCAAGAAAGTCCTGCCGCATTCCGCGTCCGCAATCTTTTTGTTTCTGCGAATGCGTTGTCACGGGCGTGACCATTTCTGATCTGTCTCATCTGTCCCATCATATTTTTTATGTCAACCGACCACATCAAACCCATCTCAGTCGCCGAGGAACTCTCGACCTCCTTCCTCGACTACTCGATGTCTGTTATCATTTCCCGTGCGCTGCCTGATGTGCGCGATGGATTGAAGCCTTCGCAGCGTCGTATTCTTTACGCCATGCGCGAACTGAATCTCGCGCCGGGTAAGCAGCACATCAAGTGTGCGAAGATTTGCGGTGACACTTCGGGTAACTACCACCCTCACGGTGAAGCGGTGATTTATCCTACGCTCGTGAACATGGGCCAGCACTGGACCATGCGCGAAACGTTGATCGATGGTCAGGGCAACTTCGGCTCGGTGGAAGGTGACCCACCTGCTGCGATGCGATACACCGAAGCGCGCTTGACTCATCTCGGCATGGCGATGATGGAGGACTTGGAAAAAGAAACTGTCGAATTCGTGCCGAACTACGACGAGCGACTCACCGAACCCACCGTCCTTCCCGCCGCGTTTCCGAATTTGTTGGTCAATGGCGGCACCGGCATTGCGGTCGGTATGGCGACGAATTTGGCACCGCATAACCTGCGTGAGATTGTCGATGCCATTTGTGCCCAAATCGATAAGCCCGACATCACACTGCCGGAGTTGATGCAGTATGTGAAAGGCCCCGACTTCGCCGGTAAGTGCGAAATTCGTGGACTGAAGGGCATTGAAGAATACATGCGCACGGGTCGCGGCTCGGTGCGACTTCGCGGTCGCATTGAGATCGATGAACAGGAAAACGGTAAAAGCATTCTCACCATCCGCGAAGTGCCGCATGGCGTGAATCGTGCGACTCTTCAAGAGCGTATCGCCGAACTGGTGAATGAAAAAATCCTCACGGGCATTTCGAGCATGCGCGACTTGTCGGATGAAGAAACGCGGATTGAGATCGAGCTCAAGCGCGATGCCCGCCCGCAGGTGGTCGCGAATCAGATTTTCAAGCTCACCAGCATGGACACTTCGTACAGCATCAACATGCTGGCGATTCACGAAAAACGTCCGAAACTTCTCACGCTCAAGGACGCCATCGATTGCTACATCGAACACCGCCGCGAAGTGGTTGTGCGCCGCACCAAGTATCTCCTGCGCAAAGCCGAAGATCGTGCGGAAAACCTCGAAGCGTATCTGCTGGCGCTGGGGCATCTCGATGACTTTATCGACATCATCCGCTCGTCGAAAAATCGTGACGAAGCGCGTGAGCGACTGGCCTCGTATACCTTTCCGATTGCGACGGCAGAAAACCTCGGCATTCTCATTCGCTCCCAGCCGTCGGTGCAGGGCGACACCTATGTTTTCTCCGAGCGCCAGGTGAATGCCATTCTCGAATTGCGACTCTATCAACTCACCGGCATGGAGCGCGATAAGATCAAGGGCGAATACGACAACGTGCTCGCGGAGATCATCGATTTCATGGACATCATTGCTCGTGAAGTGCGAGTGCTTACGATCATCAAAGACGAATTGCGCGCTGTCGGCGAAAAATACGGCACACCACGTCGTTGCCCGATTTTGCCCGACGAAGGCGAAATTGCGATCGAAGACTTGATTGCCAATGATTCGATGATCGTGACTTTGACTCATCGTGGTTACATCAAGCGTACGCCCGCCAGCGAGTTCCGCGTCCAGGCGCGCGGTGGCAAAGGCTTGCGTGGCATGGAAACGCGCACTGCGGGGGATCAAGAGGACGATTTCATCGAGCACTTGTTCTCGACCCAAGCGCACGATTACTTGATGTTCTTTACCAATACTGGACGCGTGTATGTGGAACGAGTCTACGATATCCCCGAAGGTTCACGCGCTGCGAAAGGTCGCGGCATCCGCAATGTGCTCAATTTGCAGCCTGAGGAAAAAATCGCTGCACTGCTGCGACTCGAGCGCGTTACCGATGAAGGCAATAACGACATCACTTTCCGCGAAGATGCCGGATTCTTGTTGTTCGCGACGAAGTGTGGATTGGTGAAGAAAACGCCGCTGAACGATTACCGCAATTACCGCAAAGCGGGTCTCAATGCGATCAATTTGGAAGAAGACGATGAATTGATCGGCGTGCGCCAAACCAGCGGCAATGATGAAATCATTCTCGTCACACGACACGGCATCAGCATTCGTTTTCACGAAGAACAAGCCCGCAGCATGGGTCGAACCGCCACGGGCGTTTGGGGCATTCGTCCCGAGGAAGGCGACCACGTCGTCAGCCTCGCCCTCGTGACTCCCGGCAGCACGCTACTGGTCGCAGCGGAAAATGGTCTCGGCAAGCGCACGGCGTTTGAAGAATACCGACTGCAATCGCGCGGTGGTAAGGGCATCATCACGATGAAGATCACGGAAAAAACCGGCAATGTTGTCGGCGCCGTGACTGTTCAGGAAGAAGATGAGTTGATGCTAATGACCAACAGTGGTTTGAGCATCCGCATCAAGGTCAACACCATTCGTGAAACGGGTCGCAATGCCCAGGGCGTGAAGTTGTTGACGATGAAGGACGGTGAATTTTTGCAAGACATCGCGAAAGTGATTCCAGATGGCGAAGATGATCCAGAACGGAGCGTTACTTCGTCGGGAGAATCAGACGAGTCATCGGAGAACGTCACGGACGACGTGGATGATGGCGAGGCAGGACAAGAGCAAGCGGAGTAATATCATGTCGCGACGTTCCCATGCGTTCTTTTCATCACGAGCATTGCGGCTCGCTGATGGGATGGGCGAGTGGGCACGTCCGATCTGTCTGCTTTGGGCTTTCGGCGTTAGTTGGGCTGTCGCGCAAACGACGCCAAACGCTGCCGATGGTGCAGTGAACGACGCTTCGATCAAAGGTCTGAAAAATGCTCGCGTGATCAGTCTCGCCATCCCTGCTCCGAGGGGGCAGATCGTAGATCGAGAAGGTCGACCTTTCGCGCAAAATCGCGTTTGCTACAAGGCCGCGCTGCAGTTTCCGCAGTTCGAAAACGCGACGCGAGAATTTGTGTTAGATTGGGCGCAGAAGCGACTGAGTGAAATGAAAGGGCTCTTTCCTCGCTGCAAAGATTATTCTGATGCGTCATTGTGGTCGCATTATCAAGATCGGCGCTGGTTGCCCTTGTATCTGAGTCACGAGCTAAGCAGTGCCGAGGCGGCGAAGTTGACGGAAAAATGGGGGAAGCGTGATGACTTGATCATGGTGCCGGTTTACGCGCGATTTTATCCAGGTGCCTCGCTGGCGTGTCACGTGATTGGCTACACCGGCAGTGCGGGCAAATTGCCGACGGGCCCGATCAATTACAATGATCCGCTCTGGGAGCACACCGAGGGCAAGGCCGGTTTGGAAATGCTTTACAACGGCCAGCTTTCCGGCACGCCGGGCATGAAGCGGATTCTTTACAATAACGACGGCGTGAAGCTGCAAGAGGAAATCGTCAAGCGTCCGATCGCCGGAGGCAATGTCGTCACGACCTTGAACAAGCGCTGGCAAGAACATGCCGAGAGTGTCTTGCGCGATGGCTGCCAACGCGGTGCGATGGTGGTCATCGACGTCACCACGGGCGAAGTGCTGGTGATGGCCTCACGGCCTGGATTTGATTTGATGGAATTTGTCGGAGGCATCAGCTCCCAACGCTTCCGCGAGCTCAATGAAGATCCGGCCGCGCCTTTGTTTGCGCGCTCGTTTTCGGCACAGTATCCACCGGCGTCGACTTTCAAAGCGGTGGTCGGGCTGGCGGCGATGGAGGCGAATGCGGTGAATGAGAGCACATTGATCTACTCGCCAGCGTTTCTGGAATTTCCCGGACACAAGATTCGCAATGCTACGGGAAAGGCCGAGGGTAGCATCGACATCAAGCGGGCGATGGCTCGGTCGTGCAATACTTGGTTTGCACAAGTGGGCATGCAAACGGGACCGAATGCCTTGATGGCAACGGCGCGTCAATTGGGCTACGGCGAAAAAACCGGACTGCCACTGATCGGAGAAGCCCCAGGGTTGATGCCGACCAATGAGTGGATGTTGCAGTATCACAAACGACGTTTCATGGGCGGCGATACGGCCAATATGTCGATTGGTCAGGGAGTGTTGTTGGCGACTCCTTTGCAGGTTGCGCAAGGCATGGCAGGCATTGCTCACGGTCAGGCATTGCCCAAACTGCAATTGATTCATCAAGTGCAAGATGGTCGTGGACGCGTGACGTCGCAAAGCACGCTGTCGATTCGCCATCAGCTTCCCTACTCCGAGGCAGGATTGCAGGCGGTACGTGATGGCATGCGCGATGTGGTCAATGCGCCGTATGGCACCGGTCAAGCCGCGCGACTCGATTGGACCACGCTCTGTGGCAAGACGGGCACCGCTCAGTGGGGCCCGCCCTCGAAAAATCAGCGACTCGCTTGGTTTGCGGGATTCCTCCCTGCGGATCATCCGCGCTATGCCTACGCCGTCGTCTATGAAGGCAAGCCGGGGCAAGTCGTCAGTGGCGGTCGCATGGCTGCGCCGATGGTCAAAGCGTTTTTCCAGCACCTGCGTAAGGAAATCGAAGACATCATTGCACCGCCGCAAAAGGCGACTGTGATTGAGGAAGGTGCTTCAGATGCAACACTCGTGCCCGAAGCCATTCGCGCGATTCCTGTCATGCCAGAAGAGGCAGAAGAAGGCGTCGGCGCACCACGCGCACTTCCTGTCGAAGAAGATTTGCCTGTGCCCGATGGCGCAGAAGCCGCCGAAATGGTCGAGCAGCCTCTGGTGGCGCAGCCTGTGGAGGAAGATGTTGCGGTTTCAGCAGTAGAACCATCGAACGAAGAAGCCATGGAGCAACCAGAAACGCAAGTTGCGCCGCGTACGATTCGTCGCGCCATTCCTGTTCCGGAAGAGGAAGAAGAAATGGTCGAAGAAATCGAAATCTTGCCGGAATAAAAAACACGTATTTTCTTGGTGAATGGATTTTTACCGCATATCTTTTTTTCATGAATCGTCTGTTTTTGGGTTGGGATCGTCCGATTGTGGAGTCGGCAGCGGAGTGGCTTTGGCGCGAGCGAGAATTGCTGGCGTCGACATGCGTCGTTGTGCCGACGGCGCAAGCAGGCAGACGTTTGCGTGAGGCTGTGGTGCGCCTAGCAGAAGCTGAGGGCGCGGCGGTGCTCGGCTTGCGCACGGTGACGCCCGCGCGTTTTCTCGACGTGTCCGCTCCGGACATGGCTGATCCTACGATGGAGTTGTTGGCGTGGATGCAGGTGCTCGAGAGCATCGATGACTGGTCACCCTATCATGCTGCATTTCCCCATCCTTTGGCCGAAGGAGAAACGAAAGGTTGGTCGCAATCACTCGCGCAGTCGCTGATGGATCTGCGCTTCCATTTGCAAGAAAATGGTTTGTTGATGCGCGATGCGCAGCGTCGACTTGGCATGCATGACGACGCCGAGCGTTGGCAAGCATTGGCGAGGATCGAGGAACAGGTCGAGGCCTTGCTTACGACATGGCACATGCGCAGTCGCGCTGTGGTGCTGCAAAACACTCTTCAACAAAAAATGGCACTGCCTCTGCCTGCCGATGTGACGCGCTGGGTAATCGTTGGAGTCACCGAGACCTCGCCATTTGTCGCGCAAATGTGGCAGCGACTGCCTCACGCGACGGTGCTGATTGGGGCGCCGGAAGAAGAAGCGGAGCATTTTGATGCTTGTGGGTTCCCGTGCGTATCATGGTGTGAGAGATTCCTTCCTTTCCCTGGACGCGATGGGCCACAAGGAAATGTCGTGATGGCGGCCGATGCTCGGCAATTGGCGGAGAAGGTCGTAGATTCTCTCGCTCAACAGGGGACGCCTTCGGATCAAGTGATGCTGGCTGTCTGTGATGCGAGTTTGGGTGCTCCCTTAGTGACGGCATTTGCCAGAGCGGGCTGGCCTTTGTTTGATCCCGGCACCCAGAGCTTTGCCTACGATTGGCGGGTGTGGTTGAAGCATTGGCAGCGATGGTTGAGCATGCCGAGCCTGGCGGTGGTTGTAGAAATGGCGACATGCCGAGAAACGCAATGCCTCACGGGCCCGGGCGTCGTAGCCTGGCTGAATACGCTCGGCGTTCTGCGCGATCAATGCCTTGTTGAGCGTATCGAGGATGTCGAGCAACTGCTCTCGCATGGCCCTTTGCCCCGTGGAGCATCAGTGGAACAAGTCGAATCACTCGTGAAAGCGCTACGAAACTTGCGCAGGTGGCGACAGGATTTCTTCCAACAAGGTTGGGCGACGACCATGCTGGCGTTACTAGAGCGTTGGCAGCAGGATGCGCGCATCGATGCCGATGAATTGTCGGTCGTATCTGAGTTGGTGAGGGCGTGGCAACCATGGGAAAAGCGTTTTTCCTATGACCCTGCGTTTTGGATGCAATTGCTCATCGAGCGACTGCCCGTTGCGGAAGCGGAATGGCCAGAACAGCGAGCGCTGGATGTGGAGGGTTGGTTGGAGGTGGCTTTCCATCATACGCCGCACTTGATCTTGTGCGGCATGAGTGACGCCTCGATTCCTGGTCGTTGTGGCGGTGAGCCGTGGCTCAATCAGAGCAATCGGAAGTTGTTTGGCCTCAACACCGATCAACATCGTGAGGCGCGCGATGCCTATCTTTTTTATGCGATGCAACAAGCACATCGGGCCGAGGGGCGAGTGGAAATTTTTCTGAGTAAGACCGACGTCCAAGGCAAAATTCTTTTGCCCTCTCGCCTGCTCATGCGTGCGCGCGGCACCGAGCTCGCTGAGCGCGTGGCGAGGTTGTTTGCCGAACTGCCCGCAGCGGAATCGCAGATGCAATGGTCACAAGATTTTTCCTGGCAGCCGCGCAAAGTGGCGGTTGCACCAGAGCGTGATGGGGTGCGTCGCCTCTCGGTCACGGCCCTGCGCGATTACCTTGCTTGTCCTTATCGATTCTATCTGAAACATGGCTTGCGCATGCAGAGCCGAGATGGCGATCGTGGCGAATGGAATCACCGCGATTTCGGCAATCTGCTCCACGAAATCATGGAAGTCTGGGGTCGGGATGCAGATGCTGCGGCACTCGAAAGCCGCCATGATTTGGCGCAGTGTTGGAATGATCAACTGAGTGCGTTATTGCGTGCGCGCTATGGCGAAAAACTTCCGCTTGCGCTGCGCTTGCAAAGCGCGGCCTTGCGTCAGCGGCTTGATTGGCTCGCCGAGGCACAGGCGCAGCAGCGCGCTGAGGGCTGGCAAGTGTGGCAGGTAGAAACAGCATTTCTTTTGCCCATGCCGACGATTCAGCTCAGTGGAAAAATTGACCGCATTGACTATCATCCCGGCTTGGATGCCTATCAAATGTGGGATTACAAAACCGGCAGCATCGATGCGCAAGTGAGCAAGTCGCACCTCAAAACCATGAGCACCCGCGCGGTCTTGCCCGAGCATCTGCAAGGCGATGAGCGATTGTTCATGGCCGATGCGAAAAACAAAAAAGCGCGTTGGACCAATCTGCAATTGCCGCTTTATGCCGCAGCGGGGCTTACGCCAAAAATCCCCACAGTAGGATACATCGAGGTAGGCGATTCCGCCGACGCCATGGGCTTCCGTCCGTGGACCGATTTCGATGAATCGACCATCGACTCCGCCCGCGCCTGCGCCGAGTGGTTGACCGAAAAAATCGCTGCGGAGCAATTCTGGCCGCCTAACGAAAAAACGCCCTTCGATGAATTCGCCATCCTCGCCAGCGGCAGCAACTTCGCCACGATCTGCCAAGAGCCATCATGAACCAGGGGGCGTCGCTCAATTCGTTTCTGCTTCTCCCAAAAGTCTGCGGCTGTATTCGCTGGTGAGGATCTCCATTTGTTCGATGGCAATGCGGTTGAGTTTTTGCAGGCGGAGAGGTTGCGCTTCACATCCCAGCCCAGTTGCTTTTGCTCCGTTTCTTGCAG
>JBDLWB010000215.1:0-4157 GCA_039804425.1 Verrucomicrobiota bacterium
CTCAATGGCTAACAGCGCAGCTCGATCGTGATAACCCCAGGTTACAGCAATTTCCTTCACTCCTGCCGCGCGCGCAGTCTCAAGATCCATCAAACTATCGCCGATCATCACCACATGATCCTCTTGCCAATCCCCATCTCGCATCAACTCGATCAAACCCGCTGGATCAGGCTTATGAGGAATGCCCGCACGCTGTCCCATGACCCGCGCAAAAGTCTCTGGAAACAACGTTTCAACGATTTGCACAGTGAATGGATGAGGCTTGTTGGACAAAACCGACAACGAGTATCCCAACTGTTTCAGCTCGTGCAACATCTCACGAATTCCCTCGTAAGGCATGGTTCCCATCTTCCAATCGTCTGCGTAGAACTCTCGAAACAAACCTAGCACTTCCTCCCAACGCCGAGGCTCCTTCACCACGGCACGCTTGACTAACATTTCTGCACCATCGCCAATAAAACTTCTCACTGCGGGCAATGAATGCGTCTCCAAGCCAACATGCTGCAAAGCACGATTGAGACTCATGGCAATCCCTGGCAATGAATCCACCAAAGTGCCATCCAAATCAAAAACAAAGGAATGCGTCACGGACAGATGAAATCAGAAGCCGATCAAGGTCACCAGCTCTGTGTCAGAAAAATCATGCAATTGATCCGCTGCAGCCAGCAATACTTCTTGCGTGACGACTTCTTCCAACGGTGCAAATTCATCCACAACAACGACCTCAGCACCCGATCCGCCACTCATGTCTTGAGGCTTTTGCAGCCACCAACTCACAGCGACAACAAGAACTGCAGCCATGCCGATCGCCACGCGCATCACGTTGCTCGCCCATGGAGAATCTCTCCAAGTCTCGTCAGCTTGCCGCACCGCCATCATTACCTCAGCCGAAAATTCCGCCGAAGCAGCCTGATGCGGCGATTTCCGCAACAAAGCCCACACCGCATCATTCTCCCAATGGAGATCCGACTCAAAAGAAGCTGACGGCTCTGCTGATGCACTGTTTGTTTTCATGCCTTTTTCTTCTCCATCAAACCGTCTCGATTCATAAAAGTTGCAAAAAATCTGCACGACTGTGATCACAGTCATCAAAGCCTCACAGCCCATTGATTACGCCGCCTGACGCAATAGAGCGACTAATACTCCTTGCACAATAAGCTCACGCGCGGGAATCAAGTCAGGAAAGTCTTTGTTTTCTGCATGCAAAAACGGCTTGCCATTCTCTACGACATAACGCTTCAACGTCGTCTCGCCGTCGATCAATGCCGCCACTACATCGCCATTTTTCGGCGTACGGAATTCCATGATCACCACATCGCCATCACAAATGTGCGCATCCACCATCGACTCGCCACGCACTTTCAACGCGAAGGTCCTCGCAGATCGCTGCAAACCTAGTGAACGAATGTCGATGGATACGCATCCTTCTTTCTCCGGCGTCGTGTCATCGCCGTAACCCGCAGCGATTCGACCATAAATCGGAATATCGATGATTTCCTCGCGATCCAGCTCATCCGGAAAAGCCACCGCCCGCGCTTTACCCGGCAGTCGCTGAATTGCACCTTTTTTCTCGAGCGCTCGCAAATGACTCATCGCTGCCGTCTGGCTGGCGAAACCAAAATAATGCTGCAGCTCACGCGTCGATGGCATAATGCCTGTCTTGCGCTGCGAGGACTTGAGATATTCGAGGATCTCTTGCTGACGTTTGGTAAGGGTTGGATCAATCATCGGATGAACAGTGTTCGAGAGAACAAAAACCAAAATCTGCAAACACGCAAGAAAAATATCGAAAAATTGACACCATCTCCGAAATATCGCGTATCTTTCCTCATCAAAACGACCATGCATTCAGATCTTAACTCTTTTCTCCAACAAACTCTTCAAGAATTCTCCTGCCAAACTGGCACCATTCATCGCACGACGGCCGATGGCGAAAACCTCGCGCTTCTTGCTCAAATGGGCGTGCCCGAGTTCTTGATCGATAAAATTTCTCTCATTCCTTTCGGCAAAGGCATCGCCGGTGCAGCAGCAGCGCGCTGCGAGCCTGTTGAGCTATGCAATTTGCAACAAGACCTCGGCGGCGTGGCCCGACCTGACGCACAGAAAACCAAGGTCGCAGGCTCTCTCGCCGTGCCCATTCTCGCTGCCGATGGAACCACCGTGCTCGGCGTTCTTGGTATCGGCATGCTGGAACCACACGATTTCACCGAAGAGGAAAAAGCCGCATTGATCGACAAATCGAGAGAATTGCGTGAAGAATTCATGCGCTGAGGGTTGACCCCTTGGGGAACGACTGATAGGATCATTTTATGAAAGCTGAAGATGCCGCAAAAAAAGTGCTCGATACCATGCTCGGACACCTTGGCTTCACCGCCACCATCGATCTCGAGTATGATGATGAAGGGCCCTGCCTACAAATTTCCACACCTCAGAGCGAATGGCTGATTGGTCATGAAGGCGATCGTCTCGATGATTTGCAATATCTGGTGAATCGTCTGCTGCGCAAGCATTACGAAGAGGCCCCCAGAATTAAGGTCGACTGCGCACACTACCGTCGCATGCAAGAAGATCAATTGCGCACGGAAGTTCTCCAACTCGCCGAGAAGGTCAAGGGGAGTGGTAAGCCTTTTCAAATGCGCCCACTCAATGCGTACTACCGTCGATTGGTCTATCAGGCTCTGTTGAATCATCCGGAAATCGAAGCGCACTCCCCCGAAGGCACGAGTCGCTTGAAACGTATTACCCTCCAACTCAAATCCTAATTCCCCATGAGAAAATGGCTCTTTAGCAATGGCACTTCTGCCACTTCCGCCTCGCTCGGCTTGCTCGTCTTGCGGGTCGGCATCGGCGCTCTGATGATGAGCCTACACGGTTGGTCAAAATACCAAAATTTTGCGGTGCTGAAGGAAAATTTCACAGTGCCCAAAACACCCCTACTCAGCACTTGGATGAATCCCGCAACGAGCCTCGCCTGTACCGTTTTTGCCGAAGTCGCATGCTGCGCCCTGATCATGGTCGGCCTCGCGACTCGCCCTGCCGCTGCGGTATTAGCCTTTACCATGGGGATTGCCACGTTCGTGGTCCTCGGAGATCAACCACTTCCCCAGCGCGAACTGGGCCTGTTGTATCTCACAACCGCTCTCACCCTCGTTTTTACAGGCGCGGGAGCTTTTTCGTTTGATGCGCGTTTGTGCATTGTGAAAAAACGCATGTTCCGCTAATCGCGATCGCTCCCGTCTCTCATGCAAACTCAGCGCTTGGTTCTCCCTGCCGACTTGAATCAGTTCGGTGCGCTCTTCGGCGGCCGACTCCTCGCATGGGTCGATGAGGCATCGTGGATCGCTGCTAGCATCGATTTCCCTCATGCCCGCTTTGTCACGGTGGGGATGAAAGAGGTGCGCTTCCGCCACGGAGTGCGCGAAGGCACTATTCTCACGATCGACTCAACACTCTGCTCCCGCGGCCACACCAGCGCCACCTACCGAGTCTCGGTCGTCAATGCCCTTTTGCCTCACTCGGAACCGATTTTTGCTACGGAGGTGACTTTTGTTCATGTCGATGAACAGGGCCAAAAGCAACCACTGCCCTGATCACAGAACTTGGTAATTTTTCGACAATCACAGTTGCAGCAACTACCATTTTGCAGGACAATTCACCACTCATGCGCTACCCGACCTCAGCCAAGCTTTTTCAAACCGCCAAGCAACTCATTCCAGGCGGCGTCAATTCTCCCGTCCGCGCCTTTCGCAATGTCGGTGGTGAACCGTTTTTTGTCCGCCGCGCCAAGGGCAGTCGCATCGAAGACATCGATGGCAAAAGCTACATCGACTACATCGGCACCTGGGGCCCTGCCATTCTCGGCCATGCCCCCATGAGTGTCATCAATGCCGTGCACGAAGCCGCGAAAAATGGCCTGTCTTTTGGCATACCCAACGTGCTGGAGGTGGAAATGGCACAAATGGTCACTTCGTGGGTACCTTCGGTGGAGAAGGTGCGCATGACGAATTCCGGCACGGAAGCGACGATGTCGGCGATCCGACTCGCCCGCGGCTTCACCCAACGCGATAAAATCATCAAGTTCGACGGTTGCTACCACGGCCACAGCGACTCATTGCTCGTCGCCGCAGGCTCGGGCGCGTTGACTCAAGGCGAACCCG
>JBDLWB010000216.1:0-9752 GCA_039804425.1 Verrucomicrobiota bacterium
GATCAGAGTTACGGTTTCTTTCGCCGCATACTGACCGTGCTGATAGAGATCTTTCATCGGGGTCAGTTGATGACCAGGACCGAAGAGAGCCTCGACAGCCTCTTGAGTCAAATGACAGTGACGGGCACTGATGTTCACCAACAGCTTGTTCGGCGCTTGACGTGGCATGGGCTTCTTCAAAGCCGCATAGACTTGCTCACGCACCAGCTGCTCGATCACATCGCGAGAGAGTTTGGGTTGGGTAGAAGAGGACATCGACGCAGGGAAATTTCTTTGTTTTTATGGTTTTGTCAACAAAATTCCAAATTTTTCCAAATTTTTCCAAAAATTGACGATTGATGAAGTTGTGACAACCATGATTCCGCAATGATGTCATGAGAGATCGGGGAAAAAAGACGGGCGATGGAAACCCATCGCCCGCTCATTGGATCGTTACGACTGCTTGACCTCGACCCACTGCTTGGTGCGAGCGGACTCGAGCACGGCATCGCAGACATACTGCGTGCCGAGAGCGTGACGGAAGTCAGGATAGTTCTTCGGCGCGCTAGGATTTTCTAACGATTTGAGGAACTCGTAAAGCGCATGAGTGAAGCTGTGCTCATAACCGAGGCACAGACCAGGAACCCACCAATTGCCCGCATAGGGCTGATCGCCATCGGAGCAATGGATGCTGCTCCAACCACGACGATCGCTTGGCACGCCGTGATCGAAATACTCCAGACGGTTGAGGTCGTGAAGATCCCAGAACAACGATTTGTTTTCGCCGTTGATCTCGAAGGTGTAGAGAGCTTTGTGACCACGAGCATAACGGGTCGATTCAAAGATCGCCAACGAACCATTTTCAAAACGCGCGAGGAAAGCGCAGGCGTCATCGATGGTCACGGGCATCTTCTCTCCCGTCGCAGTGTGCACGCGCTCTTTGATGAACGTTTCCGTCATTGCACTGACCGAAACGATGTTGCCATTGATCCAGCGAGCCGTATCGATGCAGTGAGCCAGCAAGTCACCTGTCACACCCGAACCAGCAGCGGCGGCATCGAGACGCCACAGACCTGCGCCACCTTGCGGCAACTCCGACGAGATCGTCCAGTCCTGCAAGAAATTCGCACGATAGTGGAAAATGCGACCAAGCTCACCAGCTTCGACGATGTTTTTGGCATGCGTCACGGCGGGAAGGAAGCGGTAGTTGTACCACACCAAGTTGGGCAAACCGGATTCTTCTACCGCTTTGACCATTTTTTCGCCTTGCTCACCATTCAAGGCAAGTGGCTTTTCGCAAAGGATCATCTTGCCGTGCTTGATGCACTCCAAAGCGATTTCCGCATGGGAATCGTTCGGCGTGCAAATGTCGATAGCGTCGATGTCTGGACGAGCCACCAGCTTGCGCCAGTCGGTCTCATAGGACTCGTAGCCCCACTTTTCCGCAAAAGCTTTCACCTTCGCTTCGTCACGTCCGCAAATCGCTTTGCGCACGGGGACGTATTCGGTATCGAAAAAGTGCGAGACCTGCGACAAGGCATTCGAGTGAGTACGACCCATGAAGCCGTAGCCAATCACACCAACGTTCAATTGTTTTTTCATCATATGTTAGAATGAGGGATTAGAGAGCTTTTTTGACATCCACCATGGCCTTGAGAATGGTGTTCCAAGTGTTCGGATTCTCGAGTGTCGAATTCGGGAACATGCAGCCATCCCAGCAAATGTGCTTGATGCCGCGGTCCGCTGCGCCTTCGAGCCAGACTTTCGAGCAGCGGGTGATGTCGAGCTTACCATTCGGATCATCGGCTGGGCAATGACGACCGGTTTTCTCGTGCGAGCCCGTGCCGTGCACCGTGCCATCGTTTTGTGCGACGTGGAAGTCGATGGTCCAAGGACGCAGTGCGCTAACCATTTTCTCGTAAGCAGGCCAGAACTCTTCGTCGGTGTATCCAGGCTGCAGCAAAGCAGACTCAGGAGCATTGTAGCCCATCAGATAAAGATAAGTGTGGGCCAAGTCGGCTTGGAAACCAAAGGTACCGGGCATGCCTACGCCTTCGAGGGTGCGCAGCATGACCTCCCACGAGTGCATGCCTGCCCAGCAAATTTCGCCCTCGGCAGCAATGCGTTCACCGTGATCGGCAGCGATTTTTGCGGCCTTTTGGAAGGTGTCGACAATGCGAGCGGTGTTTTGCGCGGGATTTTCGGCCCATTTTTGCACACCGAATTCGGCGGAGTCGACGCGGATCACACCATACTCCCGCACGCCGTGCTTGTTGAGCAAACCAGCAATGCGGCACGCTTTCTCAATCGCAAGCAAGAACTTGGCTTGTTGCTCATCAGTTCCCATCGACGAATCGCCGACGGTGCCCGGCCATACAGGAGCGACCAACGAACCGACTTTCAGATTTTTCGCAGCAATTTTGTCAGCCATCGCTTTCAACGCGTCCTCCGAGAGATCGGGGTCGGTGTGCGGATGGAAGAGGAACAAATCCACGCCGTCAAATTTATGACCATCCACCTCAGCGGCAGCAGTCATATCCAGCATTTGCTCCAGAGAAATCGGCGGATGATCGGTATCAGGCTCTTTGCCGACCAGACCAGGCCACATCGCGTTGTGTAATTTTATCATAGCAGGTTTCAGTTAGGTTGATTCAATGGGAAAGTGATTTGAGTTCTTAAGCACCAGCAACAGGCGCATCGGACTGCAGGAAACTACGAACAAACCAGCAATAAGCAAGGGGCAAAAGACCACGGGGTTCTGCCAAAGCAGCTTCCACGAGAGGCATTCCCTTGCAGTCACGCAGTGTGAGGTCTTGTCTGGTTTGCGGATGATTCATTGATGTAACGTGAAATGAACTTCACAGATTGCAACGCCATTTTAGATACACCAACTTCCTTGATGGCAAGAAATTAACAAGAATTTCCCAAAAAAATCAAATCTCCAAAAACTCTTTCCAGTCAATCTTGACCTTGACTAAAGCGCCATTTTCACCCCGCAGGCAGAGGGTCGACTCGTCGATGACTTCCATCGCGGCGACTTGGCCAAAATTCTCTTCCACCAGCGCCACTCCCTGAATGATGGGCAAGCGAACCGTTTCGGCAGCAGCAAATGTTCGCGTGGTAGGGATGCCCACAGACGCAAGCCGATCCTCGCGCGATGCCTCCAAGCCATTACAAAAATGTCCGCAAACTTCTTCGATTCCCACTCGACCGACATGACGATTCTCCCATGGATGCGCACTGCGTCCGCCATTCGAAACCCAGAACAATGTTGCGGGGAAGTCGCTCACGCGCTTGAGCGAAAACCATACGTAGTTGTCAAAAGTCGCGGCACTCCAACCAAAGGGCAGCTCCGCCGTCGGCGCTTGATTGACCATCATGACCAAATCTTCATGGCCTACTGGTGTCGGATAACGCGTTAAGTCCATCGCACCGCCATCAAGCGCAGGCACAGCTGTGAGCGATGAAAACAACGCGGAGGGCTTCAATCGACCCGTTTCTCCCGCTTCCGGATTCGCAAAAAGCCCATCATAGACCGAAGCCCATCGAAAAGGACTCACCGCGAGTCGCCCCTGCCCTTCGGCCATATCGGAAAAATCGAGCACAGGATGATTGCCGTAGTTCCACTGACCTTCTAAACCGCTGACCCAGTGCTCGATGTAAAGCGCTTGCTGTCCTTCGCGCACCGAAATTTTTTTCTTCACCGCCGCACCAGAATCCGTCTGCGCCATGGCGAGAGTCAGCTCACGTTCACTCTGCTCCACCAAACTCCAGCGCGCGTTGGCTGGATCACCGTGCGGAGGACCACCTTGCTGCCCGCCAAATGGCAAACAAAAGAAATCTCCACGCAACTGCTGCAGCAACGGCGGCAGCGCTGCATCGATTTCCTGTGGTTGCCACGGAGCCAAGGCATAAGGAGAAACCGCATAATCTCCAAAATAAAAGTCGACTGGTGCCAAATGCCCGCCCTCTGCCGTGACGGCAAAGTCTACCTCAGGTGTGCTGACAAAAAAACTTTCGCTACCGTGAATGATCTCCATGCCGGCGATTCAAACGACTTTTGATGACAAAGCCAAATCAAAATCACGTCTTATGATTGGTGCCTTTGAATCACCAGCCTCCTTAAGAGTCGGATCCGCTGATGCGATCATCAGAAAACGAAAGTAGCCAAGCAATCGCAAACAAGGTCTCCCCCCCAGGATCTTTGTTGCGTATCACTTGACTACTTTCGTTCCCCGAAAACCACGGGTCAACCAATCACTGATTGATCGTCAAAGGGTTTGGGGTTTTCAGCACTGTCCGTGTGAGGTGACAAGCGACGCGTGCAAATTGCGGGAATTTTTCCGTTCTGACAAGAATTTTTTTCACAAATCAAAGCTGCATCAGGACCAATCTTATCAGCCTCTTCTCTGCCATTGCCATACCTGAAATGCCTGACCCGCTCCCATCTCGTCGATGGCATGACAATCTCCCGCCTGCGCGGCATCAACCCAGGGTAGCAAAAATTCCCGCTGGGAAAAAATCGCATGCTGCCCGCCTGCCGACCAGAGCTGCAAATCGGTAAAATTGACATCCGCCGTAAGATCTTGTTGACCGCTGTTTTGGTAAAGTGCCTCTCCGCGCAAGCACTGCTGATGAACATAGCCGCGCAGCGTTCCTCGCGGCTGCCTATGGTAGAGCTGTGCCACTTCGGCGCCGTAATCGATCGTCAACATCGCACCGTGATGCCAGTGCTGACTCATTTCTTCGAGCCAAATGCGCACCGCATCATGCACTTCCACGCGCTGCCCATCTTGCCAATCACGCTGCCAAATGCTCGATGGCGGCAAGGAGTCGATCGACCGCCAAGTCTCCGTCATGCGAGCTCCTTGCTCATCGAGGTAAAGCTCCTCCCATCCCTGCAAATGCTTACGAAAGACACGCACAGGAAATGCATCGAAAAACTCGTTCGAATAAATCAAGGCTTTGCCTTGGCAAGCCGCCAGAGCCTGTGTCACTTGCTGATGCCAGCTGACGCCACGCCCCAGGCGCGACTGCTGTTGTTCTCGGAGTGGGCGAGATTTCTCGACCAAATGCCAGCGCATGCGCCAGCGCCACCACCACGGTAGCGCCTTTCTCACAGCCGCCGCCAATCGACCCGAGCCAGGGCCTAACTCGATCACATCACGACATCCGCTGCTCCGAGCCATCCGCACCAACCACGCCGCGATCGCACGCGCCAAACAAGGCGCGATTTCCGCCGTGGTGGTAAAATCACCTCCACGTCCCACCGTCGCAATGTTCCGCGCATAATAGCCACGCACTGGATGATGCAGGGCATCGTGCATGAATGTCTCAAAGGAGCGCAGTCCACCGACCTCATAGCTCTCTCCATTCATGCAACAGCAGCGTCTTTGAGCAATCCTGCCCGACGCAGTAAAGGTTCTAACAAGGGATCTCGCCCCATGAAATGACGATACAATTCATCCGCCGGCGCTGAATTTCCTTTGCTCAAAATTTTCTCGCGAAAATCCATCCCGGTCGCCTCATCCAAGATGCCCGCCGTCTCAAATCGCGTGAACGCATCAGCATCGAGCACTTCTGCCCACTTGTATGAGTAGTAGCCTGCCGCATATCCTGTCGGAGAACTGAACAAATGATTGAAGCGACGCGAAAATGCAGGCGACTTTGTCAACGATGGCGCACGATATTCCGCCAAAATCTCACGTTCCACCTCATCCAAATCACGACCGTCATACTGCGCCAAATTCATGTGCAATTCGAGATCCACTTTGCCATAGGCCAGTTGCCCCATAAAACCAGTCGCACTCATGTAGTTCTTCGCCGCAACCATTTTTTGATAGAGCTCTTCCGGAATCACCTCTCCCGTCTCAAAATGTCGCGCGAAAAGATCCAACGACTGACGCGACCAGCAGAAGTTCTCCATGATCTGCGAAGGCAGTTCGACAAAATCCCATGGCACATTGGTGCCCGCCAGCGATTCGACTTCGACGTCACTCAGCAAGCCATGCAGCAGATGGCCAAACTCATGGAAAATGGTTTCGACTTCACGATGCGTCAGCAAGGCGGGCTTGCCATTCACCGCCGGGGTCATGTTGCCTATCATCAACCCCAAATGAGGACGACGCGGTTGCCCATCGCGCGGCGGACAACCCGCTTCTAACTGATTCATCCACGCGCCACCACGCTTGGATTCGCGCGGATGCCAGTCGGCATAAAATGACCCCCAATGCTCACCCGTGCGACGATCCCGCAACTCGTAACATTTCACTTCGGGATGCCAAACTTCCATCGCATGATCATCAGCCTCCGCGGGGCGACGGCCACGCTCGAAATAGACCGACGGGATTTCGACGACTTGCACTCCAAAAATTTTTTCACATAGAGCAAACATCCCCGCCATCACTTGATCGACAGGAAAGTACGGACGCAACGCTTCGTCATCGACATCATAACGCTCTTTGCGACGCTTCTCCGCCCAATAGGAACGCTCCCATGGCTCTAACATCTCACAAGCCTGCCCCGTTTTTTCATTCTTGTATTGGCAAAGCTCACGGGTCTCTTGTTGAAACTCTTGGACAATCCGACCATGCAATCCTTCAAGAAAATTCGCCGCATTGGCGCCGTCCCGAGCCATGCGACGCTGCAATACGAGGTCTGCAAAATGCTTTTTGCCGAGAATGGTCGACTTTTCTTGCCTCAAACGTAAAATGCTCCACACCAAATCGGCATTGTCGTATTTCCCTTCTGCTCCCACCATAACGGAAGCCTGCCAAATTTCGCGACGCAATCCGTCGTCATCCGCATACTGCATCACAGGCATCATCGAGGGCCCGTGTAAGGTAAAGCGCCAAACGGGCTTTTCTTCCGTGCCGTGACCTTTCGCTCGGGCATTGGCCGCCGCTGCCGCAAGTGACATCGCGGGAATCCCACGCAGACGTTGCTCGTCTTCGATCAAAATGTCCCATGCATTCGTCGCATCGAGCACGTTCTCTGCGTATTGCTTCGTCAACTGAGACAATTCGGCATCGATTTCTGCAATCCGCGCTTTTTGCGCTTGCGGCAAATCCGCCCCGTCTTGCTCGAAATCGAGCATGGTCTCGGCCACATGGCGACGCTGAATCGGTGTCAGCTTTGCCACCGCTGCGGAACGACCGAATTGCTTCAGCACCTGCCACAAATCATCGCGCAAGGGAATGGAGGAAAAGAACTCGGAGACTTCAGGCAACATCTGATTCAATGCCGCACGCTGTGCCGGCTCATCCGCAACGGAGTCGAGATGATTCAAGCGCCCCCAGGCACGCTGTAAGGTTTTACTTGCTTGCTCGAGTGCCAAAAAGGTGGATTCATACGTGAGATCTTCCGGCTTTTGGCCGACGATGGCGTCGATGCGTTGACGCGCCTCATCGAGCCCCCATCGAATATCGGACTCCACGGCTTCGGGCAATAAAGTGGACCAGCGAATGGCAAAGCTCGGATTGTTGAACGGATGCATGCGCCCAAACTAAGCAGAAGGCCATCAAAGGCAATCGGGAATGCAAAAAAATTTCTTGGTTGCAGGTTTGACGATGGCAACTCTTGTGACTAAACTCTCCCTCCCCGCATTTGTCATTTTTCCCCTGAACCTCAAGGCCACTTCTTGTGTCATTGCCGTCCTTGCGAAAAACTTCTCATGAGCACCCACAATTCGATTCCTCAACACATCGCCATTATCATGGATGGCAACGGACGCTGGGCGAAGGAACGCGGACTCCCTCGCATCCAAGGACATCGCGCAGGAGCTGAATCGGTTCGCGAAGTCATCGATGCCTGCAAGGAACTCGGCGTCAAGTTCCTCACTCTCTACGCTTTTTCTTCCGAAAATTGGAATCGCCCCAAAACGGAGGTGTCCGCTCTGATGACCTTGTTGGAAAAATTTCTTCAGTCGAAAGCGGCCGACCTGATGAAGCAAAATGTTCGACTTCAAGCCATCGGACAACTCGATCGTTTGCCTGAGTCGACTCGCCATACGCTGCAAAAAATCATTGATCAAACCGCAAACAATGACAGCCTCACGCTCGTTCTGGCTCTTTCCTACGGCGGACGTGAAGAAATCACCGCCGCCGCAAAAAAAATGGCCCAAGGCGTCGTCGAGGGGCGCTGGACTTTGGAGCAAATCGACAAGGAACTCTTCGCCTCACAGCTGGACACCGCAGCCATGCCTGACCCAGATCTACTCATCCGCACTTCTGGCGAAATGCGTGTTTCCAATTTCCTGCTCTGGCAAATCAGCTATGCCGAAATGGTGATCGTCGATCGACTTTGGCCAGATTTCCGACAAGGCGATTTGTTCGACGCCGTGAAAGAATACCAACGACGCCACCGCCGCTTCGGCGCGCTCTAAGTCACGGGCGAGCAGGAATTGTTGCTTCCTCACCCGCGGCCACCTCTCGCTTCTGTGCAGGCACAAGCTTCTGCGCGGGAATGGTTTTCTGACTCGAAATCGCGGGCTTGTCCATCATCCGCGAGTCAATCGGTTGCTCAGTCAAAAAGGACGCAGCGAGCCAAGCCAAAAACAACAGTGATCCGATGGTGATAACGTAAGAAAATTTCATGAGATCAAAAACCAGCCGCGGAAATTCGTAACGGCGCAGCGAAGAAATCGCAGCGCGCTCACTCTGTCAAACAAATTGCTAGAGCCCCCTGCGTGATCATTCTTGTTAGCCACGCATCACTTCGTCCATCACTTCGATGCAACGACGGTTTTGCTCCATGGTGCCGACAGAAATTCTCACCCACTCGGGCAACTTGTAGCTGCTCATGGCGCGCAAAATGATGCCGCGCTGGAGCATCTTGCGGAATAAGCCATCGCCATCACCGACCTTGACCAGCACAAAGTTCGCCACGCTCGGCACGAACTCCAGTCCCCGCTCACGAAATGCCTGATGGTAAAAGGCCAAGCCTTCATCATTCACCGCTTTGGTCTTTTGCATGTGACTGTCGTCAGTCAAAGCCGCCAAAGCCCCCGCTTGTGCCACAGCATTCACGTTGAAGGGCTGACGCGCTTTTTGCAAAATCTTCGCCACATGCGCTGGCGCCAAACCATATCCCACACGCAAGGCCGCTAGACCGTGGATCTTGGAGCAAGTGCGCAAAACGCACACATTGCGAGCTTCACGGACGTATTTTAAGGTGTCCGGCGCTTCATCGAGAAACTCGTAGTAAGCCTCATCAAAAACCGCAATGACGTGCTCTGGGAGACGATCCATGAAGCGATCCAGCGCCGCCTGATCGACCATGGTGCCGGTGGGATTGTTCGGATTGGCGACAAAAACCAAGCGCGTCTGCGGCGTAATCGCATTGGCCATGGCTTCCAGATCATGCACAAACCCAGGGTCGGCGACTTTGACGTAGCGCGCACCAAACAACGTAGCCATCAGCTGATACACCACGAAAGCATGCTCTGCCGCAATCAATTCGGCATCACGATTCAAGAAGCAATGGCACAATAACTCGATGATTTCATTCGAGCCATTGCCCAAAATCACGTTGTCCCGCTCCAAACCAAATTTTTCCGCAATCGCGGTGCGGAGTCGATAGCCCCCACCGTCGGGATAAATGTGGGCATCATCGAGCGCCTTGATCATCGCCTTTTTCGCCAAGGGCGATGGACCTAAGGGATTCTCATTGGATGCCAGTTTGATGATCTCATGCGGCTGCAAACCCAGCTCGCGCGCCGTCTCATCGATCGGTTTCCCAGGTTCATACGCGACCAAATCACAGACAAATCGGTT
>JBDLWB010000217.1:0-5417 GCA_039804425.1 Verrucomicrobiota bacterium
TGGATACGTTTCGACAGTTTCCTGATGCGGTCGATCGCTTGCCGGAGGAGCTGAAAAAGCAGCCCATCGTGACCTTTTGTACGGGCGGGATTCGCTGCGAAAAAGCGGCACCTTTCATGGAACTGAAGGGGTTCGAAAACGTGTTTCAGCTCGATGGCGGCATTTTGAAATACTTTGAGGAAGTCGGCGGCGATCATTACGAGGGCGAGTGCTTTGTGTTCGATCATCGCGTGGGCCTTGACCCCAGTTTGCGCGAGACGGATTCGGCGATTTGTTTTCACTGTCAAGCACCCTTAGAGCCAGAAGAGCAGCAAGACCCGCGTTATGTGGAGGGGAAATCGTGCCCGTATTGCTATGTCAACGAAGAAGAAGCGCGACAGAAATTGTTAGAAAAATGGCAGATTGATCTTGCGGCGCTCACCCATCCCTTGCCGGGAAGTTTGCCTTGTGAAAATGTGCGTCCTTTGTTCATCAAACAGGATTTTGATGGCTGGTGTCTGAAAGATTTATTGTTGCGTTTATTTCCGCAGGTGGAAGAGAGCGAATGGGAGCGTCGGCTCGCCGAGGGGCGATTCCGTCATGAAAAAGGGCAGGTGGTCGATGGCGCGCACATCGTCCGCGCGGGAGAGCGTTACGAGCAGACCATGGCGATAGGAACCGAACCGGAGGTCAATGCGGATGTGCGATTTTTGTATCAGGATCATGCATTGATCGTGGTGCGCAAGCCTGCGCCCTTGCCGATGCATCCCTGCGGTCGGTTTCATCGCAATACGATGCAGCACTGGATCAATCAGATCATTCACCCAGCGCCGCGTCCGGTGCATCGACTGGATGCGAACACGGCGGGGCTGGTGTTGTATGCGCGGACGCGGCCGATTTGCGCGAAGATGCAGTCGCAATTTCAGCGGCAGACACTAGAGAAAACCTATCTCGTGCGGGTGCAGGGTCAGCCGGAGTGGGAGCAATTTCGCTGCGAAGCCCCGATTTCGGCACAGCCCGATGTGGCGGGGTCGAGATTGATCGATGAGGTAGAGGGATTGCCCGCGCGCACCGATTTTCGTGTGATACAGCGCTTTGACGACGGCACGACCTTGCTAGAAGCCAGCTTATTTACAGGACGCACCAATCAGATTCGGGTGCATTTGTGGCACTTGGGCATTCCTGTTTGCGGCGATGCGACGTATCGGAAAAATCATCAAGTTGATGCGACCCAGACGCTCGAGCTGAGTGCCCAGCCAATGATGTTGCATGCGTGGCGTTTGAGTTTCGAACATCCGACGACGGGAGAGCGGATGAGTTTTGAGGATGAGAGACCGGAGTGGGGAAGAGTGAATGGGGAAGAGTGAATGGGGAAGGCAGGGGAGTTTGGAAATGGAAGTGGGAAGGCCGCTTTGGAAAGCGGCAGCAGGGCTGCGCGCAGTCCAAGGCCTTGGCTACGAGATTTGTTCTGCGCTATGATCGCGTGCGGCTCTCCAGTGGATGTGTTGGGAATGTGCTTGCGTGGATGAAATTTCCTGTGAAAGGTCGGGCGTTCCCTATCGTAAATACTCCAGCGATGAAGCCCTATACCCCACTCCGATCTTTGTTTTTTCTGCTTGCTGCCATGGGCAGTGTTGTCATGAGTCCTGCGCAGTTCCGCCCCGATTTTCGCATCAAGACCGATGATGTCACGGTGTTGATGGGAGTAGATGCCGAATTGGCAGACGGTTTGCAGCGCGTGAGTCACTCGGCGCACGGAAAATTCCAAGTGTCGAGCTGGACACGGGCCGATCAATTTGCGCGTTGGAAAGTTAGTGCTCCTGCTGCGGGCTCTTACGAAGTGTTTGCGTTGGTCAAGCGTGCCGCAGCGCAGCCCTTGGTGATGCAGCTTGAAGCTACGGGCACTTCGTTGCGCGGGGAGTGGCCGGCCAATGCTCTTTCGTGGCAGCGCGTCAAGCTTGATGGCGAGCTTGCCTTGCCCGCAGGAGAATCCACGCTCACCTTGCGTTTGGCCTCGTCGGAGCAGAAGCAAGATTTTCAGGCTGAGCTGCATGCGATCGAGCTGGTGAAACCGCAGGTGCGTGTCGATGCCGAAAAGCGGGCGCGCGCGATGCGGGCGAATCCGACGTGGTTTCAGCAAGCGCGTTACGGCATGATGGTGCACTGGACCAAGCAGTCCGTGCCCTTGCAAGGAGAGGCCAAACCCTACGAGCAAGCCGTGGCCGACTTCGATGTCGAAGCGTTTGCCGAGCAGATGAAATCGACGGGTGCTGGTTTCGTGGTATTCACTACATCGCATGCGATGCATTACTTCCCCGGGCCCTTGAAGTCGTTGGATGCGATTTTACCGGGTCGCACGGCAAAGCGCGATTTGCCTGCGGACTTGGCCAAGGCGTTGGGCAAACGCGGGATGAAATTGTTTCTCTACTACCACTTGGGAGCGCACGATGATGCGGAATACTTGCAGGCATCGGGCTTTTGGGAAACGGACACGACAAAATTTTTCGGCCATTGGCAGAGCATGATCAGCGAGATTGGGGAGAGATATGGCGATCAACTGGCGGGTTGGTGGTTCGATGATGGATCGACCAACTACTACTATCGTAGTGCACCGTGGGAGTCCTTGGCGAAGGCGGCAAAGGCGGGGTTTGCGCAGCGTATGGTGTCATTCAATGCATGGGAGCTGAACAATCCGACTTCATTTCATGATTACTGCACCGGTGAGGCGTGTTACGATCCACGTGGGATTGATGGCTTGCTGAAGCCTGAGGATCGCGGCATCTATCCGAGTGGCACTCACGCAGGGCTGACTGCGAGTGCTTGTTTGATCGCTGATCGCAACTGGGTCCATACGGCGCCCAACACACCGCCATCGGCCTTGCGCTGGAATGCGGAACAACTGACGCAACTGCTGCGTGGATTCATCGAGCATCGCAATGTGCCGATTTTCAATTTGGAAATCACCCAAGATGGCAAGTTGTCGCCAGAAAGCATTGCGACCTTAGCGGAAGCGGCGAAGAAGTTGAAGTGAGTAGTCGGAAAGTCGGAAAGTTGGAAGGTCTCAAAGTCGAAAGTCGAAAGTCGGAAGTTGAATCCTTCTTCTCTCGATGTGCTACGAAGGTCTGGGAAGCTGTGTGGGACAAGTGATGGATGGAAGGCAGGAAGGCTATGGGGAACTTTCAACGTCGAACTTTGAACTTCCAACGTTGAACATTTTGATTTTTTCGCATGCTGGATGAGAAATGGTCGGCAGGAGGCCTTAAGATGAAGAGATTTGCCATCCTTTAGCGAAACAAGCTCGCCGAAGGCGCTGGATGAAATGCGGCCGATGAGCGGAAGTTGACTTTCCTCTCGATCCGGCTGTCGGTGAGCGAAAAGGTATGCTCGCATCCATGGGCTGAGGTTAAGCCGGGGAGAGCCGCCGTCTCGGCGGCTTAGGCTTGTTCTTCGTTGCGATTTCGATTCTTGTCCTTCGTCATGTCCTTCGTAGCCTGGGCGGAGAAGGGAGCTCAACGAGCGAAGTAGGATTCGATTTCGATTTGGATTTCGATTTCGATTTCGATTTCGATTTGGATTTGGATTTGGATTTGGATTTGGATTTGGATTTGGATGGTGGAGGCGGTGTGGAGTCTGAACCTGCGCCCAGCAGGGCTGTTGCAGTCCAGGGGGTAAGGCATCTTGTTGGTCGATGGATGAACGGAAGAAGTTGAATCCTATGCGTATTTTTGACACCGGTTCATTGTGCTTTTTCTTCAAAGCTTGGATTCTTTTGATCCTGTAAACATGTTTTTTCGCAATTTTGTGTCATCGTGCCTTTTGGTGTTGACAGAATTTGTCATACATGGAGATTTTATATCGTCACATTGTTGTCATTACCCCAAAGCCCAACTACTTCTAGCTCATGAAAACCCGTAATTCGTTCGTTTTTGGTTCATTGCTTGTCTTTGCGATGAATTCCTTTATTGTCCCGGCGTATGCCGCCACTGGAACATGGAATGGCACCACCACTGCTGTTTGGGATACTTCCGCTACCAACTGGACTGGTGTGACCGGCACGCCTTGGGACTCCACTAACGGGCCTACTAACGACGCGGTCTTCAACCTTGCTTCCCTCAATGCCAAGGTTACTGGCACGGTTTTCACTAATAAAATCACCGCCACACTGGGTGGTACTCTCTCGGGCACTACGGGTGTAACCGATGTCATCACCTTTTCGGGTTCTACGCCGAGCGTCAGCGTAGCCACAAACCAAGTGCTCCAACTCGGCACCGACACCGCAAATCTTGGCATCGCTGGTAGCTCGGGTCTTACGAAAACCGGAGCTGGCACTCTGGCGATCGGCGGTTCTTCCAAGGCTATCACAGGTGGGATTCAAGTCGACGCTGGCACCCTTCGCTTCACCACCGGCGGTGGTCTCGGCAGCAACGCCATCACCCTGGGAGCTACGGGAAGCGCCACCGCCACCGTGCTGGAATGGGCGAACAACAGCACCAACACGAGCAGCAATACCGTCGTCATCAACAACAATTCCGGCACGAAGACGCTTCAGGTCAATAGCGGCGTAACCGCCACATTCTCCAGCCTGACGCTAAATGGGGCTGTCACCAAGTCGAACGCGGGCACCCTTCAGCTCACCAACGCGGGCACCTTCACGTCCGGCTCAATCACAATCACCGGGGGCACAATTCAGGCCAACAGCGCGGCGGCTTTGCCGGGATACAATCAGACTGGTGGGTTTGTTTTCAACAACAGCGGTGCCATCCTAAACCTCCGCGTTGCCGGCACTGGCTGGACAGGTGCCGAAATTAATGCTCTTCTCACCAACGCCACCAAAACCAGCGGCAGCTTGGGCCTCGACACCACCAACGGCAGTTTCACGCAATCAACACAAAATCTTACGCTGGAAAGCAATCTTGGCACTCTAGGCCTCATCAAGAATGGCGCTAATACACTCCTTCTTGATCAGGCAAACACTTTCACTGGCGGCGTCACTATCAACGCCGGAACGCTGCGCGTGACCAATAACACTGCGCTGGGAAGCGGAAATAAGAATATTGACATGCAAGGAACGTCCCGTGTGTTCGAACTTTCCGGTGGTGTGACTCTTGGTAACAATTATACCCTCAGAATGAGTTCCAACTCGGGAGATGGCGGCGGCATCAGCAGCGTTGACGGAGTGAATAAGATCCAGGGAGCGATTCAAGTTACCACTGGCAACCCAGCGCTCAATATCTCTAGTTCAGCAGGCAGCACGCTGACGATTGAAGGAAACATCACTTTAGGCACGACATCCAGACCGCTCTTATTCGGTGGTGCCTCCACCACGGACAACACCGTGAGCGGTATTATTTCCAACACCGGCGGCGGTGGTAACTTCCTTCCTGTCACAAAACAAGGGGCTGGAACTTGGGTTTTCTCTGGAAACAACAGTTACAGTG
>JBDLWB010000218.1:0-8303 GCA_039804425.1 Verrucomicrobiota bacterium
CCCATTTCTGAGCGCCTCCCTTCTTGCGTTATCCAAGGCTTTTGCTAGGATGCGGGGAATGACAGATCACGACCTCACCCAAGAAGCTGCCAGCCGAAAGCTGACCGATGTCATTCTGGATTTGATCGGTCGCATTCCCAGCACAGAGGAAATTCCGCAAGACGACACGGCAGCACGCGCTCGTCAAATCGCCCAACACGCTTCGATCCGTGCTGCCACGGCCGCGGGCGCACTGGCCTTGCCGCCTGGACCATTGGGGTGGTTCACGATTTTGCCCGAACTCGTTACGGTATGGCGTATTCAAACGCAAATGGTCGCCGACCTCGCGGGCCTTTACGGAAAATCCACAAGCCTCTCTTCCTCTCAAATGCTCTATTGCATTTTCCGTCACGGTGCTGCGATGGCCATGCGCGACATCGTCGTTCGCGTCGGCGATCGCTATCTTTTTCGCCGCACCACGCAACAAGCCCTGCAAAAGGTCGCGCAGAAAATCGGCTTGAAACTTACCCAAAAAAGCATCGCCAGCGGTCTCGCACGATGGCTTCCTGTCATCGGAGCTCTGGGCGTAGGTGGCTATGCTTACTACGACACCGCACAAGTCGCCAAAACTGCCATGGAGCTTTTCACCAACGACATGGGTCTTCTCGAAGAAAATCACTCCGAAGACTCCACCCACATCTGCGACTCATCCAAGGAGTAAAAAGAAGGTGGCTCGAGCCGGGATCGAACCAGCGACACGCGGATTTTCAATCCGCTGCTCTACCAACTGAGCTATCGAGCCATGCATGTGATGCACTTGCTATCCCCACCGCGGTGGGGGCGCGCAGTATGAACACAATCGAAGCATTGGCAATGCAAAAATGATGTTTTTGCGAAAAAAATCTTCACCCCTGATTGCCAAGCCTTTTCCTCTCGCTTAGGATGCGCCATGGCCATTCTCGACCTCGGATTTCGCGCACTTTTCCAACTGCAAGGCCCCGATGCCGTGCGCTATCTCAATGGACAAGTCACGCAGGATGTTCGCTTGCTCTTCCCACCATCAAACCGCGCGCTGCCCTCATGCGTCACGGATGCCAAGGGACGTCTCCAAGCGTATGTCACTCTGTGTGCGCGCGCACCGGAGATGATCTGGATCGAAGCACCTCGCGAACAACGCGATTCTCTCTTCGCTCGACTCTCCCGTTATCTCATCGCCGATGATGCGGAAATTGCTGACATCTCCGATGAATGGCGCTTGCTCCATCTCATCGATGAAACATCCATCGACGGCGATTTTTCTTCACATCGTCTCGGCATAGCGGGATGGGATCGCTGGATTGCTGCCGACGCCGCACTACCTGATGCAACCATGATGAGTGCCGATGAGGCCGAGGAAATTCGCATCTCTCACGGCCAACCCTCGTGGGGCCACGAACTGACCGAAGGCATGCTACCACCCGAAGCGGGGCTCGATGCTCACGCGATTTCTTATCAAAAAGGCTGCTACATCGGTCAGGAAGTCATTTCCCGCATCAAGTCCGCTGGCAAAGTGAATCGTCGCCTTGCTTGCTTTGAACTCAGCTCTTCGCAGACCACCGCGCCCAAGATCTTGCTCTCGAACGATGGCGAGGAAATGGGAATCCTCACTAGCACAACTGGCACAAAGGCTCTCGGTTATCTTCACAAAAAAGCCTTTGAGAAAAAGGAATTTGTCATCAGTGCCGCATCCAATGACATCGCTCGTTTCCTCCGCTGGGCTTAGCATGATTTGCGGTTGCGACTCTATCGAACACGTCATCCCCCCCCTAGCAAATGACAGACGCGTGACACCATCATTCTCGAGAAAAAACGCTCGCACCTGAACGATCGCAGGATAGAATGAAACATGGTTTTTGATCTTCTCGATCGTAACGCTGATCGCGCCTACGCCTTGCTCGGTTCACTCGTTTGCCCACGCCCCATTGCATGGGTTACCACTCTTCATGCCAATGGTTCGGTGAATGCCGCACCGTTTTCGTTTTTTAATGTGATCGGCGATGACCCACCGATGGTGATGTTTTGCCCGGGAAATCGCGATGATGGCTTGCCGAAAGACACTGCTCATCACTGCGCCGAACAAGGCGAGTTTGTCGTCAACCTCGTCGATGCCCCAATTGCGGAACTAATGGTGCAAACGTCTTTATCGCTGCCCGCGGGCGTCAGTGAGCTCCGCCATTTTGCCATCGAAACAGCTGTGAGCGACAGCATCGCCGTGCCCCGCATTGCCAATGCCCCTGCCGCCCTCGAGTGCCGTGTGCACGACATTCAGGAAATCGGTGGCAACCGACTCGTCATCGGCTTGGTCCAGAAAATGCATGTGCGCGATGATCTCATCGACCCAGTCACCGAGCGCTTGCTTACGCACCGCTATCATCCCATCGGTCGCATGGCGGTGCCGGATTGGTATTGCCACACCGTCGATCAATTTGAAATCAAACGACCGCGCTCCACCGAAATCTAACGACTCGACTTCACTTGCACCATGCGGCGAATGCCTCGCATCGCCAAGCCTAGCAAAGGAAATTCACCATAAAGAACAAAGGACGCATCCCAAAAATCTTCTTGCGCGGTGACTTTTCCCTCTTCGTTAAAACGAAAATGACTGACACCGGGAATCGTGCGCGATTTGCCGCGGAACTCGTAATGCATGTTCCAAAGCAAACATCCCGCATCTTCATTGCCATGCATGTCGCGCACCACGACTCGAATGTTTTTGAGTTGCCGGAATAAATCGGCCATCACTTCCTCAATCGCTTGCGATCCTTTGACTTCATTGATCGGATCACGAAAAGTCGCGTTCTGCGCATACAATTCACGCACTTGAATGACGTTCTCCGGCGACATTTCCGAGAAAAATGCCGCCATCTTGGCCAGTGACAATTTGCTTTCTTTCATCATGTAGCAGGTTACCGCAGAAATGAGGAAACGCAAATTCCACCATCAATCTTCTTCTTTGAGATCGACAAATTGGCGACGTGACGAAAGCAGGTGTCGATGCATCGCATCTGCCGCTTGATCGGACTTCCCTTGCTCAATCGCATCCAGAATCGCTTGATGCGTTGAAACAATGACAGGAAACCAATCTCCCTCACCACGGTTTTTACGAGCAAAGTCGATGCACTTTTTTTCGAGCGCGCGCAAGACTGTCGCATAAATCCGATTGCCTGATCCTTTGGCAATCATCAAGTGAAAGGCAATGTCGAGCCTCGAAAACTCCGCCCGATCCGCCGATGATTTGCGCATAGCCTCCATCAACCGACGCAACTCTTTGATCACCGCTTCTCCCGCATGCATCGCAGCGAGTCGCGCACATTCGGTCTCGATCAAAATTCGAAAGTCGATCAATTCAAGAAAATCCAAATCTTCCGCCAAAACAGAATACGCCTCCATCGCATTCGCCAAAGTATCAAGGTTCGACTCGGCAATGTAAGTGCCCGACCCTTTGATGCTGTAGAGCAATCCTCTTCCACGCAATTGTTGCAGGGCCTCGCGGATAACGGTGCGACTCACGCCAAAACGCTCGCACAATTTCTCCTCTGATTCCAAGCGTTGCCCTACTGGCATCTTACCACTCAAAATTTCTCCTTCAATCAATCGAATGATCGCTACGCTACGCTGCATTTTTTTATCATACCGCATACATTATCTGCGTGACAAGTTCAGAAATACCTGTATGACAGGAGCATCTTCTCGACGCCATGATTCAATCCGGAATACTCAATCCCGCTGTCCTGAGCCTCATCGCTCGCATCCGCCACACCAATACTCTTGTCATCTCAGACTGGGCTTTTCCCTATTGGCCAGAAATCGAAACCGTTGACATTTCTCTCACAAAAGGAATTCCCACAGTACTGGATGTCTTAGAACTGCTGAAGCCCAACTTTAAGATCGGACGCATCTGGCAGGCGGAAGAGTTTGTCAAATCCAACAATGCAGAAAACATCGATCGCTTTGTGACAGCTTTCGGTAAGATCCCTCTCACTCGCGAACCGCATGTCGATTTCAAAAAGCGAGTGCCTCACGCCATCGGCCTCATCCGCACGGGTGATCCCACTCCTTACGGCAACATCATCATTGAATCGGAGTAAATGAAAACGGCGATTACGCTCTGCCGTGTTCCCGAGGCCGCTGCTGGTCCATTCGTTTTTCACGATGATCTAGCGATCGGCTTTGCTAAGGCAAAATCTCACGGATTTGACGCCGTGGAGCTTTTTCTTCCCTCAGTCGACGCAGTTTCGGTGGCGGAAATCCAGCGCTTACAAGACCTCCATTCGCTCGACATCGCTGCTGTCGGCACGGGTGCAGGCATGGTGAAACATGGCCTAAGCTTGACCGATGCCGATCCCTCGATCCGCTCACGTGCCATGGACTTCATCATTGATCTGGTTCGCTTCGCAGGTGAACTGGGCGCACCCGCGATTCTCGGTTCGATGCAAGGACGCTTTTCCCCGGCTGTTCCGCGCGATGCCGCACTGGAGATTTTGGCGAATTCACTCGCACGCATTTCGCAAATCGCTGCAAGCTATCAACAACGTTTCATTTATGAGCCACTGAATCGTTATGAAACCAATCTTTTTCACAGAATCGGTGATGCAGCTCATTTCATCGAACAACATCAACTTCGCCATGTCACGTTGCTAGCGGACTTGTTCCACATGAACATTGAAGAAGTTTCGTTAGAAAAAAGCATTCGCGAACATTTCTCGGCGATTGGTCACATTCATTTCGCCGACAGCAATCGTCAAGCGATGGGCTTCGGCCACACGAATGGCTCCGCGATCCTGCGCTTGCTTCATGAACTGAACTATCAAGGCTATCTCTCTGCTGAAATTCTCCCACTACCCACTCCTGACGCCGCTGCGGCACAATTCATTCAATCAACGCAACTCTCCTAATCTTATGGAAACACGACCCCTTGGAAAAACTGGTATCAACCTCCCCATTCTCTCTTTTGGCGCTTCATCGCTCGGCGCGGAATTCCGCTCTGTCGATGTCAATGAAGCACTGCAATCCGTGCACACCGCTCTGGAACACGGCATGAATTTCATCGACACTTCGCCGTTTTACGGACGCGGGATGTCGGAGGTACTTTTGGGCATCGCCCTGAAGCAGCATGCTCGCGAATCGTATCTGTTAGGTACAAAGCTGGGGCGCTATTCGCTCGAGCATTTTGATTTTTCTGCCAAACGCGTTGAGGAATCGGTGCATGTTTCGCTGCATCGTCTGGGCACCGATTATCTGGATGTGCTGTTGCTGCACGATGTCGAATTTGTCTCGCTCCCGCAAATCTGGGAAGAAACCATCCCCGCTGTGCTGAAGTTGAAAGAGCGTGGCCTCATTCGCGCCGTCGGCTTTTCTTGTTATCCGATGAAGACCTTCGATACCGTGCTCGATCATGTCGAAGATGACATTGACTGCGTACTTTCTTACAATCAATACACCCTGCAAAACACCCGTTTTGCGGATCACCTGATGCCACGCTTGAAGGCGAAAGGCTTGGGAGCGATCAATGCCGGTCCTTTTTCTGCTCGCTTGCTGACCAATGCCGAATTGCCCGCTTGGTTGAAGGAGCCAGAAAATGTCAAAGCCGCCGCCCGCGCTGCGGCGAAACTGTGTGCCGATCAAGGCGTCGATATCGCACAATTGGCTCTCCAGTATTCTTGCGCCAATCCCGACATTGCCTCGACGGTGGCGGGCTCTGCGAATCCGAAAAACATCGCTCGCTGGGCACAGTGGCTGGCGGAACCGATGGATCAATCGCTGCTCGATGCGGTGCTGGCGATTTTTGCTCCGGTGAAAAATCTCGGCCACCAAGAGGGCTTGCCGGAGAACAATTGATCGGTGGGAATCGCATTTTGACAGAATCGGAGTGGAATTTTCTCCAATCCGTGGCATGCTCCGCGCGTGAACATTTCTCTGCCAGCGCGCGAGCTTTTCCCCATCCTCAATCATCAAATCAACGGTCGCCCGCTGATCTACCTCGACAATGCTGCGACGACGCAGAAACCGCTGCCTGTACTCGATGCCTCGCGCTCTTATTATGAGACGATGAACGCGAACATCCATCGCGGCACTCACGCGCTTGCGCGCGCCGCGACGGAGGCCTATGAAGCTGCTCGTAAAACGGTCGCTCTCCACCTCGGCGCCACGGATCCCGATGAGCTCATTTTCACATCGGGCTGCACCGATGGCATCAATCTCGCCGCGCAAGTGCTCAGTTCTCGCCTGTCGCCTGGCGATGAAATTGTCATCTCGACGCTGGAACACCACTCGAACATTGTTCCTTGGCAAATGGCATGCGAAAGAACCGGTGCCACTCTTCGCGTGATTCCCTGTGATGAATCGGGCGTGCTCGATCAAACCGCCTATCAGCAACTGCTGAGCGCAAAAACCAAGGTGGTCTCACTCGGCTGGATCTCGAATGCTTTTGGCACAGTCCATCCCGTCGAGGAAATGACCAAGCGCGCCCAAGCTGTCGGCGCCGTGGTGGTGATCGATGCCGCCCAAGCGATCCCTCACCTCGCCATCGACGTCCACGCTCTTGGCTGTGACATGCTCGCGTTTTCCGGCCATAAAGTCTACGCGCCCACGGGCATCGGCGCGCTGTGGGGCAAGCGCTCGCTGCTGGAGTCACTCCCACCCTACCGAGGCGGTGGGGAAATGATCAAAGAGGTGACTTTTGCCGGCACAACCTACAATGACATTCCCTTCAAATACGAGGCCGGCACTCCGAATATCGAGGGCGCCATCGCTCTCGCCGCCGCAATCCAGTTTGTGCAAGATGTCGGACTCGCAAACATTCATGCGCACGAAACGGCACTGATCCGTGCCGCAGAACAACAACTCTCCTCCATCGATGGCATGTATCTCTACGGTCCCGCCGACCGCGCAGGCGCACTTTCGTTCCGCATCGAGGGAGTCCACGCCTACGATCTCGGCACTTTCCTCGACCAAATGGGCGTCGCCGTCCGCACCGGGCATCATTGCTGCCAACCGCTGATGGCGCGCTTTGGCATCACCGGCACCATCCGCGCCTCTTTTGCACTCTACAATACGCTCGATGAAATCGCCCAGTTCGGCGAAGCCACCAGTCGCGCCGTCAGGATGCTGCGATGATTAAGCCATCCACCCACAAAAAAAGCCGCTGGATACCAGCGGCTCTTTTGTATTAAAGGAATCTTCGCAAGAAGATTATTTCACGCCTTTCTTGGAAAGACGAGTTCCTTTGGTCGCGCCCTGACGAGCTTTGAACTTCGGGTTGCTCTTGCAGATAACATACAAGGTGCCACCGCGCTTCACCACTTGGCAATCAGCATGGCGACGTTTGGCGGAATTGAGTGAGGAAAGAACTTTCATGTGATTGAGTGGAAATTCGGGACGCAAAAACTACCCACCCGAGCGAATTTGTAAAGGCATTTCTTCCAAAAAAATGCATTTTCTTTCCCAAGCACCGATCTGACCATAAGCCTTTCCGCTTTCGCGCATTCTGGCATTCTGATTTCTTGATTGCCATTCGTCCCCCAACCTCCTAGCCTCTCCGCAAGATCATTTACTCAATAAGATCCTCACACCTGACTCTCTATGAAAAAACACCATCACTCTCTCCGTCGCGGTTTCACTCTCGTGGAATTGCTGATCGTCATTGCCATCATCATGGTTCTCGCCGCCTTGGGCTTTGCCGGTGTGCAAACCGCTCTCCGCAAGGCCAAGACCGTACAATCACTCAACATTGCCACCAACCTCGCGCAAGCCATTCAAAATTACTACGATGAATACGGTGCCCTTCCAGCCGTGAGCCCTACTACTACCCCGATCAGCACGACAACCGGAGAAGGAGTCAATGTCCTTCGCGTTCTGCTCGCGCAGGAAGGAAATGGCACCGATATCCTCAACGCACGCATGATTCGCTTCCTTGAAGTCAAAACCGCCAAAGCCCGCAAAGCTGGCCTCGATTACTCGGGCGGCGCGACTCAAGCCACAGGCTTGTTTGATGCTTGGGGCGAACCATACTTTGTGGTGTTCGACGACGACTACAATGATGAGATCCTCAACCCGCAACCCAACGGCACAGGCGATGCTCCCATCATTCGAGGCGTGAAAGCCGTCGTTTACTCCAGCGGTGCCGATCGCATCCTCGGCACACGAGATGACGTGCGCACTTGGTAAACGGCAAAGCCCCCCCCTTTTTTCTTCATCCCCGCTCCTTCTGGTCGCGGGGATTTTTTTGTGCCTTTCCGCAAGAAAGATTTTTCCCCTCGTCGACGTATCTTCTCTGTTTTGCGCGA
>JBDLWB010000219.1:0-10653 GCA_039804425.1 Verrucomicrobiota bacterium
TCCATCGACACCTCCGTGACAAAATCGGAAGTTTTATGCTGCAACAAATGCTGATAGATGGCACCGGCTTTTTGCGTGGCGAGCAAGAACTTTTGGGCAATCTGCGTGAGATCTTCGCGAGTGATTGTGAAAGGCTCTTCGATGCCCTCGATCGTAATCGTGCCGATCAGTTCGGGATGCGCTGCGACAAATGCGTTGATGGCATCGGGGCTTGCGGCTTGTCCAATGTCATCGGCGACATCTAACGTGAAAAAATCGCATGGAGCGATGAAGCGATCAACGGTGGTCAGATTGATGTGATCGGCATCGAGCAAATATTCCTTCTTCCATCCGAGATTGGCCACAGCGAGATCTGCGGCGGCTCTGGTGCCGCTGGGTTCTGATCCGATGATGGTGTGTTCGCGATTCGATTTATTCCAAACCGGCACAATCTCAGCGCCGAGTTCGGCTGCGGTGATGAATGCTTGCAATTGAGCTTCGGCCTGATGCGCAAAGCGATCGCCGACTCCGAATGTGAATTTAGGACAAGGTTTCATGTGATGTTTAGTGGTAAGTGATCAGTGATCAGTGATTTTTATTGAACTTCGATCAGTGCTTTGATTGTGCCGAGATGTGGGTCGGTGAATTGGGCGAATTTTTCCGGGACTTCTTCGAAGGAAATGCGGTGGGTGATCCAGAGGTCGGTGTTGATTTTGCCTTGGCGGATGAGATCGATGATTTTTGGGAAATCGGCGGGCAGTGCGTTGCGTGAGGCCAGCAGCGTCAGTTCGCGACGATGGAAGACGGGTGCGTGAGGGAAAGTGAGGTCGGATGTAGTGATGCCGACATAGACGACACGTCCGTGAAATGCGGCGAAGGAAAAGCAGGTCGACATTGATCGGGGGGAGCCGGTGGCGTCGATGATGGCATCGGCGAGCTGGCCATTGGTCATTTTTTCCAACTCGGCGAGATGCGAGTCATCGGGCTTAGCGAGAATGCCGTGATTGATGCCGAGGTTTTTGGCGCAGAAATCGAGTCGGCCTTGCACCATGTCCATGATGATGACCTTTACCTCTGGCATGAGTTTAAGGAACTCCAAGCAAGCGAGACCGATGGGCCCCGCGCCAATGACGAGGACCGTTTCCCCTGGCTGTGGGTTCGCGCGTTGGACAGCATGGTAGCCAATGGCGAGAGTTTCCACGAGGGCGAGTTGGTCATAGCTCAGATCATTGCCAGGGTGGAGCTTGCGGGCAGGGACGAGGAAATTTCCTTGGCGAAGACCGCCGTTATTGTGAACGCCAACCACTTGCACGCTCGGGCAGCAATTCGAGAATCCCTTTTGTGATGGGGTGGAATTCGGGTCATTGACATAAGGCTCCAGCGAACATTTGTCGCCTGGCTTGATGTGTGTGACATTGCTGCCGACGGCGACTACTTCCAGCCCAAGTTCATGACCGGGCGTGCGGGGGTAGGCAAAAAACGGAAACTTGCCGAGGTAGCAAGAAAGGTCGGTGCCACAGATGCCCATTCGATGCGTGCGCACCAGAGCTTGATCCGGGCCTGGGTTCGATTCATCGGGCAGATCAATCATATTGATCTCTTTGGGGGCGGTAAATTCAATGGCTTGGGGCATAGGACAATACTGCGAGATTTGATCGTTGGCGAGGGGGCTTATGAATCGTTACGTTGTCATTGTCCAGTAGTTATCATACAGATTTGAAAAAATTTCCGATGGGTTCGCTTGTAGTATGTGTCGGAATGGTTCAAAGAATGTCTGTGGGACATGTGCCAGATTTGCCAGATCGGATCAATCCGATGATCGTCAAAGAGTTGCATCAGAGTATGCGCCGGGCGAGTTTCACCTATCCTTTTTTGTTGATTCAGCTTTTGGCTGTTGCGGCACTGGCGATGGAGTTTGCGGGTGGCGAAACCAAGCGCGCGTCCTATGTCGGACTGATGAACGTAGCGATGCTGATCGAGTGCGGGCCCTTTTGGAATGTCGTGGGAGTGATGTGTGGGGTTGTGATGCCCTTGGCGGGCTTGATGTTGATGGGGCAAGAAGTGGAAGACGGTAATCACGAGCTATTGCTTTTGACCAAGCTCAATCGTTGGGCTGTGGTTCGTGGAAAGTTTCTCGTGTTATGGTCGATTTCCGCGCTGAGCTTCATCTCTCTGCTGCCCTATGTTGTGGTGCGTTATTTCATGGGAGGTGTTGAGTTATTGCAAGAGCTTGCTTGTTCCGGGACAGTGCTCGGTGTTGCCGCATTGATCTGTTCGGGAGCGATAGGAGCATCATCCTTCCAGCGAGTGATTTCTAAGTTGCTGATGTTGGTGTTTTATCTGGGATCCTGTGTGTTTTCGGGCCTGATTGCTTTAACTGCGAGCGTCTTGGCGAGTGATCATTGGTCGCCCAGAATCACGGTTCTTATCTATCACATCGGCGTTGTGATCTTTTTGTCGACCTATCTGATTTTAGGGCTGTCGCTCGCGAGGGCGCGCTTGCGATTGGTATTGAATTTTTACGAACCGCATCCTCGTAGTGGGATGATTGGTTTGTTGATCGTGACGCCGATTGTGACGGGCATGGCAGCCTTATTCACAGTAGGCTATGCAGGTTTCTTGGGGCTTTTGGGTATGGCCTTTGCGGCCTACTCGGCCGATCATACACCACGCGGTAAGCCGAAGGTGATGGTGGAATATTGATGGTGCGATTGCCTCATGTTTTTTGCTTTTCATCTTGCCGGCATCCTTTAGCTTGTTGCTGACGAATGGAAGAAAGCATCCTAGAACGCTTCAATGAATTTGTGAAACGACGATCCCTGCGGCGAACCTCGCAGCGCGACTCGATCGTAAGCACGATTTTTGAAAAGGATGAACATTTCACGGCGGAAGAGCTCTTCGAGCGGATTCGTCGCACCGACTCGCGTGCTTCTCGCGCCACGGTGTATCGCACCATCAGTTTGCTGGTCGAGGCGGGACTGCTGCGTGAAATTGATTTAGGGTCCGAAGAAAAAACCTACGATCCGAACTTCGTCGATAAGCCCTCGCACAACCATTTGGTCTGTGTGGATTGTGGCAAAGTGGTTGAGTTCGAAGATGCGCACATGGATTTACTCAACGATTGCATGACGCGTCGATTGGGCTATCGTCCCATCCGCCAATCGATCCACATCGAAGCGGGTTGTGAGCAGCTGCGCTTAAAAGGCATGTGCCCCAACCTGCTCGCAACGCGTCTTTCGGGCAAACGCATCAAAAAAAGATAAAATTTCATGAATCGCATCACACGCACCTTTGAGCAACTTCGTCAGCAAGGAAAAAAAGCATTCGTCGCCTACGTCGCGGCGGGCGATCCAGATTACGATCGATCGCTGGACATTCTCCGCGGCTTAGCCGATGCGGGCGCGGACATCTTGGAACTGGGTTTGCCCTTTTCCGATCCTTTGGCCGATGGAATCGTCAATCAAATGGCGGCCGAGCGAGCATTGAAGTCGGGCATGACCACACGACGTGTGCTGGATTTGATCCGTGATTTTCGTAAAACGCACGATACCCCGCTGGTGTTGTTCACCTATCTTAATCCGATTTTTGCTTATGGATTTGAGACCTTTCAAGCAGATGCGGTAGCGGCAGGAGCCGATGGGATTTTGCTACTCGACTTGCCACCCGATGAAGCGGGGCAGGGAGAAGGTTTCGGCGGTCACGCTGATTTGCTGCAAATTCGTTTGATTGCTCCCAACACACCCCAGGCGCGTGCCAAAATGCTTGCGTCTCAGGCGCAAGGGTTCATCTACGCGCTTTCTCGCACCGGGGTCACCGGCGCACACGGAGCACCTTCGGCACACATTGGTGAGTTGGTTGCGGCTCTACAACAGCATGCTACCGTGCCGGTTTGTGTGGGATTTGGCATTTCCAATGCCCAGCAAGCCCGCGAAGTGGCACAGCATGCCGATGGTGTGATCGTTGGTTCGGCTTTGGTCAAACAAGTCGAGCTCCACGCGCAGGAGGCTCGTCCGGTGGATGCGGTGGTGTCCTTTGCGAAAGAACTGATCGACGCCGTGCACTCCGTCTGAAGGCGGGCGATGAGTCATCCCCACAGCAAAAAAGCGACACCGTGACGGCGTCGCTTTTTTTGCGTGATCGATTCCCGCTCGGCGATCAAGACTTCCAATTCAGCGCGCCTTTTTTCAAAGCATAGACATAAGCGAGGGCGAGAATGCCTGCAAAGCCGGCGATGCTGAGCAGTGGCACGACCGAGACCTGAATCATGTCGCGGAACTGCACAGCCCATGGATACATGAAGACGACCTCGATGTCGAAAATGACAAACAGCATCGCGACGAGGTAAAATTTCACTGAAAAGCGTGGCGCGCCATCGCCGATGGGGAGCATGCCGCACTCATAGGCGCTGTCCTTCATTTCATTGGTGCGGGCGGATTTGCCAAACACCACACTGAGAGACAAAACGACAACGGCAAAGCCGATGGCGATCAGCATTTGCAACAAGACGGGCAAGTAGTCAGAGAGCATGACGCGAGAAACTTGTCTGCGAATCCGTCATTCGTCAAGATTAGAGCGCAAATTCCACGCAAATCATCGTTCATGCGGCGGAGCCATGGTCCAATTCCGCAAAAACCATCAGACCATTCGATGTTTGGAGCGTGCTGATAACGTGAATGTTCTGTGTTGTGCCGATCAACTCCGCGGAGTGATTCACGACAATCATCGTACCATCAGTGAGATAGCCGACGGCTTGATGGTCATCCTTGCCAGGGCGCACGAGAGCGAGACGGATTTTTTCGCCGACGACAATATTGGGTTTCAGCGCTTCCGTGAGCTCTTGCAAATTCAGCACCAAGAGGCCTTGGAGACGAGCGATTTTTGCCAAAGTCTCATCTGTGGTCAGCAAGCGGGCATCGAGCAAGCGAGCGACTTCAATCATGCGCGTATGGAAAGGGGTATCCTGATTCGCCTGATCCGACTCATGGATCACCAACTGCGTGGTAGGATCCTTGTGCATTTGATCCAGTATTTCCACGCCGCGCTGCCCGCGTTGTCTTTGGGTAGGGGCGGAGGAAGCAGCCAAATTCTGGATTTCTTGGAGCACAAAACTCGGCACGGTAAGCCGACCTCCGAGAAATCCGGCGCGGGCGATATTGATGACGCGGCTGTCCATCACTGCCTCGGCATCCAGCACGATGGGTCGGCCCTGCGAGCCCTCTTGGCGGAAGCGGACAAAGGGGATGATGAAAGAAAAGTCATCACGATTGCTGCGAAGCGAAATCGCCGACCCGACGAAGCCGAGGCTAGCGTAAAGACCGACATTGATCGCGAGGCGCACGGCATCGGCGCGCTCCTGCATGATCAAGCGGCGCTCCACACTCAATTCATCCTGTCCCGTAGGGGCATTTTCGCGCAGCATATTAGCGGCGAGCTCGGCGATATCGACGCGCGTGATCAGCCAAGCGCAGAAAAGTCCTACTCCCAGACCAAAGGTAGCCGTCGAGAAACCGCGCAAGGTAAAGCCCTTCAGCGTGCTCTCGATGAGGATAAAAAAACCTGCCACCGAGAGGCCTGCAATCACTCCGACCCAGAGCGGGACGACATCTGAGAACGTAAGAGAGACTGCGACAGCGAGGAGTTCACAAATCAAAAGATAGGTGAGTCGTGCGACAGTGACAGAGGCAGGAGTGCTCATGAACGAGAGATCAAGGCCCAATAGAGGCGCAAAAGATAATACCGAGTTGTCGGCTTAGTGTTGATCCGCCGTCGCTTTGACATCCTGCAGTGCTTGGATGAAATCGCTCAAAATTTCTGCTGGCACCATGATCGTATCGCGATTGCCACCGACGTCTTCAGTGATTTTCACGACCATGCCGCGGGCGTTTTCCTTCAGATCGATGTAAAACGTTTTGCGATCCGAGATGATTTTTTCCGTGTGTAATAAGCCGTTGTCCACAATTTCCTCCTTGATAGTTAGGTGAGCCATCATAGGAAATCACATGATGGCGTCAATGAAAAAGCGTTGTGTTTTCTCGATCAGGCACGTTGCCACAATGCACAGTAAGCGCCGTCCGAGTCATCCGCACCGGGAACGATTTGTTTTTCGGCGATGAATTTCAACTCGGGATGGTCCTCGGAGATCTTGCGCACGAGCAAAGCATTTTCCTCGGGCTCGATGGAGCAGGTCGAATAGACCAAGCGACCACCGGGTTTGAGGCAGGGGAGGGCGTTTTCGACGATTTTTCGCTGAATCACTGGCAGGTCCGATAGATCCTTCGGGTGGATGCGCCAGCGGGCGTCGACACGCCGACGCAGCACGCCGGTGTTTGAGCAGGGGACATCGAGCAAAATGGCGTCGAACTTGCCCAGCCAAGCGTCTGGCGCGGGTTCGAGCCAATCGTGTTGCGAAATCTCGGCGCAGGTGATGTGCAGATTTTGCAAATTTTCGCGCAAGCGAGAAAGCCTCTTTTCATTCGAATCCGTGGCGACCAAAGTGCCATGGTTCTTCATCGCGGCGGCAATCATCGCGGCCTTGCCTCCAGGGGCGGCGCAGGCATCAAGAACGCATTCGCCGGGTTGGGGGGCGAGCATTTCCACACTGTGTCGGGTGGCAGGGTCCTGCATGTAAATCACGCCATCGCGCAGCAGTTTCGTCGGCACCGGGCCTTCGATGTGATAAAAGCCATCGACTCCATCGAGCGGTGATTCCAACGGGCATTCTTGCGCGCTGAGAGGATTGTAGCGGGCGAAATTTTCCGCAGGTTGTTGATTCCATTCCATGATGGCAATTGCTTGCTCCAGACCATAGTGCTTGCGCCAGCGCTTAAAGAGCCAATCGGGGTGCGAGTGCAGTTCGGCGGGGGGCAAGTTATCGAGCGATTCCAGCCATTTGGTTTTCTGACCAACCGCGCGACGCAGCACAGCATTGAGCAGGCCTCGGATGTTCGCTTTACCGGCTTCCACCGTTTCATTGACGGCGGCGTGATCGGCGATGTGGAGAATCAGCACCTGAAACAAGCCAATGCGGAGCAGGTCGCGAGCGTCCATGTCCAGCTTGCCGCGGCGCATTTCCGAAATCCAATGATCGAGAACCCGACGGTGACGCAGCACTCCAAAGAGAATGGCATGGAGCAGTCCGCGATCGGCGGGGGAAAGTTGGTAGCGTTGCGCGTGGCGCTCGACAAGAGTTTCGGCATAGTCGTGCCCTTGGCCCCAGGCGTGAAGGGCGGCCTGAGCGGCGCGGCGGATGTTGTGTTTTGCTGGCACACCGCGAGACAATCTCATGCGCGAGAGGATGTCAACCTTTGCCGACTTGTCAAAACCGTGCGGATGTGAGAGCGATCGTAGAAAATCACGGCGCGACAAGCCGACCGAAGAGTCGGCCATTTTGGGCGCGGCTGAGAGGGATGCGGATGGTGACCGTGCGGGCACCGTTTGTGCTAGGACCGAAAGAAACTTCCGCTGCGGTGGGCGCGGTGATGTTGAGGCTCGTCCATTGGCTGAGGTCGCTGGACGATTGGAAGACTTGTGTGGTCGTCGTGTGCGATTCCTCTCTTTGGGTGAAGGTGAAGACAAGGTCGGTCGTCGTGCGAGAGATGCTTGGCAAAATGGCGCGATTCGTTTGCGCTGGATGGCCATTCAGAATGTATTCGAGTTGATTGCTGATGCCATCGGCATCGGGATCGGCGCTCGCTTGTTTTTGCTCGGTAGTGAGAGAAGTGAATCCATCGATCCACGTGGCAAAGCCGATAGGTCCGTTGGTGGTGACGACCAGCGAGCCTGTGCCCGCGATTCGCCCCGAGCTATTCGCGGAGGTGTAAGTGCCTGCGGGCATCCACGAGCCATTGAGGCGCAGAGCGGTGATCGTGTGACTCGAAGAAACCGAGATCGCTCCGGCATCGATCATTACGCTCACCGAAGAGGCGAGTGCATCGCTACGGGACAGGGTGAGAGTTCCATTTCCTGCTTTCGCTAAGGTCAGAGCACCCGTGATTCGACCCGAAAATGTCTGAGTCGAGCTTTGATTGAGCGTGAGAGTAGAGGGCGTGGTGGAAGAATTCGTCACTGTGCTCACTTGACTCACGGCAGTGCTACTGCGGCGCAGGCCTGCGAGAGTTTGTGAGAAGCCATTCAGATCAAAAGTCGTATTTTCACTCGCATTGGTCACAGCGCCGACATCGATGATGGCGGTGCTGGGTAGGGCATTCGCTGCGCCGAGACGGAGGTTGCCGCGAACGATCGAGATGTTCCCAGAAAAACTGCTAGCGCCGGACAGCACGACCGTGCCGATGTTCGAGCCGGAGCCCGAGCTGAGAGAAAGCGATTGATTCGCACCGTTGCCGAGGATCGCACCGCTGAGGTGGAGAGTGCCCGAATTCCCTGCGCCGATTCGGCCATTCGAGTCGCCCAGAGTCACCGAACCGCTCCAAGTGGCACTGGCGTTCGGGGCGGTGGTGAGGGATCCCGAGAAATTTCCGGCAGAGCCATTATTGGCTCCCGTGCCGCGGATGGTGATGGGTTTGTTGGTGATCGTGATGGCATCGGCCAAAACGATGGCAGTTCCCGTGCCGACGACATCGACCGAGGGACTGTTGCCTAACGCATTTTCATGAGCCAAGACCAACGAGCCCGAGTTGTTGCCGAGAGTGGTCATGCCGCCATACGAATTTGCGCCCGCGAGTGTGGCGCTGTTCGTGTAAAGATTGCCTAATTTTGTTAGAGTTGCCGCTGTGCCGCCGAGTCGAGCAGAAATCGTTCCTGCGACAAGATCGAAGGCATTGGCGGTGAGCAAGCCCGTCCCCGTGACCGATCCCGAATTCAGAGTCATAGCAGCAACGGTATCGGAAAACGATTGGAGATCGAGCGTTCCGCCACTGAGTGTGAGGTTGCCATCGCCGATCGCGTCATCGGATCCTGCTCTTAATGTGCCGGCGCTAATCGAGGTGAGACCGGTCGAGGCATTTCTGCCGGATAACATTTGTGTGCCCGTGCCCAGTTTGACGAGAGAAACCTGTCCCTCGATAGCACCCGCGAAATTTCCGCCATTGCCATTGTTCGTGCCGAGAGTCAGCGTAGCCGCGTCAGCGCTCGTGATCGAGCCGCCCGAACCGGAAAGTACGCTGGAACTGGCGGAGATACCATTGAGGTCGAGAGTGCCGGCATGAATCGTGAGATTATTGCCATTCGCTCCGAGCGCATTCGCGACACCTTGCGTGAGCAGGCCGCCGTTGAGTGTAAGACCGCCTGTGAACGAGCTCGCAGCATTCAGTAGCACCGATGCTGTTCCTTGAATCGTCACATTTCCAGCGGCGCCGGAGAGTGGGCTAGCGAGAGTGAGAGTGGCTGCGCCAGAAGTCGTTAGAGAAAGGGCCGCCCCTGATGCACCCACTTGGCCGCCACGGAGAGTGAGTGGGTTTGCTCCCAAAAACTGCACCTCTCCCGAAGTGAGAGATAGCACATTCGAAGCCGCGCCCATATCGATCGTGCCGGCGCTGAGGGAGGAATCGAGGATGAGTCGATGAACCGAACGCTGGGTGATGAGTCCGCCATTGGTCCAATCGAGATTTCCTGCGGTGTAAGTCGAATTTCGGCTTGAGAACTCGGTGTTGGGATTGTTGGAAGAGCTTGTTAGAGTTGGTGGCAGATAGCGCACTACTTGACCAGCGACTACCGTGGCAGGACCTGTGATGCCGTTGCTGTCCTTCACACTTACTCCGGGCAGCAGCCAACCAGTGAGGGGTGGGTTGGAAAGCACGGTGCTATTGCCCGAAGAGAGATCGATGAGGAGTGTCGCACCAGAGCCCAGCGTCCAGGAATCGCCGAGAGTGAGTTGCGTCGAGGTCGCGCCGTTGTTCGTGATGACAATCGTTGCCGCAGCATCGGCGGGAATGGTGAGAGAGCCGAGAGTTTGTCTGGTAGCCGATGCCGTTTTTCCGCGAATTTCCAAAGTGCCAGCCAGCGCGAGCGGCGATGCAGGAGGGAGCAAATTGGTCGGGTTTGCTTGATTCGAAAAGTCTAACAAAAGACGGCCCGCGGAAATGGTGGTCGAACCATTGTAATTCGACAAAGCGCTGAGACTCAGCGTGGCAGGACCACTTTTGGTCAGAGATAGAGAGCCGGTGAGCGGCGCGGAAAATGCAGAGTCGGCGCTGGTGCGGACTGTGAGCATTGCGGGAGCCGAGCTGGTTAACTCGTTCGTCGTGCCACTTGTGACTGCTAATCCAGCGACTTCTTGATCAAAGCCGGCCAGGTCCAACAGCGCCGAGACGTTCGATAGACCAAACAGCAATGAGGTCGTAGCAGGCAAAGTGCGTGCTGCGGCGAGTCGGATTCTTCCGCCGACGAGGGTGGTGTTTCCTGCGTAAGTGTTAGCGCCCGAGACGACTACTGTCGCGGTGTTATCATTGGGTCGAATTGTTAGACCATTGATGCCTGGTGCGCTTGAGATTGGACCGGAAACAATGAGGGTGGCATTCGCCTGTGCGCCGATGCGGGCATTGTTCGCAGCGAGAATGATAGGGCCTGCCCAGGTATTCGAGCCCGAGCGCGAATTGAGCGCACCGTTGAAAAATGAAGTGCCTCCTTGCCCAGAGATCGTCAGCGATTCCTCGGCAACGGTGATATTGTTCTGCAGTTCGAGCCGGGCATTGTTCGCAACTGTCGTTGATCCCGCAC
>JBDLWB010000220.1:0-2876 GCA_039804425.1 Verrucomicrobiota bacterium
TTGAATCATCCGCGGCACAAAGGTATACATCACCTTGTCGTCTGCTACTCCTGTGCCCACAGCATTGGCCAAAGCCACATTGCCCGCACGATACGCACTCATGAGTCCCGGCACACCCAACATGGAATCTTTGCGGAAAACCACAGGGTCAATGAAGTCATCGTCGATGCGGCGATAAATCACATCGACACGCTGCAAACCCTTGGTCGTGCGCATGAACACAAAATGATCAACCACCACCAGATCTCGACCCTCCACAATGGGAATTCCCATTTCACGAGCTAAGTAGCAATGCTCAAAGTAGGCGCTGTTGTAGCATCCTGGTGTGAGCAATACACAAACCGGATCGCCTTCCCGCACCGGTGAAATGTAACGCAACATATTCAACAACTCGCGCGGATAAGAATCCAGAGGACGAACATCGGATGTCTCGAAAAGCGCGGGAAATGCTCGCTTGAGCGCATTGCGATTTTCTAACAGATAGGAAGCGCCCGAAGGACAGCGACCATTGTCTTCGAGTACGTAAAATTGCCCATCTGCTCCACGCACGAGGTCGGAACCGCAGATGTGGATGTAAATGTCCTTCGGCACATCCACACCGCGAAACGCCGCACGATAGTTCTTTGCCTCGTCAACATACATGCGTGGGATGGTCCCATCGTTGAGTATGTGTTGTTCGTGGTAAATGTCGTGCAAAAATAAATTCAGCGCAATGATCCGCTGAGTCAACCCTGCCTCCAAATGCTCCCACTCTGCTGCTGTCAACACTCGCGGCACAGGATCAAAAGGGAAAATCCGCTCTGTGCCTTTGTCGTCGTGATAGACGTTGAAGGTAATGCCCTGCCTCAAAAAATAAAGGTCGCTCGCCGCTTTGCGCTCTTCAAATTCTTTCTGGCTCAGTCCATCAAACACATTTTTGAGAGATTGACAGCACGATCTCACAGAACCGTCTTTCTCAAACATTTCATCGTAACCAGACCACGGGGCATATCCATCAAACAAGGTATTCACAATCGTATCAATTTTAGTCATAGCAGTCAGCTTGCCAAGTGAGCAAAAAAAGCAGATTTCGCTCTGGAATCCCGAAAATATCTTGCTCAAGCGCTCTCGTCATCGTGATAACAGGCGCCTCCGACGCCGCATAGTCTGGGCAAAACCGCTGTGAATCATGTCTTGTCTTGCTCAGGGAAATGGCCTATCGATGAGCGACACATTTTTTTCATCTCATGCTTTCTCCTTTTTCCCACCTCGGCATTCACGAGGATTTTTGTCGCGCCCTCTCGGAAATGGGCATTGAGACTCCTACTCCCGTTCAGTCTCAAACCATCCCTGTTTTGCTGGAAAAGGAGACGGACCTGATTGTCCAAGCGCAAACAGGCACGGGCAAAACCGCTGCTTTTGGCCTACCGCTGTTGGCGAAGGTCGATCCCTCACAACCGCGAATCCAAGCGCTGGTTCTGGCTCCCACTCGCGAACTCGCCAAGCAAATTGGCAAACAGCTTTTCCGCTACACGAAGTTCAGTGCCAAAATCTTCGTCGAGGTTCTCGCTGGAGGCGATAAAATCGATCGACAAGTCACCGCACTCCAACGCCCCACGCACATCGTCGTGGCCACTCCAGGTCGCCTCATCGACCTCATGAAACGTCGTGCCCTGTCTCTCACCGAGGTGCGCTATGTCGTGCTCGATGAAGCCGATGAAATGCTTAGCATGGGCTTCCGTAAGGAACTCCAGGAAATCCTTACGAAAATCCCTCAACGCAAGAGCACTTGGCTCTTTTCCGCCACCATCCCTGAGGGCATTTCTCAACTGATCCGCGAACACATGTCCGCCGATGCCCGGCAAATCAAGGTCGACCGCAGAAATGTCGTCAATCGCCAGATTCGCCACGAATGCATCGTCAGCAGTCGCGATGAAAAAGCAGAAATTCTCCTCGATTTTCTTGCCAAACACCCGGAAGAGCGAGGACTCATCTTCTGCCGCACACGTGAAACAGCGATGAAAGTTCATCAAACGCTGCGCAAAGCCGGTCATCAGGTCGATGTCCTCCACGGCGATCTGATGCAAACGGAGCGTGATAAGGTCATGCGCGCTTTCAAAAAAGAACGCATCCGCGCCCTCGTTACCACGGATGTTTCCGCACGCGGCATCGATATCCCCGAACTCAGCTTTGTCATCCATCACCAATTGCCCGACCACGTCGATTCCTACACGCACCGAAGTGGTCGCACCGCCCGTGCGGGAAAAACGGGCCTCTCGCTCGCTCTCATCGAACCGAAAGAACGCCAGAAAATTCATCAACTGGAACAAGAACTCTCAATCCAGTTCCGCGAATATCGTTAGTCGCTCGATTCGGCCGTTTTCTCAGCATTCCATGTGATTCCCCGCTGCCGACGCCACTCACGGAATGCCGCCGCTTGTTCGCTCTTCTTGAGCATACGGCGCTTGCCGTCTTCTTCGAGGAACTGATCAAACTCGGAGCGCGCAATCCGACGCAAGTCTTTCTTGGTCGTCGCAAGGTCTTCTTTCTCTTCCGTAACCCCTCCCAGCAAGTCCTCGAGGCGACGCATTCTCGCAACGATACGCGTTACAACAATCCAAACCATGCCTACCATCAAGACCAAAGCGATGAGTAGGAAGATCTCAAGAAAGGAAAGAATCTGATCAGGCACACCACAACCAAACCCATTCACCCCACTTTTTCAACCGCAAATCGCCAAATGGCATTCATCTCCCTTCAAAAGCCCCCACCCCCCAAAAACAAAATCGAAATCTAAATCGAAATCGAAATCGAAATCGAAATCGAAATCGATACTGATACCGATACCGATACCGATACCGATACCGATACCGATAGCGATACCGATACCGATAGCG
>JBDLWB010000221.1:0-6381 GCA_039804425.1 Verrucomicrobiota bacterium
TTTTATGTTCCTGTTTTCGTTACGAAAAACTCTAACCTGTCTCTTGATCTCTTACTGGAGCATCTCTCTACCAGCCTTTGCGCAAAAGCCGCTGAAAACATACGAGAAATGCCAGTTTCATCTCACCCCATGGGGCGATGGCGATAGCTTTGAAGTGCAGCCTCCCATGGGCGAACCTTTTACCGTGCGACTCTATGGTGCCGATTGCATCGAATGGCACATCACAGATACCACTTTGAGCCGCAGATTGCGCGCGCAACGCGCTTATTTCGGCATTTCTGAGATCGATCCCGACCCACAAAAAGCCGCAGAGATCGCCAAGGACTTTGGCAAAGAAGCCGCTGCATACGTAGCGAAACGTCTCGAAAAACCGTTCACAGTTCATACCGCAGAGGCGGATGCTCGCGGCGGTTCGACGGTAAAACGCGTTTATGCCTTCATCGTCACTGCAGATGGCAAAGACTTGTCCGAAGAACTCATCGCGCTCGGCCTCGCTCGCGCCTTTGGCGTGGTGCGCGAAACGTATCACCAACCGCCGATCAGTGGCAAAGAATACGCCGCGCAATTGGAGGATTACGAGTGGCAAGCGGCTATGTCGAAAAAAGGTATTTGGGCCAAGACCGACTGGAGCCAATTGCCCGATCAACGCAAAATGCAACGTGAAGAAGAAGCAAAAGACCTCATTGGCATTGACCAAGTCAAAGGGCAACTGAAACAACCGATTGATCCCAACAAAGCCCTAAAAGCAGAATTGATGAAATTGCCAACAATCGGCGAAACAACCGCAAATCGCATCATCGCGAATCGCCCCTACCGCAAAGCAGAGGACCTTCTCAAGGTGCCTGGCATCGGCGAAAAAACTCTCAGTAAAATCAGACCGCATCTCACTTTCGGCCCCTAAAATGCATTCAACGTTTTTTGTTGGCCATTTGTTTGCGAAAAAGCGGAATCAGCGTTTGATCCATCCAGGCAAACGCAGCCTCTAAACCTTCTTCTGCGTAGATCGACCCGATCTTTGCCTCAACACTTGTGGGATTGCCGAGCGCACTAAGAAATCCATTTGATGTCAAATGAGTGAACCACTCCGCATCCATGACTTGGCGTTCACGCAAGACAAATTTTCTCGCAAATAAGCACAAGACCGCATCACCAATCCACGCTTTCTCCCGCTCTTCTCGTATCTGTTGCTCTTTGCTCTGATTCATAAATTTTTGGCTGCTGATCTCTTGAACTGTTGCCGCTCTTGTTCTATGCGTGCCCGCAATTGCTGTTCTGCCTCGGCATCCCAGTAGCCTGGCTGGAGCTCAATGAAAATCGAACTATAAGGCAGGGCTGATGACGTGCGTACGACCAAGACCTCAAAACTGCGGTTGGCATCCGCCACCAAACTCATCAATGACTCCTGCTCAAGACTCGTCGTCTCCATCCCCAGCAAGGCTTGCTGCGTCTTGCGCTTCCATTCATCAATCCCTGGAGCGGTGTCATTGCTCATCGATCGCAATTCTCTGGTTAAAAAGACGTTGGGCCGCACGTGCTGTGTTTCGGCAATCACTTGCAGGACATAGGATAATACTTCAGGACTTTCCGCCTCAGCTGCTACCTGACTCGCCCGAGGTCGACTGTAGGCAGGAAAGGAAGACTCTGCTATGACGATCCAATTGCGAAAACCTAATTCGCGCACCTGCCGTTTCACCTCACGATGCCAACTTTTGTCATAGCTAGAACTCCATGCGCAGCCTTGCTCGAAGCAAGACATGAGCAATACCAGACACGTGCCAAAACGATACATCAACAAAGGCAGTCAATCAAAATCATTCATCGCTGTCAAGCCGATCACCGAAGCTTCAACCCAATCCACATAGAATCTGGATTTGGTGCTGGAATTGCCTCGGACATGGTGATTTGCTGCGTCGCGAAGATGACCAAATTTCGACCATGCATTGATCTGCACCACGGCAAGGTAAAACAAATTGTCGGCGGCACCCTTCGTGATGATGCGAACCCGAAGGAGAATTTTGTTTCATCGCACGACGCTGCCTGGTACGCCCAGCGCTACCGCGAGGATCAACTCCACGGCGGCCATGTGATTTGCCTTGGCCCTGGAAATCAGGATGCCGCAAGAATGGCTCTCGCAGCATGGCCTGGTGGACTACAACTCGGCGGCGGAATCTCAGCAATCAATGCGCAACAGTGGATCGAAGCTGGCGCGAGTCACGTGATTGTCACTTCGGCACTTTTTTCGCCGCAGGGACAGTTTTTGCCAGACCAATTGCATGCCATCGTCGATGCAGTCGGTAAGGATCAATTGGTGATCGACCTCAGTTGTCGCCGCACTCGCAACGGTTGGACGGTGGCCATGAACCGCTGGCAGACGCTCACGAGCCTATCGATTGACTTTGCAACGTTAGATTTGCTCGCAGAGCATTGCGCCGAGTTCTTGATTCATGCCGCAGATGTCGAAGGACTTTGCGGCGGCATTGATGACGATTTGGTCTCTTTGCTCGGCTCATGGGGGCGCATCCCTCAGACCTACGCAGGCGGTGTCGCCAGCATGCACGATGTGCAAAAAGTCCAAGATTTGAGTCAAGGAAAAGTCGATGTCACGGTCGGCAGCGCCTTGGATCTTTTCGGTGGCAATGGGGTAAGATACGAAGAGTTGCTCCACTGGAATCAATTATCATCAGGTCATGCTCATTGATTCCCACTGCCATCTCGCCTCGCACCGCTTTGCGGAAGACGAACTCGATGCTATCATCGCACGCGCCACTGCCGCCGGAGTAAAGGGCATGGTTTCACTTGCCACTTGCCTGGAGGATATCGAAGCAAATTTGTTGATCGCTGAGCGGTTCCCTCAAGTGCGCGTCTGCCTAGGCATTCATCCCTGCGATGTTCATCACGCGCCCGATGATGCCATCGAGAAAATTGCATCGTATGTCGATGACCCACGTGTCATTGCCATCGGCGAGACCGGCCTCGACTATTATCACCCCGCGCCCGAAGGCTGGGACGAAACACTTTTCCATGAAAGACAGCGGTCATTTCTCGACCAGCACTTCCAACTCGCCGCTCGTTCGGGATTGGGCATTGTGATTCATACCCGAGATCGTTCTGGCACAGCTTCTTTCGATGACGCGATCGCCCTCTATGAACGCTATGCAAGCCAAGTTCGGGCGTTATTTCACTGCTTCATTGGCAATCAACACCAAGCCCAACAAGTCATCGATCTCGGCGGATTGCTCGGCTTTGGTGGGGTTACAACCTTCAAATCGGCAGCTGATGTGCTAGAGGTCGCTAGCAAAATGCCCGCGGGTCGCTTTGTCGTGGAAACGGATTCCCCTTATCTCGCACCTGTGCCTCATCGGGGTCAGCGCAATGAACCCGCTTTTATCGAACACACTGCTGCGCGGATCGCCCTAGCGCGCGGCGAAAGCTTAGCTCAATTTCACTCTCACTGCGCACAAGCCGCTCGACAGTTTTTCCCGAAATGGCCACTCCTTCAGAACGGCGAAAGGACGGTTTAAGCTTCCTAGAGGAGGAATTTTTTAAAAAATCATCCAATTTCCTCCCTCTGAAATCAAGGCAACCACATAAAAAACCTCGAATCCTTAAGAAAAATCATACTTCATTGCGGTTTTCGATATTAGCATATTAGATAATTTTAAAATTTAGACTTGATGATTATCCGGAAATGGGTTTCATCAAGGTCGTCCCGATGAATTGACCTACGTCCCACTTTGGTCACTTCATCTTTTACAATCGATCAGCCATGAAACAAATTCACCCGATGAATGCGGGCCCCGCTGTGCAAGCGGAGGCCGAACGTCTTGCCGACTTTGTGTTGTTCACTCAACGCAGTTGCATCCTCAACCTCTCCGGAGAACTCAGCAAAGGAAATATCTCTTTTCCTCAGTTTTTCCTACTCGCCTATCTGTCGAGCGAGGAATATCTGACCATGTCGGATATTGCCAAAAAAATGGGCCATTCCACTGCCGCAGCCACGGGCTTGGTGGATCGCTTGGAAAAACTCGGCTATGTCGAGCGCATCCATGCTGCGGAAGACCGTCGCAAAATCATGGTGCGTATCATGCAAAAAGGAGTGGAACTTGTTTCTCGCATGCGCAAGGAAATCTCTTCAGACCTCGCCAATATGTTATCTCATATGGATCAAGAAGAGGCTGATACAGTCGACGCAACACGTCGCGCAATGGAATATCTGCCCGCCCGCGCGTAATTGAAATCGCTTTTGCTCCCCTTGCCCATGGTTCTTGTTGGTTCTGTGTCGGCTTGGGGAGTTTTTTTGTACCATGCAACATTTCCTCCATCCTCTCCAGCAAATCCCACACCTTAGAACGGCATTTGTCGAACGCATCGCTGATGTACCGACAGCGGTGGATCGCGATGAGGCCATGCGCCGACTCCGACCACATCACACGGCAGTGATCGAGAGCTTGGGTTTTTCATCCAGCCATTGGTGGCGCGCGGAGCAAGTCCACGGAGCAGAAATTGGATTAGCGGGAGTTGATGACACCATCATCGCCGCCGATGGATTGCCTGTCATTGCCGGAGTCGATGGATTGATCACGCAACAAGAAGGATTGGCGCTATCGATTTACGTGGCTGATTGTGGAGTCATTTGGCTCGCCGATCCTTCTAGTTCCGTGATGGGGCTACTCCATTCGGGAAAAAAGGGCACAGAGGCGAATATCCTCGGTCGAGCAGTACGCATGATGCAGGAAAATTTTGGCACAAGGCCAGAAAACCTGATTGCAGTGCTCGGCCCCTGCATCCGTCCCCCGCATTACGAAGTCGACTTCGCCTCTACCATTGCCGATCAGGCACGGGATGCTGGAATCCGACATTATCACGACGCTAAAACATGCACCGCATCAGACTTGCCACGCTTCTACAGTTATCGTAAAGAACTGGGGCACACGGGCCGCATGATGGCGGTCATCGGATCGATCCCACCACTATGAGCGCCACGAGTATCACCGTCACAGCCCCCGCTAAAATCAATCTCTCGCTTCGCGTCATCGGAAAACGATCCGACGGCTTTCACGAGGTTGATACTCTGATGACACCTGTTGATGGGCTTTTTGACACCTTGACTTTGACACCTGCAGATGAGTATTCGCTCACCTGCGACGTCGCCAGCATTCCTCTAGATGAGAGCAATCTGATTACCCGCGCGACGCAAATCTTTTCCTCGCTCAGTAAACTCCCCTGCCTCGCTCACATCCATTTGGAAAAACGCATTCCCCACGGTGCCGGTCTCGGAGGCGGCAGCAGCGATGCAGCCGCAACGCTTCGCGCATGGAATGAATGGCATGGTCACCCACTTGATGAAAAAATGCTTCACCAAGCCGCTGCTAGTCTCGGCAGTGATGTGCCATTTTTTCTCAAAGGATCCACCGCCCGAGCCACCGGTCGGGGAGAAATCCTCGAGCCTGCCGATGCCCCACCGCTACAACACATTTTACTGCTAAAGCCTTCTTTCCACGTGTCTACTCCCGATGCCTACGCGCGCTGGAAAGACGCAGTTGCCCTTCCTGGTGTCAACTACGACCCCGTCGAACTGCCCTGGGCCACGTTGGTGAATGATCTCGAGAAACCCGTCTTTGGTAAGTTCCTCTTCCTCGCGGAAATCAAAAATTGGCTGCAAGCACGTCCTGAAGTTCAGACTGTTCTGATGAGCGGTTCGGGCTCGGCGATGTTTGCCCTGTTGTCCGATCCTAGTCAGGCCGACACCCTCATCCAACAAGTGCGGGATCGACTCGATCCCGTCATCTGGGCATGGCAAGGCACTATCGGCACCGCATCCTGAGTAACAAATTCAAGCGCGCTTTTTCGCTGACTTCGTCGAATTTTTTGTGGAAACTTTTTTCACGGACTTTTGAGTCGCCTTCTTGGAAGACTTAGCACGAGTCGTCGTATGCTTTTTGATGCTGGCAAGGAGGCGTTCCGCTAAATCCGATTTCTCCATGCTCGTCAATTGCGCAACGGCGATCATCTGCAACATGGCATCATACCACTCGCCTCCAAAGGAACTGATGACCAGTTCGCTAAACATTTCTCCCAAAATATCGTCTGCCGAATAGCTGGCTTCATAGACGTGTGCTCGACCCTCTTTCACGCGATGAACGAGTTCTTTTTTTTCCAAGTTTTGCAATACGGAAAGCACGGTCGTGTATGCACGCGCTTTGTTCTCATCCATCACTTCATGAACCGTTGATACCTTAGAAGGCCCATACTGCCACAGCACGCGTAACACTTGTATTTCTAACGGAGAAGGTCGGGGAATTTGTTTCATGGAGAAATTCATGAGCCAAGCGAAATTGGATGCCTCTGTTACTCTCAACTCCCTCGGGAGTCAAATGAGAA
>JBDLWB010000222.1:0-10492 GCA_039804425.1 Verrucomicrobiota bacterium
CTTCACCTTCCTCATGGCAGGAGCCGCCACCGACTACACCGAAATCATGTCGCTGCGCTCCACCACCGGCCGCTGGATTTGCGCCCTCGCCTTACCCATCCTCAGCATCCCCCAAGTCCTCGTCATCAGCTACTTGCTCAATCACTTCTCATAAAATCCCTTTCCCTCAAAAAATTCCTCCTGCCTTCCCGCCTTCCCGCCTTCCCGCCTTCCCGCCTTCCCGCCTTCCCACTGCTCACTGCTCACTGATCACTTCAACCTCATCACTTCCCCCCCGCATTTTTCGCTTTGCAACACCCCGAAAATCTGCGTAATTGCTTCATCCACATGGCCATCACACGCGAACTCACCATCCAAAACAAACTCGGGATTCATGCTCGTCCTGCCGCGCAGTTTGTCAAAACCGCCAATCGTTTCTCTTCGGAGATCCGCGTGGAAAAAGACGGCGAGGAAGTCGAAGGCAAAAGCATCATGGGCTTGATGATGCTCGCTGCGGGTCATGGCTCGGTCATTACTGTCACCATCGAGGGCGATGACGAAGAAGCGGCGATGAATGCGATCATCGATCTCATCGATCGCAAGTTCGAAGAGGATTGAGGCCTTTTTCCTTTTCCCTACATCACTGTGACTGCGGACTTTCTGATCATCGGCTCTGGCATCGCAGGACTCTCGCTGGCCATCCGTGCCGCTGAACATGGGTCGGTGATCTGTCTCACGAAGGGCGACTTGCTCGATTCCAACACCGCGTGGGCCCAGGGCGGCATCGCTGCGGTGCTGCCCGAATCTCTCCGCGAAGCGGGCGACTCCTGTGCCTTGCACATCGCCGATACGCTCGACGCCGGTGCTGGACTGTGCCACGAAAATGTGGTCCGCACCATCATCGAAGAAGGCGCGGCCACAATTGATGAACTCGTGCATTATGGCGTCGCATTCGATGCCGAAAACGACCACTTTTCTCTCGGCAAAGAAGGCGGTCACTCGAAACGACGCATTCTCCACGCGCGCGATACCACCGGTCGAGAAATCGCCGAGGCCCTCGCGCGCACGGCCCGCAACACGCCGAACTTGACGATTCTCGAAGACCATTTTGCCATCGACCTCATCACCACGGGCAAACTCGGCATGGTGACCGACGACCGCGTGCTCGGTGCCTATGTGCTCAATCGAAAAAGCGGTGAAGTCGAAATTTTCCGCTCAGACCGCGTGATTTTGGCGACGGGTGGTTGCGGCAAGGTCTATCTTTACACCACCAATCCCGACTCCGCCACGGGTGACGGCGTAGCCATGGCTTGGCGCGCTGGGGCCTCGGTCGCGAATATGGAGTTCATCCAATTTCACCCGACCTGCTTCTACAATCCTGCCGCGAATGGCGCAGAAGCGCGATCGTTTTTGGTCACAGAAGCCCTGCGCGGTGAAGGAGCTCAGTTGATCAATCAAAAGGGCGAGGATTTTGTCTCTCAATACGACCCCCGCGGATCGCTCGCGCCACGGGACATCGTCGCGCGCGCCATCGACCATGAAATCAAACGCACCGGAGCCCCCTGTGTGTATCTCGATGTCCGCCATAAGCCCAGCGGCTTCATGAAGGAACGCTTCCCTTTCATTTATCAAACGCTGTTGCGCTTTGGTCTCGACTGCGAAAAAGATCCCATCCCCGTCGTGCCCGCGGCCCATTATCAATGTGGTGGCGTGGTCACCGACATCAATGGCAAAACCACCCTGCGCGGTCTGTATGCCGTGGGAGAGGTTGCCTGCACCGGCCTCCATGGAGCGAATCGCTTGGCCTCAAACTCGCTGCTGGAAGGCAATGTGCTCGCGCGTCGCGCGCTCCAGGAAATGCTCGCACATCTCCACCCGCAGCGGGAATCGGAGCATTTCGACATCCCCACTTGGGAACACGGCGATACCGCTGCGCCCGATGAATTGGTGGTGATCTATCACAACTGGGACGAAATCCGCCGCTTGATGTGGGACTATGTTTCCATCGTCCGCACCGATAACCGCCTACGTCGTGCAGCGACCCGACTGCGGAATTTGAAAAAAGAAGTGCGCGAATTTTACTGGGGGCATCGAGTCAATGCCGACATCCTCGAATTGCGCAATCTCGTGACCGTCGCCTCCATGATCGTCGATTGCGCCGCCAAGCGCAAGGAATCGCGCGGACTCCACTACACCACCGATCACCCGAAAACCAAGCCGAGCTTGGCGCAGGATACGCGCATTCGCAAATTCTAAGCATCCGATGAAATCCAAACTTTTTATGACCGTTTCGTTGCTGGTGCTCATCGCAGTGATTGTTTCCGCTGTAGCTTTATGGCACCTGAGCGAAACCTCCCATTTTTCCCGCCAACCCTCGCCGAGCATGACACCCCACTGATGGCAACGATCGTGCGGAACTCTCTTGCGCCATTTGCCGCATTCCTCTAATCTCGGCACGCCTTCTGCTTCTCTCCGAACATCCATTCTTTTCTCACCGTGCCCACTGAACCCATTGCCCGCCAACGTCTCCGCCTCGAAGGTTTCGAACTCATCGATGAAACCTTGCATTTCCTCATCGGCTGCCTCGGCGAGGCCCTCGAGCAACTCGGCGAAAAAGAACTGCTGCCCTACCTGCCATGGGTCGGACACCCCGCGCCTAGCGCGTCACCACCAGAAGGCATTCAGCAGTTGTATTCTATCGGCTTTCAACTGCTCAATATGGTCGAGGAACGCGTCGCCGCCGCCATTCGCCGCGAGCGCGAAAAGGAACTCGGTGCCACTTCGATCCGCGGTCTCTGGCCGCAAGCGCTGCGCGATATGCGGGATATCGGTCTGAAGCCCGAACAAATTCTCTCCGTGCTCGCCGATGTCGATGTGCAACCGGTGCTCACCGCTCACCCCACAGAAGCAAAACGCGCGTCGGTGCGCGAACGGCATCGTGCGCTTTACGATGAATTGGTGCGCTACGAATTCCCGAAATTTACCAGTCGTGAGAAGCGCCGCATCCGCGATCGCATTGTCACAGCTTTGCAAACACTCTGGCGCACGGGCGAAATCCACCTCACCCGGCCCGACATTTTTCGTGAGTTGCGCGATGCCATTCACTACCTGCGCGATCTCTTTCCTGCTGCTTTGGATCGGCTCGACCTGCATTTCACCGAGGCCTGGCGCGATGCCGGCTTCCCGCTGGAAATGCTGCGCTCTGCCGGAAATATCCCGCACTTGAGCTTCGGCACCTGGATCGGCGGCGACCGCGATGGGCACCCACTCGTGACGCCCGAGGTCACGGAAAAAACGCTCAAGATGCTCCGTCGAGCCGCGTTTCAATTGCTGCAACGCGAACTCGGTGAGCTCTCCAACAACCTCACGCTCTCGGTCCACCTCAATGACATTCCTGAGTCGCTGACGCAACGCATCGAGGAACTCTGCGCGAGCCTTCCGGCAGATCTGTGCGAGGAGGTATTTGATCGCTACAGCGAGGAGCCATGGCGACAACTCACGGGCTTGATGATGATCGCAGTCCGTGAATCGGTGGAGCTCGATGGCAATCTATCGCTCTATCAAAAGCCGGAGCAAGTTGAGGCCGACCTTCAGCTGCTCTCCAGCACCATCCGAGCCGCCGGCTGCGAATTGGTCGTGGAGCAACACATCCGCCCACTCCGCCATAAGTTGCAAATTTTTGGCTTCCATTTGGCCACGCTCGATGTCCGCCAAAACTCGGAATTCCATGATCAAGCGATGGCGCAATTGCTCTCCGCTGCCGGCATTGCCGATGGCGAAAATTTTGCCCAATGGCCCGAGGAAAAACGCGTGTCGTTCTTGAGCAACGAGCTGCAATCGACGCGTCCATTTTTGCACGACAGCGTCGCCGTGGGCGAACAGGCTGACTTGGTCCTCCGCGCGTATCGCGTCGTCGCCGCGCATCGTCGCGCTCACGGCTCGGCAGGCATTGGGGCCTTGATTGTCTCGATGACGCGGCAGGTGAGCGACCTTCTCGTCGTTCACGTTCTCGCTCGCGAGGCGGGGCTGATGAATCAAAACGATGAAGGCATGTGGTGCCCGTTAGAGATCGTGCCTTTGTTTGAGACCATGGATGACCTCGATCGCGCACCGCAAATCATGGAGCAATATCTGGCCATCCCCATCGCCATGCGCTCGATTTTGGAACGCAAACGCCACAACGCCGCCGCCACAGATAGCCCGCCATCGCAGCAAATCATGCTCGGCTACTCGGACTCGAACAAAGACTGCGGCATTCTCGCGGCCCAGTGGGCACTGCATCGTGCGGAAACGCGCCTGACAGTGACCGCCCAGCAACACGGCCTGCGCTTTACCTATTTCCACGGTCGCGGCGGCACGATTTCTCGCGGTGCGGGACCGACTCATTGGTTCATGGCGTCCTTGCCTCACGGCTCGATGACGGGCGGCTTCCGCATGACCGAGCAAGGTGAAACGATCGCACAAAAATACGCCAATCTCGCCAGCGCCACCTACAATTTGGAACTGCTGCTGGCCGGTGCCGCGATCACCACGGCGAAACATTTGCATGAACCTGCGCCGCAGCAAAACGACGAGCTTTTCGGCATCCTCAGTCATCTCTCGGAAGCCAGCACGGCGGCCTATCAAGGATTTTTGCGCAAGCCGGGCTTCATTGATTTTTATCGTCAAGTCACTCCCATCGATGCCCTAGAAAACGCCCGCATCGGCTCGCGTCCTGCGCGTCGCACGGGCAAGAAAGGCCACAGCATTGCCGACCTTCGTGCGATTCCTTGGGTTTTCTCATGGACCCAAGCTCGCTTTTACCTGCCCGGCTGGTTCGGCGTCGGCTCGGCTTTGGAAAGCTTGCAAACGGAAAAACCGGAGCAATTTGCCGCTCTGAAAAAAGCGCTGCATCACACGCCTTTTGTCGCGTATCTTTTCACCAATGTGGAAACGAATTTGCATTCGGCGAATCGTGCCATCATGCAGCAATATGCCGCATTGGTGACGGATCCCGAACTGCGTCAGACGTTCATGGATCTGATTCTCTCGGAGTTCGAACGCACGCTGCAACAACTCTCGGATTTGTTTGATGGCGGCATGGATGTGCGACGTCCCCGGATGATCAAGACACTAACGATTCGCGATGAGCCACTCGCCGTGCTGCATCAACAACAAGTCGCTCTGCTCGGTGAATGGCGCGAGAAGGTTCACGCCGATGACCATGCCGCCGCCGATCAATTGCTGCCGAAGCTGCTGCTTTCGATCAATGCGATTGCCTCCGGACTCCGCACCACGGGTTGAGGCGAACCATCACAGGTCGAGCCACTTACCAGGATTCAGATTCCCTCGCTTGTCCATTGCTTGCTTGATCGCACGCTGGAGTTGCAGGGAATCTTCGCCCAGCGCTTGACGGATCCAGGGCTTTTTCGCCAAGCCCACGCCATGCTCTCCGGTAATCGCTCCACCGTTTTGGAGCACCCAGGAAAACAGCAGGTCGAGCGCCTCATCGCCGCGTTGACGATTTTCTGGCAAATGGTAATCGGCCACCATCAAGTTGGTGTGAATGTTGCCATCTCCCGCATGACCAAAACAGGCCACAGCAATGCCAGTCTGCGCTTGCAACTGTCGCGCAAACTCCACCAAGGCCACGAGCTTGGAACGTGGCACGACAATGTCTTCGTTGAGTTTCGTGAGACCCGTATCGCGCAGCGAGTAGGAAAACTCCCGACGAATTTTCCAAAATTGCTCGCAGGAGGCATCGTCGAGCGCTTCCTCCACATGCGTCGCGCCCATGCGCATGAGCAAGGTCCGCAATTCATCGATCTCCGCTTGCACCGCCACAGGCGATCCATCGGTCTCGACCAACAAATGCGCCTTGCCCGGCGGCAACTTGGCATCGCCCAAACGCTTGCGCGCGGCTTCGAGCGTAAAGGTATCGGTGATTTCTAAAGCCGATGGCAAATGCCCCTGACGGAAAATTTCCTGCACCGTCGCAGCAGCATCGGTGAACTCGGGAAAAATCGCCGCGAGCATCGCACGCGAGCGCGGCTTGGGGATGAGTCGCAAGGTGGCTTGCGTGACGATGCCCAGCATCCCTTCGGAACCGGTGAAGAGTCCCACCAAGTCAAAGCCGGTTTTGTTTTTGTGAACTCGTCCGCCGCAGTGAATGACCCGACCATCGGACAACACCACTTCCAAGCCGAGCACGTAGTTTCGCGTTACTCCATATTTCAAACAACGCGGACCACCCGCATTGGTGGCGATGTTGCCACCGATGGAGCAATCTTTCAGTGAGGCCGGATCGGGCGGGTAATCCCAGCCTAAGGCGCGCGCGGCTTCTTGCAGTTCCACCGTGATCACACCAGGCTCAACCACCGCCACGCCGTCTTCGGGGTTGAGTTCGACGATGCGATTCATCCGAATCAAGGAAAGCACGATGCCGCCAAAGCTCGGCACGCAACCACCGACGTAGCCATAGCCCGCGCCGCGTGTGGTCACGGGAATGCGATTCGCGTGAGCATAGCGCATGACCTGAACCACGTCATCGGTCGACTCCGCAAATACCACGACCTCGGGCAGGGACTTGGCATACCACTTGTCTATCGCGTGACTTTCCCGCACTTCCTCGCCATCGCAAACTTTGCCCCCGCCAATCAAGGCGAAGAGATCGCGCGCCAGGGCACTTTTCGGTTCGGGAAAAGAAAACTGCGCCGCCACGGGTGCAGGAGTTTCGCTCACTGGGGTAAAAGCCATGACGCAGCATGTCGCAGGCTCGCCTCTGGGTCAAATCTCAAGCGCATGCCGACTTGCGTTTTTTCGACATTGCTCGTAAGGTGCGGCATGAGCGATTTTGAAGAAAATGTCCGCCAAGCGCTGAGCAATCCGCAAAATCAGGGAGAAATGCCCGATGCCGATCGCGTCGGTACAGTCGGCTCGCCCGATTGCGGCGACATGCTTCGGATGTGGCTGAAGTTCACTGAAAAGGACGGCAAGAAGGTCATCGATCGCGCGAGTTTTCAAAGCTTCGGCTGCCAAACCGCCATTGCCGTGGCGTCGATGGCGACAGAATTGCTGAAAGGAAAAACCATCGAAGAAGCTCGCTCGCTTTCCGCCCAAGACCTCACTGGCGATCTCGGTGCGCTGCCGCCGATGAAAATTCACTGCGGTCAACTCGTCGAAGGAGCCCTGCGCAGTGCGCTCGATGGCACTTCCACACCAGCTCCGGAAAAGGTCGATACCCTCTCGGATCAACTCGCCCCACCATCGGGCCAGGTGAAAATCAATTTCCTCTAACGAAAAAGCCCCCACCTGTGAAGGTGAGGGCTGGGTCATGGGAAAAAGAGTGGATCAATAGCGGTAGTGCTCCGGCTTGAACGGACCATCCGCCGAGACGCCGATGTAATCCGCTTGGTCGGTAGTGAGCTTAGTCAGCTTCGCGCCGATTTTTTCCAAGTGCAGTCGTGCGACTTCTTCATCGAGATGCTTCGGCAACACCCGCACTTCGCCTGGCTGATAGACCTCGCGGTTTTTCCACAAGTCGATTTGTGCCAACGTTTGGTTGGTGAAGCTGTTCGACATCACGAAGCTCGGATGTCCCGTGGCGCAACCGAGGTTGACCAAGCGACCTTCGGCAAGCATGTAGATGCTATTGCCCGCGGGGAAAGTATACTTGTCCACTTGCGGCTTGATGTTGAGTTTTTTCACCCCTTCAGCTTTGTCGAGCTTGTCGATCTGGATTTCGTTGTCGAAGTGACCAATGTTGCAAACGATGGCTTGGTCTTTCATCTTCTCCATGTGCTCAAGACGGATGATGTCTTTGTTGCCCGTGGTGGTGACGTAAATGTCGCCCCAGCCTAGGGTGTCTTCGACGGTCAACACGCGGAAACCTTCCATCGCGGCTTGCAAGGCGCAAATCGGGTCGACCTCGGTCACGACGACCTGTGCTCCTTGACCGCGCAGCGCTTGGGCACAGCCTTTGCCGACATCGCCATAGCCGCAGACAACGCCGACTTTACCAGAAATCATCACGTCCGTCGCACGCTTGATGCCATCGACAAGCGATTCGCGGCAGCCGTAGAGGTTGTCGAATTTCGACTTCGTCACGGAGTCGTTCACATTGATCGCAGGCACGAGCAAAGTGCCCGCTTTCGCCATTTGATAAAGACGATGCACGCCCGTAGTGGTCTCTTCAGAAACGCCTTTCCACTCTTTCACGATTTCGTGGAAAATGTTCGGTTGCTCGCTGTGAATTTGCTTGAGCAGATCTTTGATGACTTGCTCCTCATGACTGCCCGATGGCGTATTCACCCAATCCGAACCATTTTCGAGTTCGTAGCCTTTGTGAATCAGCAAAGTGGCATCGCCACCATCATCGACGATCAACTGCGGCCCGAGACCTTGGGGATTGAGGAGAGCTTTCCACGTGCACCACCAATACTCTTCCAAAGTCTCGCCCTTCCAAGCGAAAACCGGAATGCCTGCTGCAGCAATCGCCGCCGCCGCATGATCCTGAGTGGAGAAAATGTTGCAGCTCACCCAGCGCACTTCGGCACCGAGATCAACGAGTGTTTCAATCAACACCGCCGTTTGGATCGTCATGTGCAATGAGCCCATGATGCGCACGCCTTTCAGCGGCTTCTCCTTGCCATACTTTTCCCGAGTCGCCATCAAGCCAGGCATCTCGTGCTCAGCAATGTCGATTTCCTTGCGGCCAAATTCTGCTAGGCCGATGTCGCGTACTTTATAGTCTTCCATATGTGTTCTGTTTGTTAAGATTTAAGATCAGTCGGATCTTTCAGATCTGTCGGATCAGTCGGATCATTTTACCGCCTTCTTCAGCGCCTCCACCTTGTCCGTGCGCTCCCAGGTCAGTTCTTTGTCGTCTTTGCCAAAGTGCCCGTAGTTCGTCGACTTGGAGTAAATCGGACGCAGCAGGTTGAGCTGCTTGACGATATCCGCCGGCTTGAAGGAAAACACTTTTTGCACCGCTGCCAAAATGGCTTCGTCGGCATGCGTGCCGGTGCCGAAGGTGTCGATGTGCACACTCACGGGATGCGGGTGCCCAATCGCATAGGCAAATTGCACTTCGCACTTGGCCGCAAGTCCCGCTGCCACGACGTTTTTAGCAACCCACCGACCCATGTAGGCGGCACTGCGATCGACCTTCGACGGATCTTTGCCGGAAAATGCACCACCACCATGACGCCCCATGCCACCGTAGGTGTCGACAATGATTTTGCGACCCGTTAGACCGCTATCACCCTGAGGACCGCCGATCACGAACTTCCCTGTTGGATTGATGAGGAATTCGGTTTTGTCGGTGATCATCTTCTTGGGCAGCACACGCTTGATCAAATCGATGCAGAATTTTTCGATCTCTTTGTGCTCCACCGATGCCGCATGCTGAGTGGAAATGACCACGTTCACAATGCGCGTCGGCTTACCATTCACATACTCCACCGACACCTGCGTTTTGGCATCAGGGCGCAACCACTTGGCTTGCTTGCCGGCTTTGCGAATTTTGGTCAACTCTCGACCTAACAAATGCGCATACATCACGGGCGCTGGCATCAACTCTTTGGTTTCGTTGCACGCATAACCAAACATGATGCCCTGATCGCCCGCTCCTTGCTCGGCATGCTTTTTGCCTTTGGCTTTTTTCGCATCCACGCCTTGGGCGATGTCGGGCGATTGACTCGTTAGATAGTTATTGATGAAAATTTTGTCGGCATGGAAGACATCATCGTCATTCACGTAGCCAATGCCACGCACCGCATCGCGAATGATTTTGTCGATGTTGATCACTTCACCAATCGACTTCGCGCCGATTTTCGGAATGGTGATTTCACCACCCACGACGACGACGTTGCTTTTGACAAAGGTCTCACAGGCAACACGACTCGTAGCATCGACAGTCAAGCAGGCATCCAGGATCGCATCCGAAATGGTATCTGCTACTTTGTCGGGATGTCCTTCACCCACGGACTCAGAAGAAAAAATGTAGCGGCTCATAATTTGTATATTTTCGTATCGTCAAATCGCGATGCGTTGATACAATCACAGGCAAGATGAAATTGTCAACCTTGAAATGTTTGAAGCTCTTGGCCGACCCCACGCGGTTGCGGTTGATTTTGTTGCTGCAGCAACAAGCACTTTCCGTGGTGGAGCTTCAGGAAATTCTCGGCATGGGGCAAAGCCGCATTTCCACGCAATTGCTGTTGATGAAACAGGAAGGGCTGGTGACGGATCAACGCTCGGGGAAAAATAACATTTATCAGTCGGAGTTACCGGCGGAGTTTGTATCGATCGCCCGTGACGCCGCGGCGGAATTGCCAGAAACGGCAAAGGACCTCGCGGCACTGCGTCATCTCGATCGCAAGCGCAAGGACAAGGCACGCGCGTATTTCGATCAACTCGCGGGGAAATTTGGCAAGCACTATGTTCCCGGCCGATCTTGGAAAGGACTCGCCGAGGCGCTGTTGAAAGTGATGAATTATGATGTTGTGGCCGACCTCGGTGCTGGCGAGGGCAC
>JBDLWB010000223.1:0-23808 GCA_039804425.1 Verrucomicrobiota bacterium
GTGCGGGAGTGCTTGCCTTTTTCGCCGAAAATTTCCAGCAGCAACTCAGAAGCACCGTTGATGACTTTCGGATGATCATAAAAGTCGGAAGCCGAATTCACAAAACCGCTGAGGCTGACCACGCGCGTGACGCGGTCGATGCTGCCTACTTCGGCTTCAATCACCGCCAAGCGATTCAAAATGATCATGCGTGCGGCTTCCTGCGCTTCCTCGATCGAGACATCGCGCGGCACCTGGCCGATGACCTTGCGGTCGCCATCGATGGGCAGACCACCGGAAAGAAACAAAAGATTGCCCGTGCGCACCGCATTCACATAAGCAGCGACAGGAACAGGAACGACAGGAAGGCTTAGGCCGAGACGTTGTAGATTTTGGGTAGCAGTCATAGTGTAGTGAGAAAAAAATTAACGAGATTTCACAGGAGCGGCAGGCGAGGGGAAAACGCCGCTGAGGAGCGTGACAAGATTGATGCCATCGCGTGCAAGCGAAGCGCGCGATCCCTCACCGCTGAGGAGGCCGCGGGTTTTGAATCGATGAGGGACATCGGACGGCTTCACCATCGTCACCGTTGGTTGCGTCACGCGTCGATTGCTCGCCGTGACCGCCAAAGGCATGCCCGTATCCGAAAACGAAATTTCCCATGAAGGCGCCTGACTTTCCTTCGCCGACTTCAACAGCCACGGATAGCGGGCAGCGAGATCAAGCGGACCTTTTTGTGGAATCGTCACTTTGAAATACACGGGGTAAGCGGCCAAAAACTCCGAGATCGAGAGCTGAGGATTCGCGCGATTCGCCAGCAAAAATCCGGCGACATCGAGACCAGCGAGATTCATGCCATTGTAGTGACCGTGATAATTGATCATTTTTGCCGCCCACTCCGGATAGCGTGAGCTCAACATCAGCGCGATTTCCAAATGCAAGTGAGCGCGTGTGCGATTGATGCCCGCACCCGTGTAGCCCATGCGACCAATCAGCCCGCCCTTGGGAATCGGTTGTCCGACCTGACAAGTAATTTCAGCAAGATGCGCATAAAGACTCAACACAGGCGTATTTTCCCATTGGTGCTCAACGACCACATACTTACCATAATTGCTGCGACCGGGAATGTTGCTCACATGCACTACCTTGCCCTCGGCGACGCAAGAAACAAGATCCAACGGATTGCCGGCTTTATCGCGTTTGATCGGCGCGATGTCGATGCCCTCATGAAATTTGGTTTGCAAAATCTGATTGCCGACGCGCACGCTGGTGCGCACATAGCCGTAACTGCCACCTTCCCAAGGACGCGTATGTTCGCCCTCGAAATAGCGATCGACATACATGTAAAATTTCTCAGGCTCGCCGCGGAAGAGGTAATCATTTTCCGTAGGCATCTGCATCTCCACTGCCAATAAAGGCGCGAGAAATGCCGAAAAAAAACAAACAACGAGAAAACGCATGAAGGCAGGTGGGTTAGTTTTTCTTTTTCTTCTGACCAATGCGCGGTGCCACTTTATCCCACTGCTTGATCTCGGCATCCTGAATGCCATTCCAAATCACCAGAAAACCATCGGTGACGGGTTCGTCAATTTTCACCACATCGACCACCCGACCATTGCAGGTCGCCAGTAGCATTTTCCCTTGATTCGCGGTGGTTATGTTGGCCAATCTGGTTGCGGCACGAGATCGCAGTTGCAGCACGACACCGAAGTCGACTTGATTGTCTGCCATAAAAGGACTGAACGCGACCATGTCCTTGTGGGTGAAGTCGGGCGATTTTTGAAAATAGTGCATTTTCCCGCCAATTTGTCGTTCGAAAATCATTTTCGGATTGTTTGCATTGTCCGTTTCCAAGTGAAAAGAAACAGCATTGGCACCATCATTTTTATCACCCGCCAGCAGCGGATGAAGCAGCAAAATTGTGGCGAATACGATGCGTAGCGCAGCAGACAACATGAGTGAATGATGACTGCCATCAACGAGTTGGCAAGTCTGGAGTATGCATCGAATTTTCACGGCGATGAAACTTGGGAAAGGCATGCCCTGAGTGGTAGGCAAAGGAGCACAGCTTATCTCGACTGAGGGAGGCCGAGTTGACAGAATTTCAGAATTTTCAAAATTTTCACAGATGAAGATGAACTCGCATTCGGGTAAACTTGAACGAAGCGGTATGGGAAATTGGATCCTGGGATGATTGCCGTAGCGAAATTCTGTCAATTCTGTAATTCTGTCAAAACCAGTCTCGACCCACCAGTTTGCTTTCCTGTGATGGAGAGATCTTAGCTTTGTCACGACGGATTCTACGATTTTTTAATTGAGCTAGATTGCGGAAAACAAAAAACCGACCTGTGACGAGCACAGGTCGGTTTTTCGATGATCAGCAAGATGCCGAATTATGCTTTGGTGGCGAGAAGCTTGAGAGCTTCTGCAGCACGATTGGAGTAGCCCCACTCGTTGTCATACCAAGAACCCACTTTCACCATGTTGCCACCGATGACGAGGGTCAGTTCGGCATCATAAATGGAGCTGTGTGGATCGGAAACGATGTCTTGCAGCACGATGGGCTCATCGCAATAAGCGAGGACACCTTTCATCGGACCTTCGGCAGCGGCTTTGAAGGCAGCGTTGATTTCAGCGACGGTCACAGTCACACCAGCTTTCAGCTCGACAACGAGGTCGGTGAAGGAACCCGTAGGAGTTGGCACGCGGAAAGCGCCGCCGTTGAGTTTGCCTTTCAGCGAGGGAATCACTTCACCAATCGCACGCGCGGCACCAGTAGCGGATGGCACGATGTTCACCGCAGCGGCCCGACCACGACGCAGGTCCTTGTGAGGAAGGTCGAGAATGTTTTGGTCGTTGGTGTAAGAGTGAATGGTGCTCATGAAGCCACGCTCCACACCCCACGTATCGTTCAGAACCTTGACCAAGGGAGCCAAGCAGTTGGTGGTGCAGGAAGCATTCGAAACGATATGATGCTTCGAAGGATCATAAAGGTCATCGTTGATGCCGATGCAGATGGTGATGTCTGGATTGGTGGCTGGTGCCGAGATCAGCACTTTTTTGGCACCTGCGGTGAGGTGAGCCGCGGCTTTGTCACGATCGGTGAAAAAGCCCGTGGATTCGAGAACCACGTCCACACCGAGCTCGCCCCATGGCAGCTTCGATGGATCGCGTTCGGCCAATGCGTGAATTTTGTGACCACGAACGATCAAGAATTTTTCGTCATAAGTGACATCGCCATCGAACTTACCTTGCGTGGAATCGTATTTCAGCAGGTGGGCCAGAGTGTGGTTGTCGGTGAGGTCATTGATGGCAACGACGTTGCGAAGCTCTTCGTCACTCATGGCGCGAAGTACATTACGACCGATGCGTCCGAATCCGTTAATTGCGTATTTAGGCATAGTAAGATGGCTAGTTGGTTAGTGAGTTGTCTGATAAATAGACCGCAGCACGCGCCGAGCGTAGAGCGAAATGGTGACAGCGTCAACAAACGATCTGATGAAATTTTGGCATCATGACAACAGGGCATGCGTTTGATGTGTGAGCAGGGATTTTCAATGCTTGGGATTGAAGTTATCGAGAAAACTGGCTAAACAAGCGCTGATGTATCTCGATTCCAATGCCACCAGTCCGCTCGACGAAGAAGTTTGGCAGGCCATGCTTCCTTGGTGGCGCGAGCAATTTTTCAATCCATCGAGCAGCTATCACGGCGCCAAACTAGCGCGTCGCGCGATCGATGAAGCTCGCTGTCAGGTGGCGGAACTGCTCGGCGCGCAGGAAGACGAGATCATTTTCACCAGCGGAGGGACCGAGTCCATCAATTCGGTCCTGCGTAGTTGGGATGCCGATGCGGGGGAAGGGGATTTTTTGACCACAGCCGTCGAGCACAGTGCCGTCTTGCGCACCGGCGAATTTTTGCCACGCCTGATGCAGAAATGCGGCGTCGACTCCTTCGGCGCGCTGGATCTGAATGAATGGCGAAGTCTATTGCCACATAGCGCTTTTGCGGCGGCGATGGCGGTGAACAACGAAACTGGTGTCATCATGGAATGGCGCGCTGCTGCACAAATGGCAAGAAGCGCGGGCAAGCCGTTTTTCTGCGATGCGGTGCAAGCGGTGGGTAAAATCGATATCTCCGATGCCGCGCAGCATGTCGACGCCTTGGCTTTATCGGCGCACAAATTTCACGGCCCCAAGGGCGTAGGGGCGATGTTTTTGCGGCGCGGATGTCAATTTTCTCCCTTGTTGCAGGGCGGCGGTCAAGAGCGCGGCTTGCGCAGTGGCACCGAGCCCGTGGCCTTGATTGTTGGCATGGGAGTGGCGGCACAGCGGGCTCGACTTTCACTTGAGGAAAAGAACCTTCGCATCGCTGAAGTGCGCGATCTTTTTGAAACTCTCGTCACGCAAGGTCTCAGCGGCGTCACCATCAACGGCGACAAGAAATCGCGCGTCGCCAACACCAGTCACTTATCCTTCGATGGCTGTGAGGCCGCGGGCTTGTTGATTTTGCTCGATGAAAAAGGCCTCAGTTGCTCAGCGGGCTCCGCATGCATGTCGGGCAAGCAACAACCCTCACATGTCCAGAAAGCGATGGGCTTCAGTGATCTCAAAGCAAAAAGCAGCTTGCGCATCAGCTTTCATCACGGTCACAGCGTCGACGACGCCCAAAAAGCCGCGCAACTCGTCATTGCTGCCGTGCAAAAACTCCGCAGTGTCCAAGGTCCCGGCGTGGGACCGGTGGTGATCTACACGTGAGCTCGATGCTCCTGCCATCGTCTCAAGTAAATTCAGATTGCCCAAGGGCGGCATTTTTGTCAGACTCCTACGGTAATGAAATTGAATGAACAGGCCGTTCTGCGGTTTATGAGTGAAAAGGGCTATCAGCCGATGGATGCTTCGCAACTGGCACGGAGCATGGAAATTCACTCGAACGATCGCGCGGCTCTGCGGAACATTTTGCGCAAGCTCGCCGCGGCAGAAAAAATTCGCGAGGGCAAAAAAGCGCGCTGGGAATTGGTGAAGGCCAGCGAGAAGTCGATGGCGAAGTCGACCCCGCGCGAGCTCGTCGGCACGATCCGATTTGCGCCCAAGGGATTCGCTTGGGTCTATGCCGATGTCGCGGCACCCGAAAACGCGGCATGGGATTTCAGCCAATTCGATCGCTTCCGCGCCGAGGCTCGCGATTGCGGTACGGCGCTCGATGGCGACCGCGTGCTGGTGCAGGTGCTGGCGACATCGAAATTTTCCCGTTTTGGCAAAAAGTTGACCGAGCGGGAAATGGAAGAATTGGCCCCGAAGGTCAAAGTGGCACAGGTGATTTCGCGCCGCAGCGGCAAGGTGATTGGGACATTTCGCCGCAAAGGGAAATTCAGTTGGGTCGATGTCGATGACGTGGCGCTCAAAGGTTCCATCGACCTCACCGTCGACACCACCGCCCAACCGGGGCAGACCGTAGTTTTGGAGCTCGACCGATGGGATCAGGCACATCAAGCGCCGAAAGGTCGCGTGGTGGAAGTACTCGGCTGGCCCGGCGATCCTGGGGTCGACATCCTCGCCGTGATTCATCGCAATGGCTTGCGCACCAGTTTTTCTGATGCGGTCATGGCGGAAGCTCATGCCACTGCAGAAACGATTGCGCCAGATGAGTTGAAACGTCGCGAAGATTGGCGAGATCGTTTGGTGATGACCATCGACCCCGCCGATGCGAAGGATCACGACGATGCCATCTGGGTCGAGCGTCATGAACGCGGTTGGACACTGGCCGTGCACATTGCCGATGTCTCGCACTACGTCAAACCCGGCACAAACATGGATGCAGAAGCGCAAAAACGCGGCAACTCGACCTATCTCGTTGATCGCGTTTTGCCCATGCTGCCGCCTGAACTGAGCAATGGCATTTGTTCGCTCAAGCCGAACGTCGACCGCCTCACGAAATGTGCGTTATTGGAGATCGATCACTCGGGACAAATCCGCAAAGCCGAGTTTTTTGACGCAGTGATTCACAGTCGTGCCAAGCTCGCCTACGAAGAAGCGCAGGCGATGCTCGATGGCGAGGATCTGGGCGACCCCGCTGTCGTGGCGATGGTACGAGAAGCTTGGAAAATGGCATCGCGCATGCGCGAACTGCGTTTTCGTCTGGGCTCGCTCGACCTCGAGTTTCCGGAGTTTCGGGTCATTCTCGATGAAAAAGGCAAGGCCTGCGAGGTGCGGGAGGTCATTCATACCAGCAGCCATCAACTCATCGAAGAATGCATGCTCGCTGCCAATGACGCGGTGGCGCTTGCGCTGAAACGTCGGCAAAAGCCCTCGGTGTATCGGGTGCATGAAGATCCTGATTTTGATAAGTTGAATAGCTTTGCTGAAGTCGCACGAAGCTTTGGTTATCAGGTGGGCGATCTGAGCAATCGCGTGCATGTGCAGCAGCTGCTTGATTCCGCCAAGGGGAATCCCGATGAGCATGTGATCAAGCTCGGTCTGCTCAAGAGCCTGAAGCGCGCGCAATACGACGTCGAACCGCTCGGTCACTACGGTTTGGCCAAAACCGACTACTGCCATTTCACCAGTCCGATTCGACGCTACGCGGACTTGATCATTCATCGTTCTCTGCAATCGCTGCTGCGCAATCCGCCGAAAAATCCCGACCGCACTCCCACGCAGCGCGAGCTGATGGAGATTTCTCAACACATTTCCGCCACCGAGCGAACATCTGCAGGTGCCGAGAGCGAAACCAAGCAGCTCAAGCTGATGGAGTGGCTCGCTCAAGCAGGGGAAATGAAAGACGCGCCGACCTTCGAAGGCATGATCACCGAAGTTCGAGCGATGGGCTTGTTTGTCGAAGCCATCGCGATCGGCATGAAAGGCGTGGTCAAACGCGAAGATCTGCCACCAGGCGATTGGTTTTTCGATGCCGCGCGCTTGCGATTCAGCAGTCGCAGTGGTCACGAATATCGTGCTGGCCAAGCTGTGCCTTTGCGGGTCGGCAAGGTCGATTTCGAGCGCAAATTCGTCGACTTCACCATCGCCGGCGAAACGCGAGAACCAGCGCGCAAGGGGCCCAAAAAGACGCCGAGCCCTTCGCGAAATGGCGAATCACGCAAGCCCGTGACAAAGAAGCAAGCGCGCCCTGCACAGACACCCGTGAAAGGCAAGTCACCGCGTGCTGAGGAAAAATCCCAAACGCGAGATGGTGAAAGTCGGGGTCGCAAACGCAGGCGCAAATCGCGTTAGTCACAGGGGCGCGATGGCCAACCGCTGCATGGCCGTGGCATCGTGCTCGGTGCTTTCTCCGAGGCTGCATTCGAAAGCATGAAATTTTCCGCCCAAATGAGCGGGGTGGACGAGGGTTTGGAAGTTGTTTTGCCAAGAATCTTGCCAAAGGCCCTGGCTTAAGAGCGATGGCACCAATTTTGTCAGAAAAAATTCCTGCGGGGTAAAAGTCGTGACTTTCATCCCGAGCGCATCGACGCAGTGAAAGATCGCTGTGAAATCCACATGTGCGGTGATATCGCGCGATCCTGGTTCAGCGAGAGCATCTTCGCTGGCCCGATGCTGCCGATAGAGCCGCAGTGTCCCGCGAGTGCGATCGATCGCGTAATACTCGGGAGCGGCAAAACCATAGTCGAAAAACAACAGACGACCCCGACTGATGACATCGCGCAACGAGCGAAAGAACTCTTGTGGAGCGGGTCGAACTTCGGTGCGATAGCCCATCGGTAGTGAGGGCTCGGATAACTCATCGGGCAGGGTGAGATCGGTGGGCCGCAACACTTCTTGTAAGGGCGCGTCTGGCGCGGTCGACTCGATCCACACTTCCTGCCAACCTGCGTCTGTTTTTTCGATTAAGTGACAAGGAAAAGCATCGAGCACCTCGTTGGCGATGACAAAGGTCGGTCGCGCGTCCAAGCCATCGAGCGACTGTCTCGCCACAGCGTGATCGCCAAAAGGCGTCAGGGCCTGCTTTTGAAAACCATGCGGAACGGGCAGGGGGTCGAGCGCGACGTAGCACAAGTCGGCATAGGCTTGTGGGTAGTGGTTGCGCAGATGAGTCAACACATCGATTGCCAGCGCCGCCTGATTCGCGCCTGGTTCAATGATGCGCCACGAACCTGTGATGTGGGACTGTTTCCACCATTGGGCAATGGATTCCGCCAAAAGAATGCCGAAGAGCGGACCACTGCTTACGCTGGTGAAAAAATCGCCTGCGCGACCTACCTGTTGCGGCTCTTGCGCATAGTAGCCGTGCTCGGGGTGATAAAGACATAGTGCCATGTAGTCGAAAAACCGCATGGGCGCCTGATCATGAATGATTTTGCGCAAGGCAATGGTTGCCATCGTAGGGGAATTCGGTTTATCATCAGGGCAAGACATGGCAGCTGGTGGACACAGTTGGAGTAGCAAGCGACGGAAACCCCGATTCTACAAGCGAAAAGGCTTTTGGGTGGGGATTTTTTTGCTATCGATCCTCGCGGCGGTCGGCGCAGTCATGGGCTGGGAGATGTTTTTGCAATACAGCAAACCTTATCGCGAACGCGCGATGACGTATGATCTGGAGCGCATCAATGACCTAGAAGTCCCGAGCATCATTCTCGATCGCAATGATCAGGAAATCGGCCGGATTTTTGTCGAAAACCGTAGTTTGATTTCTTACGAGGAAATTCCTCCGTCGTTCATCCAAGCATTGAAGGCAGGGGAGGATAGCCGGTTTGATCGACATCGAGGCATCGACTACATCGGCATTGCTCGCGCTGGTCTCAAAATGATCAGCAATCGTGGTGAAGTGACGCAGGGTGCCAGCACCATCACCCAGCAGCTAGCTCGCGATGCCTATGGTCTCAAGGCGGAGGCTCGCCAGCGCAAGGAATCGGGCTTTCAACGAAAATTCGTCGAGATGTTTCTCGCGCAACGCATCGAGGAGCGCTACAGCAAAAAGGAAATCCTCGGTTTTTTCGTCAATCGATCGTTTCTCGGTAGTGGTTACTACGGACTGCGTTCCGCTGCACTAGGATATTTTGGCAAAGAGCCGAAAGACCTCAGCATTCCCGAATGCGCCTCGATCGTGACCATTCTCCGCAATCCTTTCGAGATCAGTCCATTGAACAATATCGACGTGAACAAGCGTGGACGCGATCACGTGCTGCGGCGGATGCATGCTGAGGGCATGATTAGCATGAAGGAACTGACGACCTTTCTCGCCACTCCCGTGCAGCTCAACCCGAAGCCGCTCAAGCGTGGCACGAGTCACGTCTATGAATTGATCGCGGCCGAAGCGCGTCATCTGATTGGCGAAGATGCGTTTGCCCGCGGTGGCTTGGTGATTCGCACGACCTTGATCAAGTCGGTGCAAGATGCCGCACAAGATGCGTTAGAAAAATCTTTGGTAAAAGTCGAAGCGCAAGAAGGCTACAAACAGCCCAAAAAATCAGACTACAAGCGTGGCAGCGGAGCTACGAAATACGTGCAAGGCGCCTTGCTGATGGTCGATCACGAAACCGGTGAGGTGCTTGCCTACCTTGGGGGGCGCGATCATGCTCATTCGCAGTACAATTTCATCGAAGAAGGCCGCAAGCCGATGGGAACGGCATTGTTTCCTTTCCTTGTCGCGAGTGGTTTTGAAAAAGGACTCACTCCCGCTACTGCCGTGGAGGATGAACCGATGGATAACCGCAGCATCATGGTCGGTGGACGCGAAGGCATTCTAGGGGAATGGGGAGCAGAAATTGCCCAACCGCGCTACCAAGGTGAGATTCCCATACGTCGCGCGTTGGAGCAATCGAAGGTCGCCGCGATGGTGCGTTTTGGCACGAAAGTCGGCGTCGATCGCATGGCCGATGGCTTGCGTGCGTTCGGTTTCGATGTGCCAGCAAGCGAAGTATTGCCACGCCTTCTCGTTGGTTCCGATGCCGCCTCTCTTCCTCAAGCCGTGTCTGCGATCGCAACCTTTGCACGCAGTGGTGAAACCGGCGCGCGTCAAGCCACCTATGTGACGCGTATCGATGACAACCATGGGCAAATCTTGATCAAACGAACTGCGGAACCCAGTACGCGTCGCATCGCCCTGAATCCTGCGACGGCCTATCAAGTGCATGATATGTTGCGGGGAACGATGCGAGATGGAAACCTCAAAGGTCAGCTTGACGATATGCCAGCATCTTTTCAAGGAGCAGTCAAAACGGGATCAACCTTTGATTTTTCTGGCTGCTGGAGTCTTGGATACAGCAGTCGTGTCTCCTGCGGCGTGTGGTGCGGATTTTTCCAAGGTGGCGCCCCAGCCATGTATGAAGGGGCATTTGGCAAAGACATCGCTTTACCCATATGGAAGGCAGCCATGCAGGCACTGCCGAAAAAGTATCTGCAAGGAGAAATCCGCCGCCCCTCCAGTCTTGAAGAAATTGACGTTTGTCGCGTCAGCGGCATGCGAGCAACACCTCACTGCTACGAATCCGTGGCCGAAGAAGGGCAACCTGCAAAATTGCGAGATGCACGAAGAAAAGAACTTTTCCGCACTGGCACCGAGTCTATCGCGAGTTGCCATCTTCACACTGCCGCACTTGCCGGCGGCAGCACTCCCATCAGGGATCGTGGAGCAGACCTCACCGTGACCGACGCTCGACCCGTGCATGCCCGTGAGCCCTTGTTGATCGGCAATGATCCTTATCAAGCGGAAGTGCCAGACAAAGTTGCTGATGCAGACGACGATCAGAGCCATGGCATTTTTTTTCAATCCATGGAGAATGCTTTTGATAATCTGAATTTAGGCGATGAACAAGCGCAACTCCCCCTGATGTCTCCGGGAAAACTGGAGATTGAAATCGAAATTGACTGAACCACTCTCATGGCTGACTCCTCCATCGATTCCTCTATTCCTCACCAGCCAGCGCGGCGCCGCTGGAATGCTTTCGTTTGCCAAGATTGTCGCGCAGTGTTTCGCATTCCGTCGGACTATCACGGCAAAGGCGTGGTTTGCCCGCAATGCGATCGCATGCTGCGCATTCCACAGGCAGGGGAAAGTATCCCAGCACTGGTTCAACCAGCAAATGAACTTGGTCATGTGCAAAGAGAGGTGATGACCGAACCGGAGCAAATCGATCAAAAGGACACTACACATTCGATCGAGTCGCCGACTGCTCCATCGGAAGTGACCAGAACCTTGGCAAAACCCACTCCCGCAATGCAGCAAGAGACGCAGCGTGCCCCGTCATTGCGTCGACGCAAAAAACGCAGAGAGCGAACCCATGATGCAGAGAGCGAATGGGTCAAAAATCCTGCGAGACGCCTCAAATTTTCTCAACGTGCCAGCTATCGATCATGGTGGGTTGCTTCATCATTGCTGGTTGTTGTACTGGGAATCATTTTTATTTTCCTCATGATCGACCGCAATCGCAGTGGAAAAACATCGGATGTCACAGCGACAACCCAAAATCCGGTGACGCCGCAAGTTCTCACGATTCAGACACAGACCAAGGCACTGGAAGCCAAGAAAAAGCAAATTTACGACATCAAATCAGCATTGACCAATGCCGAAAATTTTTTGAGTGCTCAAGAGATTCCCGCAATGCTGGAGTGGATCCGAGGTGGCGTTAAAATGAAGGATCGAGTGACTCAATTCTATCAAAATCAGCCATTTCGTCCTGACCCGACATACAAAATCGATCGCTCCTCTGCAGTGCTATTGGCGAATGGAAAAGCATTTCAAGTCATCCTCAGGAATGCCGAGAAAGTTTCGCGGGCCATGGTGCTCATCAAAGAAAATGAAAAGTTTCTCGTCGACTGGGAGAGTTGGGTTGGTTGGAGCGAAATGAGTTATGCTGAGATCAAAAAGCAAAAGCCCCTCAAACCCACTGAAGTAAGAGTCATCGTCAGCTTGGAGTCATACTACAACTTTGACTTTCCGAGTAGTGCTGAGAGTGATTGGCAGTCGTATCGACTCGATTTTCCTGGGGAAGAGAAATTTTTGTATGGCTATGTTCGACGCGATGATCCGTTGATCAATCAGCTTCGACCGATTGCTTCTGACAGCAATGGTGCGATGATTTTGCGGATTCGTTACGTCGAATCAAATAGTCACGACACTCAGGTGGTGATTGACAGTGTTGTCAGTGACAGTTGGATCAAGGCCATGCCAAAATCGAACTCATCAGAGTGATCGAATTTCCGCCATCGCTTGATTTTGAGGATGAAACACCGTTCTTGCAACGCGCTTGACTTCTTGCGGAGTGACCGGCATGAGGCGGTCGCGGTAGTCTGCTGGCGTAATGATTTCTCCTTCGAACAAGAGCGATTCTGCAACCCATGCCATGTGAGCAGCTGTGGACTCTAGGGCAAATTTGTTGGCGGTGATGGCAATTTGTTTCGCGCGCGCGAGTTCCTCCTCGCTTGGCCCGTTTTGACAGAGATCCGAAATTTCCGCTTCGATGAGTCGCAATGCTTCCTCGCGCGACTCGGGATCCAATCCCAAGGAAATTTCTAACGATCCTGTATCCTCAAACAGAGCGAGATCAGATGACACATGATAGCACAAGCCTTTGTCCTCACGTAGTTTTTGGAATAAGCGAGAACTGGTGGCCTCTCCGAGCATGATGGACAGTAAACGCATCGCATGGCGACTGCGATGTCGACGCCCCGCGGTGTGATAAGCAAGTGCGAGTTGCAGTTGTTCTGTTTCTCGATGCAAGACCAAAGGAATCGAACTTTGTCGTTGCCGAAAAGGACGAATGGGTGGAGGTGGCGCTATGCTTTTTTCTGGGAGAAATGGAGCAATGATCGAAGCAAATTCAGCAGGGGAATAAGGACCTGCCGCAGCGATGACGATATCGGAGCGGAAATGATGATTTTGACAAAACTCAAACAAATGATTGCGTGTGATAGCATCCAGCGACTCATGGGTCCCTGTGATCGGTTCTCCCAGTGGGTCCGGTGCCCATAGCGAGCGGGAAATCAAATCACCAATATGATCACTAGGATTCTCCTCGTACATGGTGATTTCTTCATGAATGACATCGCGTTCAAGAGCGATTTCGCGAGGCGGCAAAGAGGAGTGCCAGACCATGTCCGAAAGCACATCTGCCAACAATGACAAGGAAGAAGCATCGCCGCGAGCATCGTAAACAGTGTGATCTTCCGCCGTGCTAGCATTGGCTTGAGCGCCAGAACGCTCGAGATCCAGCGAAAGCTGAGCAGCACTGCGCTGCGCCGTTCCTTTGAAGGCCATGTGCTCCATGAAATGCGCAAGACCAGCTAGACCAAATGGATCGTGACGCGAGCCTGCCGGAATATACATGGCAAGCGTGGCGCATTCCGTCTGCGGCAGACTCGCTGTCGCCAGTCGCATGCCGTTGGGAAGTCTTTGCCAATGATAAGGTGATTGCATCTACGAAGCAAAATGTATCACTCGCAGCTTGCAGCGTCCAACAAATAGGCAGCCAACTCTAAGTCCGCAGGAATGGTGATTTTTACATTAGGAAATCGAGACTCCCACAAATAGGCGCCGATGCCTATGTGCTCGATGGCCGAAACTTCATCGGTTACTTCGACCCCTTTCGCACGAACTTGCGCGTAGGCTCGCTGCAAGAGATCAAGAGCGAAACATTGTGGGGTTTCCATGAACCAGAGATGAGCGCGATCGACGCTACCACAAGAAACATCCTCTGGAGTAGCTCTTTTCAAGGTCTCGGTGACCCTTCGAGCCAACGAACAAGCTCCGTGTTGACGAGCTTGGGAGAGGCATTGTTCGATGACATCTTGTCGAATCAAGGGTCGCGCACCATCGTGAACGGCGACGATCTCGGTGGTGACAGCAACAACATCCAATCCACGCTGCACCGATTCTTGACGACTCGCTCCGCCATCGACACGCCGCAATTGATGAGCAAAGGGCTGATTCGCCAGCAATGACGCAAAACGCTGTTCGGAACAGACGACGATGACTTCATCAACGAGCGAACAATCACAAAACGCCTTCACACTGTGCGCCAACACAGAGCTAGCCCCCAATGGCGCCGCCAGTTTATCAAATCCCATGCGTTGCGAAGAACCCGCAGCAACGATGATGGCAGCAATGGACATGCGTTGATTCAAGCGAGATTGACAGGAGAGAAAAGCACAAAATCGCAAATGAGCAGGATCAATCATCAGAAACACTTGCAAAATGGCCGTGATCGTTTACGGCATGATGTCAATGAGCAATTCACAACGCGCTGGTTCTTGGTATTTGACCGTCATAGGTCTGGCTTTGTGTTTCATTGCTAGCATTTTCCTTTGGTTGATGATGCGCAGCTACATGCGTGCTCGAGAAATGACAACATGGCCCCAGGTAGCTTGTTTGATTTTATCGTCGGAGGTCGAAGAGAAGCGCATTGCTGAAAACGTCGCTCCCGATTTTCGCTTGGCGGTATTGTATCGATATCAATTTCAGGGAAAGGACTACGAAAGCCCGTTGTGGAGTTTGCGCGGAAGCATGCCAAGAACGGAAAAATCGGCGGTGGAGAAGCTCGTCAAACAATTCCCTCAAGGCAGCCAACAAACTTGTTGGGTCAATCCTCGTCAACCCGAAATCGCAGTGCTAACAATCGACTCGCGTGCCGCGGGATACTCCCTTTGGTTTCCTGGGCTATTCTTCCTCGGCGGGGTCGGAATGATTTGGGGAGCGTGGCGTCGACCAAGAGGGTAACATTTTTTCACTCAAACCGCTTTCCGCATTGCTAGCAGGCGCATCCATGCTCATGCTATTGCCGATGTTTTTACCTGGCTTTCGAGACTTGGTGAGGTCGCCGTGGGTGACCATTTTGGAAGAATTGAAAATGCGTGGCGGTTGCTCCATTCCCACGCTCGCTGAAACCATGGAAATGAGCTATATGGGAGTGAAAAAACATTGCGAGGATCTTCTGGAAATGGGGTATTTGCAGCGATCACGCGTGCCTCGAACAGAAGTCGGTCGTCCCGAAGTGATGTATCGTCTCAGCGCGAAAGCTGACACCATTTTTCCGCAAGCAGGCACTTCATTTTCGCTCGCACTGCTAACGCAAATCAAAGGACTTTTTGGCAGCAATGCCCCGGAAAAACTCTTGATGCAGTATTTTTCCGACCTCCAAGAACAATGGCAGGCGCGCATGCATCGTGCAAAATCGCTTGTGGAAAAAGCGACACTGCTGGTCAGTCTCAGAGAAAAAGAAGGTTGTCTCGCTCGCTGTTCATACGATGCCAAGATCGGCTTTCGCATCGAAGAATTCCATCATCCCATGTGGGCCATTTTTGACGTATATCCAGCAGCCATTGCCTTTGAAACGCGCATGTTGGAAAACCTGATGGGAACTCGAATGGAACGACGTGACGTATCGGGTGGTCGTCATGGACCTTCACGGGTGGAATTTTTAATCCAGACGATTTAATTCATTCCGCGTCAGACCAGCGAGCACGATACTTCCACACCCCGCCGCTTGAGAAATTCGCGAGCCATCGCGAGATACGATTGTGCCGCCAGACCCTGTGGATCGTGTTCAAAAATGGTTTTTCCGTGACTAGGAGCTTCACCCAATTTGATCGAACGAGGAATGTAGGTCTGATACATTTGCTCAGGAAAATACTCACTTACCTCTTGCACGACTTGGCGTGACAGGTTGGTCCGCGCATCATACATGGTCATGACAATGCCTTCCAATTGAAGATCAGGGCTCGCACCTGATTCGCGAATTTGTTCAAGCACGTGAACGATCTTTGCCAATCCCTCGAGTCCGAACCATTCACACTGCAGGGGGATGATCACTTCATCGGCTGCAGCCAACGCAGAGGTCATCAGAACGCCAAGCGATGGCGGAGTGTCGAGGATGCAGTATTCAAAAAGATCATTGGGTTTTAACCCTTGGAGAAATCCACGCAAACGCGTCAGATGGTCCTCAGAACGCGCCAGTTCAATTTCGACACCCGCTAAATCCATCGCTGAGGGAATGATCGACAAACGCTCAAGACGAGAGGACTGAATTTTCTCGCGAATGTCGCAGTGCCCGAGCAAAACAGGATACAACGTATCGTTTCCGTCAGCTTCAAGACCAATCCCACTCGTGGTATTTGCTTGGGGGTCGAGGTCGATCAACAGCACTCGCTGCCCGAGAAGAGTTAACGCAGCAGAAAGATTGATGGCAGTGGTCGTTTTGCCCACTCCTCCTTTTTGGTTGCCGATGGCGATGACTTTCATGCGAGGGCAGAGTTTCCTTGCAATTTCTGCTCTTGGCAATCAAAACCGTGCGAGACTCGGAAAAAGATGCAACACGATTGGTCAGATGCATGGTTGCAGCAAGCAGCCGGCTGGAAAGCAGTAAAAGAGGGAACCGCGCTATTGCGCCATGGTCATGTGATCACGGCGCAATGGGAGCAAAATGATTGCCGCGGAACGATCGCAGGTCCGAAACCTCGACGCGTCACCGTCAAACGCATCAGTGCTAGTATTGCAGAAACCGTATGCAGTTGCGCGGAAAACCGACGCACAGGCGCGATGTGCGAGCACGCAGTCGCGATCATCATGGCAGCTCGTGAGGGAGGGGGGAGGGTGCACCCAGAAAATCAGTCGAAAATCCGTCCAACAGCTCCCCAGAAAACGATCTCCGAAGCGAAAGCGAATGCGCCAGCCCTAGGTGTGTCGCTCTCACCTCAGTGGGAAAAAGAGTGGAGACTCGATCGATTGACCATGCAGATTCAGGCATCACCTCATCGCGTGAGCGATGAGTCAGATGAACGATTGTTTGAATGGGCGATGCGCATGGGGCTGTCACAGCAGCGTCTGCCATGGCAGTTGCAATTGAACGGATCGAAGCTGGAGGACTTTCTCGATCATGCCATTGGTCATTCAGAAATAAAACATTCAAATGAAACGATTGTTTGCATTTCAGACTTGCCTGATTGGCATCTCGACATCGAAGTCATCGACGACGGCATCATCGCATCATCGGAGCGGAGCGACTTTGAAACACTCGGGCAAAGAAAATCTCGCTGGCTCAGAAAAAACAATCATTTGTTTCAATCGACCGATCGCTTTTGGGTGGAGTTTTTTAACACGATAATATCGGAAAAAAAGACAAAAATTACTGATTTACAACAATTAACAAAAATCGCTAGATGGCAGACATCACTGCAAAAGGAAGGAGCGGAACAGAATAAGACCATAGCATGCCAATGGATTCCAGCGCGATGGAAAGTGTCGGTGGAGGGGAGTTGGCGCGAATTGCGCCTGCGCTATCAAAAATACTTCGAAGTAGGGAATGAAATCATCGCAACAGATCAAGACCAAAAACAAGAGGCCATAGCGTTTCAAGCGGGCGTTTGCTTTTTAGAGGATGACTCATCCGCTCACAATCTCCCTGTAAAGCTTCAGGAACTGGGCTGGACCAAGGATCATGCTCGCAATGTATGGAAGATCGACGACGAGGAGAGTGTCAATCGCTTTCTTACGGAAGGTCGCGACATCTTGAAAGAGCGATACAATTACGAGGAGTCGGCACCTCTGCAAGAAATGATACGTCGACTCTCGATTGTCAAACCCTGTGTCGAGGCAGAATCTGGCAAACCTGATTCATGGCGCATTGGTTTCGTAACTCATCAAGGCAAAGCGCTGGACCCCGATAAAATCAAGGCACTCCTTAAATCAAACAAGCGAATCATTCAAACAAGCGATGGCCAATCGGTTATCTTGCCAAAAGAAAGTTGGGAGGTTTTTGAGCGCAGCATGGCCGACCTAGGTTGGAGACAATCAAACGTTGGATTTAATGCTCCAGCACACCACGAATCGATCGTATTGTATTTGCGTCAATATTTTGACAAATCATTGAAAACTAATGACAAATCCACTTTAGATTCACACTTTTTTGATACAATTCAAGCTGATTTTCGTCCATACCAAAAACAGGGGGTATGCTGGCTCGAGCAACAGCTTGAGCGTTCAGGATTTGCCCTGCTCGCTGACGACATGGGATTAGGGAAAACACTTCAAACAATCGCTTTACTAGCAAACCGTGCTACCATCGATCACCCGGCTCTAGTTGTGGTGCCAACCTCATTGTTAAAAAATTGGGAAAAAGAAATCGCCCGCTTTGCGCCGCAAATCAAAACGATCGTTTACCATGGATCCGAGCGCGCATCGAAATTCGTTCAAGCAAGAGCATCGGTGATTGTTACAAGTTATGGAGTCTTGGCCAATGATCGAGCTGTTCTGTCGAGTAGGGAGTATTCACTAGTGGTCCTCGATGAGGCGGGAGCCATTCGCAATCCTGATACCGATGTTGCGCGCGCGTGCTTCCGCATTCGAGCCAAGTCGCGCCTCGCATTGACAGGAACACCGCTGGAAAATCGGCTGACAGATCTTTGGTCGATTTTCCAATTTTTGCAACCAGGACATCTTGGGCCGCGTGAATTGTTTCGTGAAACGTATGAGCGTCCCGGAACTGTGAACACGGTTTCCCTGCAGTCGCTCAAAATTCGCGTGATGCCATTTGTCTTGCGCAGAACCAAAGAGGAGGTTGCCGGTGATCTTCCAGAAAAAATCGAAATCGATCAATGGTGTGAGATGTCGCCAGAGCAATGGCAGCTCTATGAATCCGTACGCGATGAGGGACTGTCGAAAATTGAGCAAGAGCTTAGCGAAAATCGAACGGCAGCTCATTTTTCGATGCTCACTTTATTGCTCCGCTTGCGACAGATTTGTTGCGATGCGGCACTGGTTGCACCAGAATGCGAACATGAATGGTCGCTTGCGCAGCGCTCACCCAAAATGGAGCGATTGTTTGAATTGATCACGGAAACCGTTACGGAAGGGCGCAAAATGCTCGTTTTTAGTCAATTTGCGAAGCAACTCCATTTGATTGAAAGAGAATGCGTAAAGCGCGGCATCGTTACACTTAAGCTCGATGGAGCTACTCAAAACCGACAGGCTCTTGTTGATCGTTTTCAGAGCGACGAGGAATCCCAGGTGTTTCTTATCAGCCTCAAAGCGGGGGGCTACGGACTCAATCTCACACGAGCTTCGACCGTGGTGCATTTTGATCCGTGGTGGAATCCAGCAGCAGAGCGCCAAGCTAGTGATCGTGCTCATCGGATTGGGCAAACGCAGACGGTTACCATTCATCGCTTGTTGACTCAAGGCACTGTCGAAGATCGTGTCAGATCGCTGCAGCAGCAGAAGTCGCAGATGGCCGACGAGATTTTCTCTGGTCAATCGATTGGCGCTTGGCAGCAGGAAATTTCATCAACACAAGCGCTCCGTGACTTTTTCGCGCTATAAGCACCCTTCAGCCCTTTCCTAGGTTAACTTGTAACAATATATGTAATGCGGGGTTATTGATGGACTGATTTCGACGAGTGATTTCCCCTGTCATTGAGTCCGAGAAACAAGCATCAGAACTGCTAAGAGCTCGTAGAAGCATGCTCCCATTCTCACAAAAAATTTTTCTGCCATCTTGACCTTGATTCGGCTATTGTTTCGACATGCCCAACCGCACTGGCATTCTTCTTCTGGTATCAGGACCTTCTGGATCTGGCAAAACGACGCTTTGTCGACGTTTGGCTGATGAGCAAGAGGCGCACTATTCTACCTCTTGCACAACCCGATTGCCCCGCCCCGGCGAGGTTGACGGTCGCGACTATTTTTTTCTCAGCCACGAAGCCTTTATTCAAAAGGTGCAGAATGGCGAATTTCTTGAACATGCGACTGTTCACAAAAATTATTACGGCACTCTGACATCAGAAGTTCTGCAATACATTGAAAAAGGCATTGATGTCGTGATGGACATCGATGTCCAAGGTGCATCGCAAGTTCGCGCCTGTAGCCATCCGCAGATCCGTGCCGCACTCGTCGACTTGTTTGTCATGCCTGCAACCGATCGCGAACTCGAGGCTCGTTTGACAGGGCGAAATACGGACAGTGCAGAGGTCATTTCCTTACGTTTGCAAAATGCGATTGAAGAAATGTCGCACTGGCACGAATACAAATATCGACTCCTATCCACCACTCGTGAAGAAGACTACTTGCGGTTCAAATCACTGCTGCTCGCCGAAAGACTCCGTGTTGACCGCATAACATCACCGACATCCAATTTATGAAAATCGTTTTAGGGATCAGCGGTTCCATTGCCGCTTACAAGTCGGCAGACCTTGCCTCACAATTGATCAAAGCTGGGCATCAGGTTGATGTCATCATGACGCGCTCTGCATGCGAATTCATTACACCTCTGACGCTGCAAACGTTGACTCGGCGATCGGTTCTTGTCTCTCTCGAAGATGAAAAACAAGCATGGAAACCCGGACACATCGAACTCGCCGATCAGGCCGATTTGATGCTCATCGCTCCTGCCACGGCATCCATTCTCGGGGAATTGGCAAACGGTCTCGCGCCTGATTCGCTCACTTCCACTTACCTCGCTCTGCCACGACATGTCCCCGTCCTGATCGCCCCTGCGATGAATGGAAAGATGTGGCTTCATCCTGCAACTCAGAGAAACGTTGCGATTCTCCGAGAAGACGGAGTTCATTTCGTCGAACCCGCTACAGGAGACCTCGCATGTGGCTATCAAGGCATCGGTCGACTCGCTGATCTCCAGGACATCCTAACTGCCGTCCATCACCTCACGCCCTCTTAGATTGCTATGCTAAACTTGCGTTTTTCCGAATCTGAAATTGAACCCCTCATGGAGCTCATCGCGTTGGCTACGCTCATTGCTGAGTGGAATCAGCAACCGCACTTTAAAAGCAAAACCGCCGACATGCAGATGGTCGGCCAGAAAATTCTCGAGCATCTTTATCATGCCGGTTATACCAATCTCGTTGCTTACGACTCCACAGAGCAACTTTATCACGCTGCAGATGTGTCGGAGAGCAAATCCTGTGCGGCTTCCTGTTTTGATGAATTCCGACAAGAAAGTTTCTGGGAAGAACTGGTCATCCGACTCGCCGATCGCGAGCTGATTCAGAGAATCGGATTCGATGCTTGGAATCGACTCAGTGAAGAAACGCGACGAGAGAAAACCGTCGGGATCGAAAAACGATACTGGCGCGAATTTGAAGCGCACGGCATCGATCACCTACATCTCATCTACCCGCAAGGCATGGGCTGACAGCGGATCCCGGAATGTTCATCGAGGAAGTTACAACAACTCCTCTAGCGCTCTTTCTAATGTCGGATAGCGAAAGGCAAATCCCGCATCGAGCCATCGTTTGGGCAACACCCGCTGGCTACTGACAAGGAAGTCGCCGAATTCGCCGAAAACCAAACGCAATAAACATCTCGGTGCCACCCACGGCGTAGGTCGATGCATGGCTCGACCGAGCAGACGAGTAAAGTCGCGATTCGTCACCGCATAGGGCGCAACCCCATTGACAACTCCCACCATACTGTCTTGTTCGATAGAAAAAACAATCCCCTCTGCCAGGTCTTCGACATGGATCCAAGGCATCCATTGCTGACCATTGCCTAGTTGTGCACCGCCACCCAACCAAAAGGCCCGCCTCAGTCGATCCCATGCCATTCCTCCCCGCCCCAAAACCATGCCAATTCGAACCATCACACACCGAACACCCAAGGCACCTGCCCCCGAGGTAGCGTTCTCCCAGTCGATGCACAATTGCGCGAGATAACCATTTCCCGAATCGGAAGACTCATCACAGATCTCATCGCCACGATTCCCATAATAGCCAACTGCCGATGCGTTGATCCAAGTCTTCGGTCTCTCGTTTTCTGGCATCATTTTCAAAGACGCAATCATTTGCCGTGTCACGCCAATCCGACTGTCTTCAAACTTGCGCTTGTTCTTCTCCGTCCAGCGCTGGTCAACTCTCTCGCCCGCGAGGTTGACCAAACCATCCAGCGTAGCAAAATTCCATTCGCCAGATTTACGCCACTCCTTAACCTCAGGCACATCCCCTGCTCCGCTACGACTGAATCCGACGACATCGTATCCATGCGATGAAAGGGCTCGCGCTACATAACGCCCCACAAATCCTGTAACCCCGACTACGCCAATTCGCTTTTTCATACCACAGCCATGCCACGGATTCGAAAAATTGCAATCACTTCATCTCCCCTCGCTTGCGCCGAAAACTCGCCGGCGGCATTCCTGCAACACGTTTGAAGGCCACGCTAAAATACTCAGGATTTTCAAATCCCACACGCTCGGCAATCACCGCAACGGCTAAGTTGGTATGCAGCAACAATCTCTGGGCACGATTGATCTGAATGCGCAAAATTTCTTCATGGGGGCTGCGTTCTAGCATTTTTTTGAAGCGAAACTCCATCGTACGTCGCGCCAACCCTGCGTGTCGTGCAACCTCGTCAACAGAGATTCCTCGGCAAGCATGCTCACGAATGAAGCGCAGAGCCTTCACCAAATTGGCGTCTTCGATCGCAAAAACATCGGTACTCTGCCTCGTACTGATCCCCATTGGGCTAACCACGTGCGTCAATCTTTCAGGTTTCTGGCCGGCCATCATTTGATCCAAAATTTCCGCTGCGATCCAACCACAGCGTCGAGGATTGGGATCAATGCTCGACAAGGGTTGTGGACTTAACTCACAGAGCAACTCATCGTTATCAACACCGAGCACTGCCACCTCCTCGGGCACAGCAATCGACGCCCGATGGCAAGCATCGAGAATCTGCCTACCACGCGCATCATAACATGCAAATACCGCAATCGGTTTAGGTAAGGAAATCAACCATTCAGCTAAAAAGTCTGTCTCTTTCTCACTATCATCACTCGCATTCTTTTCTGCGTGAAAGTGATGACAGCATCGACCTTTTTCCTCCAATGCTTGGACAAAGTACTCGCCGCGCTGACGAGACCAAGGGAATCGCGGAACTCCACAGTAGGCAAAATGCTCAAAACCACGATTGAGAAAATGTGTGACGGCAAGCTCAGCGATCGCTTTTCCATCCGTCATCACGGCGGGCAACTCGGGCAGAAATCGATAAGAGCTCAAATCCACGACCGGTTGTTTGGCGCGCTGCAGGACTTGCGCAATGGCCTTATTCTCAATCCGCGCAATGATGCCATCGCCATCCCAATCATTGAGCCACTGAGGAGGAGCATCTCCTCGACGTCGCTCGGCCAAGAAAATGTGCCAAGGATGATGACTGCGAATGTAGTCTTCCACTCCATGCAAGATCGAACGAGCATAGCCATTCGATGTCTCAATCAGCAGCGCCACACGAGGAACGCTAGAGCGATAGCGTTTTTGATGATGACTCGGTGGATTCCTTGCTGCCATATCAAAAAAATTTATCGCCGCCGCCCACGAAAACGATTGCGAGGATCATCAGCAGGATGCAATGACTCGCCATCCTGATACCGTAAAATCCCACGCTCTTTCAAATTTCGGATGAATGCTTTCGCATCGGTTGACACTTCAGGATCAGTGGTCAGTGTCCCTAACAAACCTTTGCCTTCCGCGACTTGATCCATGGTATCACTGGCCTTTGTTGCCGCAGCAGCAATCGCAGCCGTCGCTTTGGGCAACTGGTCAAAAACGGGGGTCAGTTGCTCCACTTTTTGATCTACTTTGGCTAATGTCTGATTCGCCGATTTTGCCGCTTGTTCCATCGAACCAATCGCTCGACGAGCCTCAGTCATGGCTGCAGGAAGTTCAGCGCTAAACTGATTCCAGTGCTGTGTGGTGGCACGAAAATTCGCCAAACTCTCATCGAACGCCGATAGATTCTGCGGCTTTAACATCGAGTCATTCACTTTTTCGATTGCCTCACGTAGTTCGACGGAGGCTTGGCTGATCTCGCGCACAGCTTGATCGACATTTTGCAAGGTCTTTGTTGCACCTGCCATCAGCTCACCAGCATCTCGACTC
>JBDLWB010000224.1:0-7951 GCA_039804425.1 Verrucomicrobiota bacterium
CCGGCGTCTCCGTGATCGAAGGTCGCCTCTCCCTCGATAAAGTTATCGATATCATTTTGCGTCATCCAAGAAACGCCGAATTCGAGAGTCCATCCATCGAGTGAACGTTTGAGAGGAAATGAAAAGTCAGCCTGATCGGGAGTTTGAATTGTGGATTCTAGAGCGAAGCAGAAAGTGCTCGATATCGCGGAGAACCATAGGGCGAAGATGATTTTCATGACGGCGTATGTTTCCCGAGAGCTTTGCTGTGGTCAAGTAAGGATCACCGGCAGTCGCCTCTTTTTTGAGGAGGAACGGAGGGAGAGAAGCGCTGCCGATGATTTTTTGGGGGAAAGGGACGGAAAATTTAGGGGAATTCTTTGGGGTTTTGCGCGATGATGTATGCAGTAACTTCCGCGACTTGTTTGGGGCTGAGCATTTGTCCCCATGCCTGCATTTTGGCACCATTGAGACCGTTGGCATCGGCGGGTGAGCCTTGATTGATGAGCTTGAAAATGTCCATCGGTTTGCCGCCGTATTCCCACACGCCGTCATTGAGTGCTCGACCGGGTAGAGGGATTTTCATTTCCCCTGCAACCATCACCGCAGAGAGATCGGCACCATGGCATGCGACACAATTGGCGGTATAAGTTGCCTCACCGGCGGCGACAATCGCGGGGTCTTTGGCCCATTGGTTTGCGAGTACATCGTCGGTTAGACTGGCGAGTGTGGTCTCGAGTTCCTGATTTTTTTTCTCATGGATTTCGGTCATTTCCGCCACAATTCGATCGTGATCGCTGCGAAAGTGGTGTGCTTGGTAGTAGAGAAACCAGTAGACGACAAACCAGACGATGGCGCCGTAGAAGGTAAAAAGCCACCAGTTCGGGAGCTTTTGGTCGTATTCTTGGATGCCGTCGAATTCGTGTTCGCGCAGGATGACTTCGCCTTTTTTTTCAGCGAAATGTCCGCGCTTTGGTTCAGTGGATGGTTCAGACATGGCTTAGGGTGTGGGATGGGAATGGTGGGATGAGGCATCGCTGGCATCATCGAGCGGCATGGTTTCCAGGTGCTCACGATGTTTCTCGGCCAACTTCAGCGCGCGGATGGTTGCGTAGGCAAACACGACGAAAAAGATGGCAAAAGAAACAATGGGTATGATGTGAGTCCAGTCCTCGAGAATGATGCGGCGAAACATGATGGTCGATTAGTGAGAATTGATGGATGCAGTAGGACGTGCGATGGGCATAGCGGTGGCGCGGTAAGAGTCGGGATCGAGCGGGTTAGGCTGCGTGCCGCCTTCAGGTTTGACCTCGCGGTAAGCACCGAGTTTTTGCATGTAGGCGATCAGTGCGACGACTTGTTGCTCGGAAAGGTAATTGCGCAGGGCATCGCCACTGAGATCGGGCTTGGCTGTGAGATAGACACCGCCTTTGACCAGACTATCGGCGATTTCCATGGCTTGGCCGCGGGCGCTTTGTTCGATTTCATCCTTCGACATGGCAGGCCAAGGCACGCCGATTTTTTGTTGCACCGCGATTTTTTTCGGCAGTGATTTGAAGTCAGTCTTGCTTTCGAACAACCAAGGATAGTTTGGCATATTCGATCCCTTCGATGTTTCCCGTGGATTGAGGAAATGGTTGAAGTGCCAGACATTGTCGCGGCGACCACTGCGCATCAGTTTTGCTCCTTTAACAATCGAGCCGCCTTCCCGTGCGAGATCGGGACCAGTGCGTTTCGAACCCCACTGGTAGGGGTGATCGTAGAGCGATTCGCCGAGATGCGAATAGTCATCGGCTATGCCATTTCGACCATAGCGCATCACATCGGGTTTGAGCGTGCGGATGGCTTGCGAGTGGCAGTTGTAGCAGCCTTCACTGACATAGATGTCGCGTCCGGCGAGTTCTAATGGAGTGTAAAGTTCCTGCAATCGGCCCTCGATGTTTTTATCGCGATTGACGACGAGCGAGGGAATGATTTGCAGCGCGCCGCCAATGGCGACCGAGACAAAGACCAGCAGGGTGAAGGGCAAGTAGTTATCGACCAAGCGTTCGTGCCAATTGACCCATGTTTCCTTATTCGTTTGGAATGAGCGCACGGCCTTGATGGCGAGCAAAATGGCAGCTGCCAAGGCACCGAGGTTCGCGTGAGCGGGCAAGAAGAACCACAGGCAGACTAGGATGATGCCGAGGAAAATGTAAGCGAGCGGATCATTCACCAGCGATTCGCCCCAGAGCATGGTGTCTTTTTTCTCACGAGCAACGACGGCGACTTCGACAGAGTCATTCGTGGCGACTCCTGAGCGTGCTGTCATGAGGATATTGATACCGCAGAGGATGAAGCCGATGAGATAGAGCAAGCCACCGAAGGAGCGGAGGAAATATTCCACATGGATCGATTTCAGAGTATCGATGAATTCATACTTCAAGGTAGTGCCCGAGGGAGCAATTTCATGGAGCATGAGAGCTTGAGAAATGCCAGCCGTCCACATCGCAGCGACATAAATCAGGATACCGACAAGGCCGATCCAGAAGTGCATGTTGGCGAGAGCAGTGGACCACAGATTCGTTTTCCACAGACGAGGAGCGAGCCAGTAAAACAAGCCTGCAGCCATGAAGCCATTCCAGCCGAGCGCACCGGAGTGCACGTGGCCGATGGTCCAGTCGGTATAATGCGAAATGGCATTCACCGCCCGGATCGAAAGCAGTGGGCCCTCAAAGGTCGCCATGCCGTAAAACGTAATACCAGCAACGAAAAACTTGATCACAGGATCCGTGCGGAGTTTTGCCCAAGCGCCTCGCAGAGTGAGCAATCCATTGAGCATGCCTCCCCAGGAAGGTGCCCAGAGCATCAGAGAAAACAACATGCCCAGCATTTGCAGCCAGCGTGGTAGGTCGGTATTCAGCAAGTGGTGTGGACCGGCCCAAATGTAGATGAAAACCAAGGACCAAAAGTGAATGATGGAAAGTCGATACGAATATACCGGACGATTGGCGGCTTTCGGCAGGAAATAGTACATGATGCCGAGGATCGGCGTGGTGAGGAAAAACGCGACCGCATTGTGACCATACCACCACTGCACCAGACCATCCTGGAGTCCACCGAAAATCGGATACGAGTGAATCCACGAGGTCGGGATCGAGAGGTGGTTGACGATGTAGAGCATCGCAATCGTGATGATGGTGGCGATGTAGAACCACAGAGCGACATAGAGGCTGGGCTCATTGCGTTTCGCGAGTGTGAGGAAAAAGTTGATGGCAAAGACCACCCAGATCAGGGCCACGGCGATATTGATCGGCCAAATGAGTTCGGCATATTCCTTGCCACGTGTGAGACCAGCGGGAAGCGTGATCGCAGCGGCGACGATGATCGTTTGCCAACCCCAGAAGTGGAGTCGGGAGAGTTTGTCCGAAGCCATGCGCGCTTTGCACAGTCGCTGCGTCGAGTAATACACCCCAGCAAACATCATATTGCCGACGAAAGCAAAAATGACCGCATTCGTGTGTAGGGGGCGCAGTCGCCCGAAGGTCAAATAAGACAAGCCCTCGCCTTGGAACAATCCGAAGGAGATGGATTCAAGAAATTTGCCATTCATTTGCCACCAAGAAAGTTGCGTGGCGATGATGACACCTACCAGCATACCGACGATGCCCCAGATGATTGAGGCAATTATGAATTGTCGGACAGAGGTATCGTCGTAGGTGATCGTAGTATTTGTTTTTGTTTGGTTCATGAGTGGAAGCGGTGAATCATTTCGGCGGTTGATTTTCGAGCGGTAGGAGAGAGTCGCGTTCGGGAGAAGAACGTCGCAGTGAGCGAACTTGACCGAGGAAGCACAGGATAAAAATCCCTCCAAGGCAGGAGCTGATGAGAATGGTGAGTGCGAGAACGTTCATGGGAGTGCCTAGAGAAAAACAGATCAACAGAGACATGTCTCAGCGCGGTTGATCATCTTTTGCGCAAAAATTTTCATTTGATCGGCGCTCGCCGGAAACTGCATTGGAACCATTCCAGATAGATGTCGGCGATGATGGGAGCGAGGCAGCGTTCATCAAAGCGTTCGGCATGAACATAAACGTGACAGTCCTTGAGGCCTTTAGTGAGCGAGACATGAAAGACACCCTCAAGCCCCTCCGTGGCGGCAGTGGCGTGGATGGACTCGATGATCACATGCCCGCGTTGTGCCATGCCTTTGATGACTTTGCGCAAACCACATGGCCCAGTGGGCGGGCATTTTTCGCAAGTTTGATCAACACCTAACAACCTTCTTTGCATCGCGTCGCCAGCGATGGTTTCGATCAAATCAGCATTCGCGCAGATCCAGTGACCATTCGCTTGATCGTCGTATTCGTTGAGATAGTTGGCGATTGCCGTGGTGAGCCAAGGATAAGCACAAGTTCCATGCACAGCCATGACCTGCGGATAGGCAAGAGCATTGGGTTTGCCATCAAGCAACCAGTGGTGAAAATTTGCTAGATTGCTCACAGCAGACATGCTGGCATCATGAGCTAGGAAAAGTTCTGGTGCTGCGCGCAGGTTGCGAAAAATGTTGCGTATTTTCGCAAGGTGGCGATTTCAGAAAAAAATCGCGATTGCCAGCGAGGAGCTGCTTTGCCAGTCTGACACATCATGAGCGAACCGGCGATTGGCATCATAGGCGGCAGTGGATTATACGAGATGGATGGTTTCGCAAAAAGCGATGAGCTCGTCATGTCTACGCCCTTTGGCGCGCCGAGCGATGCTTTGATTGGTGGCATGATGGGGGGGCGCAAGGTGTGGTTTTTGCCGCGCCATGGTCGCGGGCATCGGCTTTTACCTACAGAAATCAATCATCAAGCCAACATTTGGGCTTTGCGTGAGCTTGATGTGCGCTGGTTGATTTGCGTCACCGCCGTTGGTAGTTTGAAAGAACAATATCAGCCGCGTCATGTGGTGTTGCCGGATCAATATTTCGATCGCACCAGCAGGCGGGAGCATCATACCTTTTTTGGCAAAGGAGTGGTGGGGCACGTGAGTTTCGCTGATCCAGTCAGTGCTGGATTGCGCGCATTATTGCATGAGGCAGCGGTGGCGGAAAAACTTCCGGTGCACGATGGTGGCACCTATGTGAACATGGATGGTCCTGCCTTTTCCACGCGAGCGGAGAGTGAGGCCAATCGTCAATCCGGCTTCGATGTCATTGGCATGACCAATTTGCCTGAAGCGAAATTGGCGCGTGAGGCAGAAATTGCCTTGGCGACGTTGGCGATGATTACGGATTATGACTGTTGGAAAATCGAAGAACATGCCGTCACGGCAGATGCGGTGATGAGCCATTTGCAAGCGAATGTTGCTGCGGCTAAGTCGATCATTCAGCGCGTGATTCCGCAAATTCCGCTCAGGCCAGACTGGCCCGAGCATCGTTCGCTCGATGGAGCCATCATGACCCCACGGGCGATGTGGCCGGCAGAGGCAAAAGATCGTCTTGGGAAAATCATCGAGCGATTCGCTTGATTCCGCCGCATTCTGGCGTAGGCTCTGCTCATGAAATTCGGATTCAAATTCATTTCAGCTGTCGTGATCGCCCTAGGTGTGGGACTGATCATTGCTCAAGAATCCGCACCACAGAAACCGATGAAAACACAAGCAACTGCGCCGATTGCACCTCAAGGAAAAGTCGAAAAAACGGCTGCCGAGTGGAAAGCACAACTTACGCCGGAGCAATACCGTGTCTTGCGTCAAGCTGGCACTGAGGCACCGAATGGAGACGTTTATCATCAGTTCAAAAAACAAGGTGGTGGCACATACTACTGTGTTGGTTGTGGTGCTGAGTTGTTTTCGTCGAAGCACAAATTTGATTCACGCTGCGGATGGCCCTCGTTTTTTGATGCGAGCAACAACAAGAATTTGATCCTTCGAGAGGATTTATCCCATGGGATGCGACGTGTTGAAGTCTTGTGTGCGGGCTGCGAAGGCCACCTTGGCCACTTGTTTCAAGGTGAGGGTTTTGCCACGCCCAAGGATCAACGCTTTTGCATCAATGGTGTGACGCTCTTGTTTGTGCCTGAGGGTGAAGACAAGCCGGCGCCTAAGGAAGCGCCGAGTGAGCCACAGAAATGATTCCTGATTGATCCAGTATTGCCAGACCGCAGAGTTGTCCCTATCAACGTGCTCTTCTTTTTCTCATGAACACCGACCTCATTCGCGACGCCTTACGCTCCATCCGTTATCCCGGATTTTCTCGGGACATTGTCTCATTTGGTTTGGTAAAAGACATTCAGATCGATGGCACGCAATTGCGCGTCAGATTGGAAATTCAGACGCGTGATGCTGAGATTCCGCAGCAGATTTTCAAACAATGCCATGAGGTTTTGGATCAACTACCTGATTTCACGCAAGTGAAGGTCGATATCGATATCAAAGACCCCACCGCACAAGCACCATCAGCTCAAGCGGGTACTTCTTCGATTCCCGGCGTGAAAAAAATCATTGCTGTGGCTTCAGGTAAGGGCGGTGTGGGCAAATCAACAGTTTCCTCCAACCTTGCCATTGCCCTTGCCAAGACGGGTGCGAAAGTGGGTTTGTGCGACTGTGATCTTTATGGGCCATCGATTGCGATGATGTTTGGTTGTCATGAAAAACCATTGGCCAATGAGCAAGACGAAATCATTCCGATTGAGACGCAAGGGTTGAAAATCATGTCGATGGGACTTCTGTTAGAAGAACGATCACCCGTAATCGTGCGCGGTCCCTTGGCAACACGCTACACACAGCAATTTCTGCGACAAGTAGCATGGGGTGAGCTTGATTATCTGATTCTCGATTTGCCACCTGGCACGGGTGACATTCAGTTGACCATTGTTCAGACCGTTGCCTTGCATGGAGCGGTGATTGTGACCACGCCACAAGAAGTGGCATTGATCGATGCGCGCAAAGCTGTGAGCATGTTTGCAAAAGTGAACGTGCCCATCCTGGGACTCATCGAAAATATGTCGTGGTTCGAATGTGATGCTGGCAAGCGTTATTACCTTTTTGGTGAAGCGGGTGGTGTGCGTGAAGCAGAAAAACTGCGCGTTCCGTTGTTGGCGCAAATTCCCATTCAGATTCCGATTTCTCAAGGAGGAGATCAAGGGGCCCCTGTGGCTTTGCAAGATCCTGCTGGCAATCCGGCCTCGGCAGCATTTCATCATGCGGCACAGCGATTGTGCGACGCGCGTTCTTGAACGATCCATGATTACGCGATTCGCGCCAAGTCCTACAGGACATCTGCATCTCGGGCATGCCTTGGCAGCATGGATTGCGTTTGATGTGGCGCAGCGAGAGGGTGGGTCGATGTTGCTTCGATTCGAAGACATCGACATCACGCGAGTGCGAGATGAGTATTATGCTGCTATCGAAGATGATCTGCGTTGGCTAGGCATATCATGGCATGGCACACCGTGGCGACAGCGCGATCGTGGACATGTGTATGATGCGGCATTGGCTCGATTGCGTGATCTCGGCATGGTTTATCCGTGCTTTTGCACCAGAAAAGAAATTGCCATGATGGCCAGTGCTCCGCAGCAGGGAGATGGACAAGAGGGCATCCTTTACCCTGGCACATGTCGTACATTAAGCGAAGAAGAACGCTTGCAACGAATGGCGCAATCCTCTTCATGGGCATGGCGCTTGGATGCTCACCAAGCAGCGGCAGCATGCGGTGTTTTGAGCTGGAATGATCGACGCAAAGGAAAGGTCTTGCTCGATGCGACGCGTTTGGGAGACGTTGTCATTGCGCGAAAAGATATTGGCGTTTCCTATCATCTCGCGGTTGTCGTTGATGACGCGGCGCAGGACGTTAGCCTTGTGACCAGAGGAGAAGATTTGTGGGCTTCTACGCATGTGCATGTGATGTTGCAGCGATTATTGAATTTGCCGCAACCGCAGTACGAACATCATGCATTGGTATGCGATGCGAATGGCAAGCGATTGGCTAAGCGCGATGAGGCCATGTCAT
>JBDLWB010000225.1:0-8911 GCA_039804425.1 Verrucomicrobiota bacterium
ACAGAAATAGCAAAAAGATCAGATGTTAGGAGTAATAATTGGGGGTTTACACAAAGACTTAGGTATTGATTCATTCGGGGAAATCACTATCAAATGATTCGTTTTTTTGCAAGCGTATTTCGAATTTTGTCAGCAAATAAGAAACCGGCTAGGAACAATGGTATAGACACTCCACCGGCGGCGGCGCATCGAAAGTCAGCTTGAAGTAGAGAAACACATCCCGGGTGCGGTGGTAGATCGCTATTGCTCTCGTGTCGAGACCTTCCATCATGGTGTAGAGTGCGACGGTTTTGTTGCAGTCGGGCGCAAGATCAGGCCGCTCCCCTTAGAGATTCGAGGTACTCGAACTGGCGTTGATGCTTGGAAAATATTGCGAATCCAGTGATGAAGAACGATACACTCGTCATGTGCATCGTTCGCGTTATGGGTATTCGGACTAAGGGAACTATCTTAGCGCGATGACATGATGATTTTTTGTTCGATAGAAAAACGATGCAATAGCAACAAAAACGTCGCAACCCCATGCCGTATTGGCTCGTTACGGCGATGGGACTCGGGGTTTTTTGGCAAAGCTCTCTGGGAGCGTAAGATCTGGTTATTTTTCGATGACCTCGTAGATTGGGCCGCTGTGGTCGACGAGGTAGAGGCTGCCATCGGTGCCTTCACCGAAGCTGGGGATGAGACGAATTTTCCCGCCTTCTGGCTGTAGGGCATCGGTGTGATCTTGGAAATCGGTTGCTTTGCCTTTCTTTGCCACGAATGACCAGATGCGCGGGTTTTGGTAATCGGCGAAGATGTAGCGGCCTTGCAGGGACTTGATCGGACCTCGATAGACAAAACCTCCGGTCACGGAAAATCCTTCGGTCGGTCCAGAGCCGTGGCGATAGACGTAAATCGGATCGACACAGGGCGATGGCTTTTCCCCGCCCACTCCGCCAGCGGGAGTGGCGACCTCCCCTTCGCGCAGTCGCCAACCAAAGTTGGCACCCGCAGCATCGCGGAAGGGAATGACGTTGATTTCTTCCCAGTGATTTTGGCCGACATCGGCAATCCAGAAATCGCCCGTGGCACGATCGAAGGAACAACGCCAGGGATTGCGCAGGCCGCAGGACCAAATTTCCGGCTTGGCCTTTTTGCTTTTGGCAAAGGGATTGTCTTGAGGAATCGCGTATCCTTTCGCTGGGGAGACATCGAGACGAAGAATTTTCCCGAGCAATGATTCCATGTCCTGCGCACGCTGTTTGGGATCATTCGCTGCCCCGCCATCGCCATTGCCGATGTAAAGCATGCCATCGGGGCCAAAGTCGAGCCAGCCGCCGTTGTGGTTTTGGAAATCTTGTTTGTAGCGCAAAATGACTTCCTCTTGCGCAGCATCGACCTTGCCATTTTTCAGCACAAAACGCGAGATGCAGGTGAAGTGTTCTTTGTCGGTGTAGTTGATGTAAAAACGCCCGCTGCGATCGAAGTCGGGCGCAAAGGCGAGTCCGAGCATGCCTTCTTCATTGCCTTCTCGGCTGACGCGATCGTGGATGTCGAGCATCAGCTTCTTGTCGCCGCTATCGAGTTTGATGGCGGTGACGGCACCGTGTTGCTCCATCACCCAGAGCTGCTTGGTGGAAACTTTGGGCGCTCCGACCCACACCGGGCGCTGGAAGCCCTCGGCGATTTTTTTCACGCCAATGTCCGCGTGGCTCGAACTGAGGATGGCAAGAAAGGAGAAAAATGTCGTCAATGATTGTCGCATGCTTCCCGTTCTTATCACAGGAAAATGCTCCGTCAAGCATCATGCCGCGTGTCAGCGCGGGAATATCGACTGGATTTTTCGCGTGTCATGCGTCAGCGTTGCCTCAGGACATGAAATACGATTTCGACACCGTGATTCCGCGACGTGGCCAGGGCAACATCAAGTATGATCGTCGCCCCGAACTGGATCCTTTTTGGGTGGCCGACATGGATTTCGCCTCGGCCCCGGAAATTCAAGAGGCGCTCATCGCTCGGGTGAAACATCCGATCTATGGCTATGCACAGGCTCATCAGGGGCTGATCGATGCCACATTGCAGTATCTGCAAGACCGACATCAGGTCGTGGTCTCCGCCGATCACATCGTCTGGCTTGGCGGCCTCGTGCCCGCGCTATCGCTCGCGGTGAAAGCGTTTTGCCAACCAGGCGAGGCGGTGATGACCTGCACGCCCTCGTATCCGCCATTTCTCAATGTCCATCACGATGCCCGCGCTGTGGAGCTGATCAGCATTCCTCACGTGCAGCAGCAAGGTCGATGGACCTTCGACTTTGAAGCGATGGAAAAATCCATCACGCCACAGACCAAGTTGTTTCTGCTCAGCAATCCGCAAAATCCCTTAGGTCGAGTTTTTTCCTACGATGAGCTCCTGCAACTCGCCCAGTTCTGCCAACGCCATGATCTGGTGCTGGTCTCGGACGAAATTCACTGCGATCTGATATTCGACGAAACCCAAACGCCGCACATTTGTGGGCATCGACTTCCCACCGAGTATCACAATCGCATCATCACCCTGCTCTCGCCGTCGAAAACCTACAACATCGCCGGCATCGGGATTGCCTATGCGGTGATCACCCACGATTCCCTCAAGCGCCGTTTCACCGCGGCACGGGGTCACACGCAATCGGAAATCAACACCTTCGGCTACTACGCCGCCGAGGCGGCTTATCGGTCGGGCGAGCCATGGCGTCAGCAGCTCTTGGCGTATCTCGCGGAAAATCAGCGCGTGATGCATGCGTATCTTTCGGCCCATGCGCCACAAATCGTGCTGAACTGGAACGAAGGCACCTATCTGAGCTGGATGGATTGCCGCGCTCTGGGTTGGGAGAATCCGGCAACGCATTGGGAAAAAGCATCGGGGCTTTTCCTCTCCGATGGTGCGTTTTTCGGCGTACCGCAGCATGTCCGATTCAACTTCGGCTGTCCGCGTGCGCGCATGATGGAGGGGTTAGAAAAGTTGGTAAAAGGAATCGCTTGATTGATCGCTCATACGTGGCGGTGCTTTCCAAGCGCCAGGCCCATGAACGATTTTTTTGGCATGGCGGATGCAATCCGCCGCCACTGTATGTCGTGCGTCGCAAGATCAACAAATGAAAATGCGTTTGCCATGGTGAAAGGAATCGCTTGATTGATCGGCGCAGCCCGCTAGCTTCAGTGCTGCTATGAAATTCCTTACGTTACTCTCCGCTCTGATGTGTTCTTCAGTGGCGACGGCTCAATTGGTGTATGAAGGCGGCGAAGGCCCCGGCAAGGGCAAGCACATTGTCTTTTTGGCATCGGATCACGAATACCGCAGCGAAGAAGCCTGCCCGGCCCTCGCACGGATTTTATCAAAGCATCATGGTTTCCGCTGCACGGTCGTGTTCGGCATTGATGGCAAAGGTCATATCCAAGCAGGCTCATCGAACCTTCCTGGGATCGAAGCCCTGAAAGATGCCGATTTGTTTTTTGTCTTCGCACGTTTCCTTCATCCATCCGTGGAGCAGATGCAGCCCATCATCGATTACCTCGAACGCGGTGGTCCGGTCTTAGGCCTGCGCACTTCCTCGCACGCATTCCAAATCAAAGGCAATAGTCCGATTGCGAAATACAGCTACGACTCCAAGGTCGCAGGCTACGAAAAAGGCTTCGGCCACCAAGTGCTCGGCAATACCTGGATCGGTCACTATGGCGAAAATCACAAGCAAGCCACACGCATTCAATTGGTGGAGTCGCAGAAAAGTCATCCGATTTTGCGCGGAGTGAAAGATGGTGCCTATGTCTATGCAGGTGCCTACGAAGCGATTGCGGGCGCTGATTTCACCGTCATCGCCAACAGCCAGCCCATGGTGTCGATGGATCCGAAGGCGGATCTCGATGCCACACGTCCACCAATGCCCTGCACTTGGACGCGCGAATACACCTCACCTTCCGGCAAAAAAGGTCGCGTTTTCCACAGCACCCAAGGAGCCTCGCAGGACATGCTCGATGACAACTATCGTCGCATGGTTCTCAACGGCGTGTTCTGGACACTGAGCATGGAAAAAGACATCAAGCCGGATCTGAACATCGACTTCGTAGGCCCCTACCAGCCAACGAATTTCTCGTTCAATGGCGAAGCGAAAAACGTCAAGCCCTCCGATTTGCAGGATCTCGCCAGCCCGATTATGCCGAAGAAGTAATTCGTCGCCTTCTTTCGATCGCGCTCGTTTCTGCGGAAGCGAGCGCTTTTTTTCTGCCTGGTGGCGATTCAGACGATGCAATCCTACCACGGAAGAATCACTCCCCAGCTGTATCTCCGTGCATTCCTCCCCATCCGGCAATCCGTCCCCTAAAAAATCCTGAAAATCTTGTCCATCCTGTCAAAAATTCGCCGTCAGTCTCACCAATTGTCTGTCACTCTATCGGCATTCTCACGCCACCCGTTGAACCACAGATTTCACAGATGGCACAGATTCTTTGACGAGCATTGTTTCTCGATCAAGAGAAGAATGGCGCAACACGGGATGCTTACCATAACGAAATTCTGAAAATTCTGAAATTCTGTCAAAACCAGTCTCGATCACCAGTTTGCCATCCTATCACGGAAGACTCACTCCCCAGCTTGATCTGCGTACCTTCATCCAGCATGCTTCTGACTTGCCAATCGGTCGTTCTGCTCTAACCTGCCCGCGTGAACGACGATTCCTGCTCTTGCTTTGCTCCCCGCATTGATAAAAAACAAATCGAAGACGGCCTCGAATTTGCGCCAAAATTCGATGAAAACGGACTGCTCGCAGCGGTCGCCATCGATGCCCACACTCGCGAACCGCTGATGCTCGCGTGGATGAATCGCGAGTCGCTCCGCCTCACACTCGAAAAAGGTGAGGCCGTGTATTGGTCGCGCTCGCGCCAAGAAATTTGGCACAAAGGCGCCACCTCGGGACAAATCCAGAAAATCATCGAAATGCGCACCGACTGCGACCAAGATGCCGTCATCCTCTACGTCGAACAAGCGGGCGGCGGCGCGTGCCACACGGGTCGCAATTCCTGCTTTTACCGCACCATCCACCCCGGAAGCCCTGCGGCACTGGAGTTTTTGCAGCAAAATCCATGATTTTTGCAAAAAATCGCCAAAAATTGAAATTCACAGTTGCCATCGCAGCGAAAAACCTCTAGCTTGCGCGCCCCTCGCGCCGCTCTTTGGTTGAGCCGCTACCCAAGAACATTCACATTCATCTCCTACTTACGACCATGAACATCATCGCTAAAATCGAAAACGAGCAGCTGAAATCGGACATCGCCGACTTCAACGTAGGAGATTCCGTCAAAGTGCATTGCCGCGTTGTGGAAGGTGGCAAAGAGCGCGTTCAGATCTTCGCCGGTCTGGTCATCGGTCGCAAAGGCCACGGCATCAATTCTTCGTTCACCGTTCGCAAAATTTCCTACGGCGAAGGCGTGGAGCGCGTATTCCCCGTTCACACACCACGTATCGCTAAGATCGAAGTCACCAGCCGCGGCAAAGTGCGTCGCGCGAAACTCAACTACCTCCGCTCCCGCGTAGGCAAGCGTGCGACCTTGGTGAAGTCCGCAGACGCGTAATCCTATCGGCATTCTCGTATCAAAAAGAAGCACGGTTCACTCCGTGCTTTTTTTGTGCCTTCTTCGCTCGCTTTCAATCTTTCTTGCGCTCTCGCACACTGCCTTCTAGTCTTCGGCCGTGCGCGTTCCTCTGAAATTATCCTTGCCCATTTCTCTGCTCACCATCGGCATCATTTGGTGGCTGGGTACCAAGGATCAAGATTTTTTGACACCACCCGCAGAACCATCGCTGGCGGCAATCCGCAAAGAGTTCACTGAAGAACTCAAGGCCACGGGCTCGATTGCACCAGAAGAACCCCGTAAGGCGATCAAGGTTCGGCCGACTCGGCTCGCGGTGCCGAATCCCGATGTCGAAGTCCCTGACACCAACTCACCCGATCCCCAGGACCTCGATCTCGGCGACATCAAGGTATCACCGGCGCTCGACGCCCTAATGCCCGTTGCCGCGCGCGGGGCCGATGCGTTAATCGAAGCGGCCACACAATTGGAATTGCGAGGTGAAATCCAATACGCACTGCTCGCTTGGGAGCGAGTGATTGACGCTTCCACGCCACTTCCCGAACAACTCGAATTTGCGCGTAAGGCGATGCTGCGACTGCGCCCCCAACTGCCCCTGTGGCATGTTGATCCAATTGGTACGCGGCACGTCACCTTGCATGTAAGCTGCGACCGTGAACACGCAGCAGTGATCGAGCCGATGTTGCGAGACATCGTGCTAATGATGCAAAACGCCTCGGCAGGCCTGATGGAATGCCAACTCGCTTTGAAAGCAGGAGCCATGCCTCCGGCCGATGCTCCGCGTCAGCCCATCGCACTCTGGTTTGCGGGGACGGAAGTCAAAACAGGCAGCACCAAAACAGCATCGTTTCCGCTGACAGCCACCCTCCCCCAAGAGCAAAAAAACCTTTTGCTCAAACACCTCTATCAATTGATCCGCGACTCTCTCGCGCAACAGCCAGGGCTTCAACCCTTACTGGAACTGCCGAGTCAAGAAGATCCATCGGCCTGGATCCAGAGTTGCATCACCCGACGCGCTTGGGAAATTTGGATTTCTCAACTTTGTGCAAAAAAAGCCTAATTTTTTCCAAGATTTTTCCTTTCGCCTCGTTATCTTTCTGAACATGAAATGGCAGTTCCTTTGTTTGCTTTGCATTCCCACGTGGGCATGGGCGGAATCTCCGCCGACTCCCCCGCCGCCGACAGCACCAGAGGTGGCTGTTGGCAAGCCGAGGCCCACCCCCACCATGAGCAAGCGGGAAGACGGTCTCATGCAGTATGGCGACATCATTTTTGATCCCAAATCCCGCCAAGTCCGCGTGCCCTGTCGCGTCAATATGACCGAAGGTCTTCTCGAATTTGCCGTCGTCCACGAAAATGGCAAAGTGCATGAATCATTGCTCATCACTTCCTGTTCCGCCACCGACATCCATGTGGTGATGACATTGCTGCGTTACGTGGCTTCTGAGGAATTGTATGCGATCGAAAAAGAACGCGGCATTCTTAGTGGAGAATTCCCGAAAGTGCCGGAAGAGACCAAAAAAGCCGCACGCATCGACCTCAAGGTGCAGTGGGAAGCGAATGGCAAGACACAACAAGCTGCACTCGCCGATTGGATTCAGTATGAAAAAACGGCGAAGCCCATGAAGACCATCCCTTGGGTCTACGGAGGGTCGATGATCTACGAAGGCTCGTTTTTGGCCGACCAAACCGGCGACATTGCCTCCATTTTTGTCAGTCGCGGTTCGCTGATGCTCTATGCAGGAGATGACCGTTTCAGCGACGACGTGTGGATTCCTTTCACCAAACGCATCCCTCCGCAAGGCACGCCTGTATTTCTTTTGATTCAACCACACCATAACCCAAATTCACCACCGAAACCATGAAGTCGTTCTTTGTCCTACTCACCACGGCCAGCCTCGCCCTTGGCAACACCTCGCCGTATGTGTCGCTCCAAGAGGAAATGAAACAAGCCATCGCGCGCGGCAATGCATGGCTCGCTAAACAACAGAAACCTGAAGGCTTCTGGGATGACCCGCAACTGCCCGCGTTCACTGCGCTCGCTCTCACCGCCGCGGTGCGTGATCCGAACCTGAAACCAGGCGAACGCCCAGCGCATGTGAAGTCAGGCTTTTCTTGGCTGCTGCAACAACAAAAAGAAGATGGCGGCATTTACCAACGTGGACTCAGCGTCTACAACACCGCCACCGCAGTGACCGCTCTCAGCTCTGCCGGCGATGAAGCGTTTGAAGCTACCATCGTTCGCGCGCGCAAGCACCTGATCAACAATCAATGGGACACCGGCGTCAAAGGCAAGCCCGATGGACCGAATGATGGTGGCATTGGCTATGGTTCGAAAAATGACCGCTCAGACATGTCGAACACCTACCTCGCCATCGAAGCACTCGCGCTTTCGAAAAAAGTCATCGAAGATGGCAAGCACGGCGATCAGCCCGATCTCGATTGGGATGCTGCGGTGTCTTTCCTGTCTCGTTGCCAAAATTTGAAAGAAAGCAACTCCAGCGAGTGGGCCACGGAAGATCCGAAGGACAAAGGTGGATTCATTTATGGACCTAACGAAAGCAAGGTCGACGCGAAGCCCGATGCCAATGGTCGCGTACCACTGCGTTCGTATGGCTCGATGTCTTATGCCGGTTTGCTCTCAATGATTTACGCGCAAGTATCCAGCAATGATCCTCGCGTGGTCGCCGTAAAAGAATGGCTCGGGAAAAATTACACGTTGGAAGAAAACCCGGGTGTCGGTGCTCAAGGGCTTTATTATTACTACAATACGATGTCGAAGGCTCTTGCGGCAGCAGGAATCGACAAGTTGAAGACAGCCGATGGCAAAGAGGTCGACTGGCGCAAAGATTTGTGTGAGCGACTGCTCCGTCAGCAACGCGAGGATGGATCATGGTTCAATGACAACGGCCGCTGGATGGAATCCAATGCCGTATTGACGACCGCCTACACCGTGATGGCGCTGGAGCAAATCTATTATTCCATCCCGCAACGCTAATTTGGGCAACCAACCGGCTTTGCTCCCTCCGCCCGCTCATTGCGGGCGGATTTGTTTAGGACGTTAGGACCCGCATCCTCAGCATCAGTTGGCATGTTCATTCCCTCGAATCAGGATGACGAAATTCGTCGGGCTATCGACTGGTCATTCGCACGATTCCATGCCATCGTGCGCCGACGAATTTTATGAGCAAAGATCGACACGTTTTTATCATCGGCGGCGGCGTCATTGGTTTGTGCTCTGCCTACTACGCCCTGCAGCAAGGACATCGCGTGACGATCTGGGAACGCGAACCGGAAAAAGGCGACAATTGCTC
>JBDLWB010000226.1:0-8580 GCA_039804425.1 Verrucomicrobiota bacterium
GACAACGACCGTGGCATACAATAACGTAGCCCCAGCGACTTCGGGCAACCTCACTGAATCTTTGCTAGTTGCGCAGGGCACCGTCACGGGCAGCGCGGTGGTGAACAGTGTGCCGGGCGCCCATACGGCGCAGGGTGGCAGCAACAACATATCCCTTGGTGTGACGAATGCTGCGGGTTCGCAGAGCGGCACGGTGCAACTTAACTTTAGCTCGACCCAGACTGGTAGTAGCTCGACGCGCGTTGGGACAGCTGTTTCTGTGGGCTCGCGCACAATTACGGTGAACGGCACGGGTTATACTGGTCGATCCACATGGAATGTCAATGCCGATGGTTCTTGGGGCAACACGACGACAGATTTTAACCGTTGGGACACGAATGGCGGCACGCCGGGTCTTGATGGAACGGCGAGTGTGGGTGACACTGCGACCTTTGGCGATGCAGCGACAGCTGCACGTACGATTACTCTCGATGGTGCAGCGCCTCAACTACGCGAGTTGAATTTCAACAATGCGAGCAACAGTTACACCATTGCCAAAGGAACAGGCAATGGATCGATCGGCTTGGGCAATGCGACGAATGCCGGTGCGATGAATAACTCGGCAGGCAGTCACACCGTCAGCGCCGACATTGTATTGGGCAATCGTTTGACCTACACCGGGGCCGCTGGCACAACAACGACGCTGAGCGGAGGCATCAGTGGCACGGACCACGGGCTCACCAAGTCGGGTGCGGGAACGCTGCGTTTGACGGGTAGCAATAGCTTCAGTGGAACCACTACTGTCACAGCGGGCACCTTGATCGTCAATGGCACTTCAGCCAGTGCGACGACGGTGAACTCTGGAGCGACCCTGGGAGGTAGCGGCACCATCAGCGGTGCAACGACCATTTCCGGTATCCATAGCCCTGGTAACAGCCCTGGTTTGCAGACCTTTGGCAACGGCTTGACCTACGATGCTGGTGCGAGCGTTCTCTGGGAATTGATTGCCAATTCGACATCAGATCGTGGAACAAACTACGATGCCATCAATGTAACAGGCAATTTGAACTTTGCTGGTGCTACGACCTTGGCGCTCGATTTTGATTTTACCGGCAGCGCGGTCGACTGGAGTAACTCCTTCTGGGATACCAGTAAAACTGGCACTAACGGTTGGGAGATTTTCAAAGTTACAGGCGGCACTATCACCGGAGCCAACAATTTGACTTTGGGTGGTTCGCTGATGGATGCGGTGATTCCCGGGCTTCTGGATTCTACTCGCGGTGAATTCTCTTTGACTCAAATCGGCAACTCGATTTACCTCAACTATACCATCGCCTCCGAGGTCAACGCCATTCCCGAAACCAGCGCTTCGCTGCTGGGTGTCTTGAGTGCGAGCTTGCTGCTGCGTCGTCGTCGGCGTTCCGCGTAAGCGAGGTCGTGTGCAGGTGCAGGATTGTTCTTTTCCCCAAAAACCCTAAGAAGCGATGTCCTTGTGCATCGCTTCTTTTTTAAAGATGGTCCTGCTGTTATGGCAGGGTGGTAAGGCTTTATGGATTTTTTGCGACTGTTTCTCGATCATCAATCTCACCAAAAAACCTACATCATGAACTACCTGCCACGTCTCTGGATGGTTTGTGCCATGCTACTGCTCGGCACAGTGCTATCCGTGTATCAGTGTGCCTCGCGAACCGACGCGACGACGGTCAAAGCGCCGAGCTCGCGCGAGCACGAATTTTCGCTGCCTGTGCTGCCTCCTGAAGAAGGCATTGCCCTGGTGGAGGCTTGGATGGAATCGGCCAATGCCGAGGCATTTCGTCAACGTTCGCGCCTGCTGCATGAATCCCCTGAGGAGGGATGGCGAGAGTTGCGGGCGTTTTTTGAAAAACAAGGGAAAGTCAGACGCTGCAAATGGCTGGGCATGGATCAAACATTGGCGGTTCCTGTGGAGAAAGTCATGGTGATTTTCGAGTCAGGGCAATATCGTCTGGCCTTTTTGGTGTTTGAAGAGGGCGTCTGGAAAGTCGATGCAGAATCCTTTCTCGCCTATCACTCCCAACCCTGGTCGAAGATTTCTGGTCAGGGCGATTGTGAAAGCATCATCCGCGTGTTGATTGATCCAGATTCCTACTACAACGGGGAATTCGTCGACGAAGAAACTTGGAAGTGCGTGAAGATGTTGCAACCTGACCACGATGCCATTTTGTATGGATACGTGCGCCGTGGATCTCCCGAGGCCATTGCGCTTGCGGAAATCACGCAAGCGAAGTCCAATGCACCTGTGACACTGCAGATTGCGCGGAAGGAAAGCATGCGCATCAATCAGTATCAGATTCAAAAAGTGATGGCGAGCGGCTGGTTGGAAGCGAGGTCATCACTCGCCGCTAGTGGGCGATGAGCCAATTTTCCCCAGTGCCCGATTCAACTACGATGGGCACTTGGTGGGGGAGTGGTAAGGCCTGCTGCATGATGCGGAGGATTTCGGGAATGAGTTGCTGTTGTTCTTCCCGATCGAGGTCAAAGACGAGCTCATCATGGACTTGGAGGAGGAGACGACTGCGGTAAGAGCCTGTGCGCAGGAGGGAGTCGATTTGAATCATCGCGAGTTTGATCATGTCCGCTGCGGTGCCTTGGATGGGGGTATTGATGGCCGCTCTTTCGGCATTGCCACGGATGTTTTGGTTGGCAGAATGGATGTCTGGCAAGGCCCGCCGACGGCCGCTGAGGGTGGTGACAAAACCATTTTCGCGCGCTTGGGCGATGGCGTGATCCATGAACTGTTTGATGCCGGGGTATTCCTCGAAATAGGTGTCGATCAGCTGTGCGGCATCGCTGCGGGAAATGCCGAGACGTTGGCTCAGACCAAAGGCCGAGATTCCGTAGATGATGCCGAAGTTGACCATTTTGGCATGACTGCGCATGTCCTTCGTCACCTCATCGAGCGCCACGCCGTAGACTTTGGCAGCGGTGGCACGATGGACATCGAGGTTTTCTTGGAAAGCGGCAATCATGCTGGGATCGCCAGAGAGCGCGGCCATGATGCGGAGCTCGATTTGTGAGTAGTCGCAACTGAGCAGCGTGCATCCTGGAGCAGGGATGAATGCTTGGCGAATTTGCTTACCAAGCGTTGAGCGCACGGGAATGTTTTGGATGTTGGGATCGCTCGAGGCCAGTCTCCCTGTGGCGGCGATGAGTTGGTGAAATGTCGTGTGAATGCGTTGCGTTTTCGGCTGCACATGGTTCGGCAGGGCATCGACATACGTTGACTTCAATTTGCTTGCTTCGCGGTATTCGAGAATTTCATCAATGATGGGATGAGTGCCTTGCAGTGCCGTGAGAGTTGCTTCATCGGTCTTAAACTGTCCAGTCGTGGTTTTCTTAGCTTTTTCTGCGAGTTGGAGTTGTTGAAATAAGATCTCGCCGAGTTGTTTGGGGGAATTCAGGTTAAAACTTTTTCCTGCGTGTTGATGAATGCTTTGAGTGAGCGAGTCGATGGTTTGTTGCAATTGTTGACCAATGCGGGAAAGCGTCGGGAGATCGATGGCGATGCCTTGTTGTTCCATGCGCACGAGCACGGGAAGCAATGGCGACTCGATGGTTTCGAAGATGCTGGTTTGTTGGGTGTCGGCGAGTTCTCGTTTGAGCAATTGTGCCAGTTGCCAAGTGATGTCGGCATCTTCGGTGGCGTATTCTGCCAGTGTTTCCAGAGCAATGTGGGCGACAGAGAGATCTTTTTTCTTTTTTGGCTGAGCTTCGGCAAAGGCAAACAAATCATCGCTGGCGGCCATTGTGGCATCGGGATGGCTTTGTGCGATTTGGCTGAAGGGAATGGGGGAATAGTGCAGATACGATTCGGCGAGGCGATCCATGCCGTGGCGTTGCTCGGGGTGGAGCAAGCTGTGGGCGAGCATGGTATCGAAAAAGGGTCCCTCGCAGGCGATGTCGAGTTGCGAGAAGACAGCGAGATCGTATTTGAGATTGTGGCCGATTTTTTCGCGCGAGCTAGAGAAAATGGCACGCAGTTCTGCAGGGATAGCGCGATCCTCGGTCAGCGGAAGATACCAGCCGTGGTGTTCTTTCCAGGAGAAGGAGATGCCGAGCAAACGTGCTTCAAAGGGATCGAGCGAAGTGGTTTCGGTATCGAAGCAGAAGCTGGATTGAGCGCGAAGTTCATCGAGCAAGCGCACGACGGCCTCGGGAGTATCTGCGATGTGGTATTCGTGGGGGGTGTCGCGGATGTTGCGCAATACCGACGCGGAGCTTTCGCTAGCCGATGCTGGGGCGGTTGGAGTGGAGCTAGCCTCGGGAAACAAGCGCTTGGTGAGCGTGCGGAATTCGAATTCGGCAAAGAGTTCTTTGATTTCTTTTTCGGGATAGGGCGAGAGTGCGAGGTCTTCCCACGAACTATCGATGGGGACATCGATTTGGATCGTGGCGAGTTCCTTCGATAAGAGTGCTTGGTCGGCGTAGGCTTTGAGATTTTCGCCGAGCTTACCTTTCACTTGATCAGCATGGGCGATAAGATTTTCGATCGAATCCCATTGGGCGATGAGTTTTTTCGCGGTCTTTTCGCCGACACCAGGAATGCCCGGAATGTTGTCGGCGGCATCGCCCCAGAGTCCAAGGATGTCGATGACTTGAGCGGTGCGGGAAATTTCCCATTGCTGGAGAATCGCTGCGACATCGAGGACTTCATGGTCCGTGCCCTTGCGACCGGGGCGCCAAATCGAGGAAGTGGGTGTGACGAGTTGAGAGAAATCCTTATCGGGGGTCACCATGTAAGTGTGAAAGCTGCCATCGGTATCGGCGCGGTGGGCGAGGGTGCCGATGATGTCATCGGCCTCATAGCCATCGAGTTCCAGCACGGGAATGCGGAATGCTTGGCACATGCGTTTGACGTGCGGGATGGCGGCGAGCAGCTCTTCGGGTGTGGCATCGCGCTGGGCTTTGTAAGCAGGAAATTTGATGTGTCGAGCCGTGGGCGCGTGGGTATCGAAGGCGACGCCGAGATGCGTGGGTTGCTCTTTTTGAATGATGGTGAGCAGGGTGTTGGTAAAGCCGTAAAGTGCAGAGGTATTGATGCCTTTCGAATTGCGGATCGGATTGGTGATGAAGGCAAAATGGGCCCGGTAGATCAGGGCCATGCCGTCTAAAAGAAACAAACGCATGTCCATGACCATGAACGAGACGAGGGGAAAGGCGAGTCAATTTATCACAAGAACGCCGACCTACCGAAGAGTCGGCGGTCGGCGATGCGAGGGGAAAAACGGTAGCGTTACCAGATGCCATCGAGCATCTTATTGCCGGGGAAGGGAGCGCCCGAGTGAGGGCCGAAGAACATGCGGAAGCCAATGGACGCGGTGACGACGTCCTCGTCATTCATGCGCGCGTATTCAATGCCAGAGACCAGCTTGATGCGGTGAGCGGCGATGTAGTAATTGAAGCCGAGATAGGCGGCTTGGTAAAGGTCGCCCGAGGGCAGGCCGGCCTCACGCTCATAGCGGCGTTGGGCGGCGAGGCCGTTCGACTCATCGGCGAGGGCGAGTTGGTAGCGAGCGACGACTTGCAATTTATCCGTCAGGTAGACACCGGGTTGGATGTTCAGGCCGATGCCATCCCCGCGCTCACCGCCAAAACCAGCAGTAAGCTCGGTCATCAGCGAGGCGGGACCCTCGGTCATGATCAGCGCACCGGAAACGGCATCTTCGAAGCGAGTGAAGTTTGTGGCGTTGTCATTGACATCGCTGTGAACATAGCCGCCGTAGAAAAACGTCGAGTCCGTGCCCCAGAGTTTACCAAAGTCATAGGTCGTGGCAGTGAGGAAAGACCAGCCCGAATTAAGCTCGGTGAAATAGCTCCACATGTCACGACCTGCGGCGTTCGAGAAAATGCCCGAGTAGTATTCCCATTTGCCTTTTCTGCCCGAAAGCGTGACGGCAGGGGTGTAATCGAGGCCCATCATGTTGGTGAACTGGGCGCGCTCGAGGTAGTTCATGTAACGACTGGAAATGTTCCGGTCGTGGGTGAAGCGGTGCTTTTGCTGGCCGACGGTGAGCTGCACGGCATCGGTGAACCTCCAACGAGCCCAAAGTTCGGTGAAGCCATTGTAGTGAGGATCGAAGTCCGAGCCGCTGATCGACTGAGCATGCAGCGTGAGGCGATCGAACATGTGTGCTTGAAAACCAAAGCGCGCGCGGCGGTCCTCCCATGCGTGGTTGTCGCCTTGGCTACCATCCGCATCGTGATACTGGCCGTGGTAGCGACCAAGCAACCAGAACTCTTGCAGCGTAGGATTCTGTTTGTTGCGATAGATCAGGCCCAACTCTTCCAGTTGCTCAGCCAGAGTGGCTTTGGGTGCCGAAGCTGGTTCGATCCATTGAGAGAGTGGGGTAGCGGCGGGTGCATTTGACAGGGCGAACGTGGCAAATGCGATACTGAGTGTGACGGGTAGTTTCATGTGTGCTGTGGTCATGGGAGACGACAGCGAGAGATTTGTCACAAATCCGTCACTTGGTTAATCTAACGAATGTGACAATTGTGTCACATTTGTCACATTCGGGATGAGATCATCAAACATTGAAGCGAAATTCGATCACATCGCCGTCTTTTACGGTGTATTCCTTGCCTTCGATGCGGAGTTTTCCGACATCGCGCGCGGCGGATTTGGAGCCACAGGCGATCAGATCGTCGAAGTGCACGACTTCCGCTGCGATAAAGCCGCGTTCGAAGTCGGTGTGAATCACACCTGCCGCTGCGGGGGCTTTGTCACCTTCATGAATCGTCCAAGCGCGGGTTTCTTGCACACCTGTAGTCAGATACGTGCGCAGGCCGAGTAGGTGATAGACGCCGCGAATCAAGGTCGAAACACCGCTATCGGTGACTCCCATGTCGGCGAGAAATGCCTTGGCTTCTTCGGGATCGAGGTCGATCAATTCTTCTTCAATGCGAGCGGAAATGACGACAGCCTCGGCGCCGAAATTTTCTGCAGCGAACTTGCGCACCTTAGCAACGAGAGGTTGCGAATCGGGATCAGCGCTCGCGGTGGCGAGTTCGTCCTCAGAAACATTGCAGGCGTAGATCGTGCGCTTCATCGACAGCAAGAAAAAGTCTTTGATGTAAGGAAGATCTTCCGTCGCGAAAGTGAGAGTGATGGCGGGTTTGCCCTCGTAAAGGTGGGGCAAGAGGATGTCGATGAGTTCGACTTCTTTTTTCGCTTCCTTATCGCCTGATTTCGCTTTCTTTTCGCGCGACTGGCGACGTTTTTCCATCGCGGTGATGTCGGCGAGAATCAGTTCCGAATTGATGATTTCAATGTCGCGCACGGGATCGACGCTGCCGAGTTCGTGAATGATGTCGTCATTTTCAAAGCAGCGCACGACCTGCACAATGGCGTCCGTTTCGCGGATGTTGGCAAGGAATTGGTTGCCGAGGCCGGCACCTTCAGAAGCGCCTTTGACGAGGCCGGCGATGTCGACAAATTCAATCGCAGCAGGCACCAGTTTTTTCGAACCCGAGAGGTCTGAGAGCACTTGCAGGCGCGGATCAGGCACGGTCACCACGCCGACATTGGGATCGATGGTGCAGAAAGGGTAATTGGCCGCCTCCGCTTTACGAGAGCGAGTGACAGCGTTAAAGAGAGTCGATTTCCCGACATTTGGTAGACCTACGATTCCGGCTTTGAGCATGGCGCGGCGAGATTGCGCAGGGAAGAGCGCGATGGTAAAGGCAAAACTCAGCGGGGCGAGCTCCTAGGATCTCCGCGTCCGGCCAAAGTTTCCCGAGAAAATCCTTGCCTTCTGCTGGGAATCTGATTTCTTAGCTGCGCCTTCACAGGACAGAATGGCCAATTCCGGCTGCGCTGAACCGCACAAATCTATGAGCGAAAATACCATTAACCTAGCTGATTACAAGCAACATCCGAATGATACTGGCAGTGCCGAATACCAAGTCGCACTGATGACACAACGCATCGCCCACCTCACCAGTCACTTGGGCTCACACGTGAAAGACAATTCTTCTCGCCGCGGTCTTCTGAAGCTCGTGGCCCAGCGCCGCAAGCTGCTGAACTTCGTTCAGGGCAAATCGGAAGAGCGCTACCAGAAGCTGATCAATTCATTAGGACTTCGCCGCTAATCTCCCAACTTTCTCAAACGGCCACCGAGGAATCCTCCGTGGCCGTTCTGATAAAACGGTGTTTTGTTTCCTCATGAAACAGTTCATCGTGGACAGTAACCCTCTGACCTTTTTCTTCACCTTACGGGTCTGTCCAAAACACCAAACACCCCCAGCGGCAAGGCGCCTCTGGGTTTCAACTAACGAATAAGACAGACATGCAAATCCATAATGTAACCATCGACGTGGGAACGAATCCCATGATCATTGAAACGGGCAAACTTGCCAAACTCGCCGACGGTGCCGTCACCGTCCGCTGCGGCGACACCATCATTCTGGTGACCGCCGTTTCCGCCACTAAGGTCAAGCCCGGCCAGACCTGGTTCCCGCTCTCCGTGGAGTATAAAGAAAAAGCCTCTGCTGCCGGCGTATTCCCCGGCGGCTACTTCAAGCGCGAAGGCCGCCCCACCGAAAAAGAAATCCTGACCTGCC
>JBDLWB010000227.1:0-12609 GCA_039804425.1 Verrucomicrobiota bacterium
TTAATTTGTGACGCGAGTATTCTTTGTAAAAGCCATGTCGATCCCATCGCTTGTCGGTGAGTTTGTTACCAGTGTGCTCGATGCCATTGACGAGGCTGTAATGCCGACTATGCCAACTGTAGTTGCGTGCAGGACCAATCGTCTCGCGCTTCACCGTAGGGAAAACGGAGAGCGGCTTGATCCAATCGGGCATGCGATAATCTCCCGGCAGAGCGTTGAAGACATTGAACTGCGTGGTCGCCGCACGCATGCTTTTTTTGCCAGGAAATTCGAGCCATCCGACGAATCCGGTCGCGCCTTCCGCGCCAAGAAAATCGCCTTTGGATCGCGCCGAGCTATTGACGAAGGATCCCTGATTGTAGCTCGACGCGAGTGACGCATAAAGAAAGTCGAGCGTCTGCGATGCCACTTTTTTGATCTCCGGATCTCGCGCGTAATTCGCCACGGTACGGATGGCAGCAAAGTCGAGCGCCATATAAATCGTCGCACCGCTCTCGTTGGTGTTGCGCGTGACGATGCTATGATAGACGCGACGCAGGTAATGGTTCATTTCGCGCCGGATGTCGGCATTGCTGTAGGTGATCGGTGCGGCAGAGCCCGCTTGCCAGGTCGTAGTTAATTCCGGCAATTCCTGCGCCGCCAGAAAACCCGCAGCTGTCACCAGCAGGCGGAAGTTGCCATTGTCGATCCGCTCGGTCACATCGCGCGGGCTACTGGTGGCAGGAATGGGTTTCGGTGTCGGAGCGACACCACAACTGCGGTAGTCGGGCCACAGTGCTTGATGCTTCAGCACCGCGGCACGATACGCGGCAAAGCCCGGATGTTTTCTCACGTCGAGATGTTTCAACCGCGTCGCGCCGGTGTAGGTGGCAATGGGCAGAAAAATTTCAAAGGGTCCGAGTCGATTGCCTGGCGCTTGGAGCTTCGCGAAAATCTGCTGACTTTGCTCAAAAAAAACGCCAACCCGTGGATCGAGCGGATCACGCGCTTCTAACAAAGACGCCAATAATCCTGGCAAGCGCAGCGCGTCTTTGTTCGCCCCACGCTGCGGCGCTTCGCCGCGGGCACGTCGACCCGCGTGTTGCAAGTAGAGCCTGCGACGTTCCATCGATGACTCTGCGGCGGGCAATTGTGCACCGAGAACCTCCACCTGACGCAGCACCAGAGAACCACGAGCGGGAGGCGCGACCTTTCCATCACGCATGATGAGGGACGGCGAAACTTCGAGCCAGATCGACTTCACCCCTGGCTTGCCCGCAGCGATGCGCGGAACACTGGGATTGAAAAAATGCTCGCCCGTGACTTTTCCCCGATGCAGATAATCCGCCCGCCCCACAGCATGCTCGGGTTTTTCGGGGAATTGATCGGTCGATGAATAGACGACACTCACACGCATCGCATCACGACCGATGATCTGCCCCTCCGCGCGCCAGCTCACATTCATGAAACGAGGATCGTTGACTTGCTTCAGCGGACCAAAGCGCAAGCAGCCCGATTCCTTTTTTCCTTGAGCATCGAGATGCAACATCGCCTCCGTGAGCTGATTTTTGCCTTCCACGCGCACGGCTTTGCCTGAAGCCATCCATTGCGCATGGGACAATGTCGGCACCAAGATCGCGATGAGCACGAAGAACGAAAAAAACACTTTCATAAAAGCTGATGTTATGAATGATCACCAGGCTACGACCGAATGGTAGAAAAAATGACGGCAGAATGGAGCGATCGAGCCCATTGGCCAATTCCCTCACAACCAGAAGGCTTACTGCAAACCGGAGTCTGGGGCAGATTGATTGCCTTGTTGGTCATGTCCCATGCTTTTGACAGCTTGTTTCGCAAGTGCTGTCGCAATCTCACCGAGCAACCGCTGTTCTTTGCTCACTCCTTTGACTCCGATGTCTAAAGTAATCAATTGCTCTTGCGTCATTGGATGACGAAATTCACCGATCCGAACGAACATTCTCGACTTCAACAATTCTTGCGCAGCTTCTTGAGACGACAAGTCCCATTGCTGTTGCAATGAAAAATCCTGCACCACTTTCGCTAGAACCTCTGGATCTTGCAAGGTTAGCTCCATCGTTTTAACCAAATTTTCTCGATCCTGCGGACTCGAGTTCGGATTCAAGGGCAAAGGCACCCATTGTTGGTCAGGTCGATTTTGCCGCATGACCCAGAGACCTGCGCCTGCTCCCACCACGAGCAAAAAGCCCGCGACTAATCCGAACAAAATCCAGCGTTGCATCGGCGCTGATCTTAGCGCATCTATCTTTGTCGCCAAGCACATTTTGCCTCATGAATTTTCCGCGCACAACTGCCACTCAAACCACCCTGCCCAACGGGCTCACTGTCATTCTTGATCCTCACCACGATCACCCAGTCGTCAGTGCTAAATTGCTCATTGAAACCGGCTCCATTCATGAAAATCAATGGCTCGGATCAGGACTCTCGCATTTCCTCGAACACATGGTTTTCAAAGGCACCAAGAGTTTCTCTGGCGAACGACTCGCGGCCATCGTGCAATCCGCCGGTGGACACTGGAATGCCTACACCAGCTTTGATCGAACGGTCTATTACATCGACGGCCCCGCTGATGGGCTCGATACCTTTTTGCACGTGCTGACCGATATGGTCTTTCACCCCACCCTACCGGAATCAGAATTCGAGCGAGAAAAGGACGTGATCCGTCGTGAGATCGACATGGGACTGGACGACCCACAAAACGCCACCATGCGACTTTTGTTAGAAACAGCATTCCGCGATGACCCTCGTCGACTCCCAGTCATCGGACACCGTGCCGCTTTTGACGCCATCACTCACGATGTTCTTTGTGATTACCATCGGCAGCGCTACACCACCAATCGTTCGTATTTGGTGATTTCGGGTGATTTTTCTCCAGCGACGGCGATGGAAAAAATCCACGCGCTGACAGCCGATCTGCAACCGGGAATGGCGACGGAACCATTCATTCCAGTCGAATCGCCGCAATGCAGTCGACGCGAAGCAGAGAGCACTTTTGCGGTGCCGCAATCCAAGGTCATGCTCGCTTGGAAAATCCCGGCGATGGGGCATCCGGACATGCCTGCCTATGAACTATTATCAATGATGCTCGGCTCGGGTCAATCGTCACATCTCTACCGAGAACTCCGAGAAAATCGCGAACTCGTTCATGAAATCGGCGCTTTCACTTGGAGCAATCATGTCCGCGAAGGACTGCTGGGCATCGGTGCAGAATGCGATCCAGAGAGACGACAAGAGTTCATCGATGCCGCACTCGCGGAGATTGAAAACTACGCGCAAGTCGATATGGAAGCAGCTCTCGAGCGATCGAAACGTCAATTGCTCGTCTCGCAATTTCGCGGACTCACTAGTGCCTCGGGCCGGGCGGCGGATTTGCTGTCGAACTGGCATGAAGCACGCGATCTGTCGTTCACAGCACGCTTCTTAGAAGCGGTCGACCGTGTGCAAGCAGAGGACATTCGCCGCTGTCTACGGACTCTTAACGACCGCACTCTATGCGTCACCCAGCTCAACCCAATCGGAACTTCCTCGCGATTGACCATCAACCAGCGCGACAAAACTTCTCATGAACCTGTCGTTACCACTCTCAGCTGCGGATTGGAAGTCGCACTCTTTCCCGACGCTCGACTGCCGTTGATTAGCATGCAATTGGCCATACGCGGTGGACTCAGCTCCGAGACCGCATCGATCAATGGACTCACCAGCCTACTCGCCAGTACATTGAATGAGGGAACACAGCAACGCAGTAGCCTCGAAATCGCCAATACCTTGGAAGGCCTTGGCGCCAGCCTCCATGCGAGAGCAGGCTACAATACAATCATCATCAGCAGTAGCGGTCTAGCAGATGACCGAGCAGTATTGGTGGAAATGCTTGCGGATGTTGCACTTCACCCCACATTTCCCGAGGCCGAAATGAATCGCAACCGCATTTCCCAACTTCATGGCATTGAGGAAATGGCACAAGACCCACTCAGCGTGTGCATGCTGCAATTGCGCCGGTTGCTTTTTGGAAACAGCTCGTATGGACTGCCCAATCATGGTTCGACCCAAAGCGTCGCTTCACTCAGCCGCCAGCAACTGATCGACTATCATCAAGAAATGTTCTGCGCACGCAATGCCAAACTCGGCATCGCAGGTGATTTTGAGCCAAATGAAATGATCGCGTTGTTAGAAAAATTTTTCACCGCGATGCCGGCGGGAAAAGCATTCTCCGCCGCACGTACCAGCGTGCATCCCTCGTGCCTTGAAACCACTCAACTACCGAAAAAACAAGCCGTCCTTGCCATCGGTTATCCCGGACTTTCAGCAACGGATCCACGTCGATTTGCCGCGATGATGCTGCAAGAATATTGTTCTGATATGGCCGGACCTCTGTTTACACGCATCCGTGAAGAACTCGGCCTCGCCTATCAAGTCGGCGCTTTTGCCATGCATGGCACAGACACGGGCATGGTCGCATTTTATCTTTCGACCTCACCGGAACAATGCGAACTGGCGCATCGTGAACTGCAGCAACAAATCGAACTCATCGCCCGCAACGGCATTCCAGAAGATACGTTTGAGCAAGTACGAGCTACAGTGCTTTCAGGCTTAGTGATGCAACAACAAAGCCCGGGATCGACGGCGCAACACTCTGCTGTCAATCTGCTGTTGGGACTGGGCGCGACTCATCATCGCGAAATCCATGAACACATCCGAGCCGTGACCCCCGCCGAGGTGCGCGCACTATCGCAAGAACTCTTACAACCGAACCTCGCTGTGACTTCTCGGGTGGTACCGACATCCGATGATGTGATCTAACGAAATGTTCGTCATTCATTTTTTGCCGCTCGATTTCTTCATACGAACAACCACATCATCTCACCATGGATCCGACCACCAACCTACGCAATGCGGTGCGCAATGTTCCCGATTTTCCGAAGCCGGGCATTCAATTTAAGGACATCACTCCCGTCCTCGCGGATGGCAAACTTTTCCGCGATAGCATTTCGTTGCTCTGTGCCACCATTACCGGACAACGCGTGGATAAAATTGTCGGCATCGATGCCCGTGGTTTCATCTTTGCAGCCGCCGTCGCGGATCGTCTCGGTCTCGGTTTTGTGCCTGTGCGCAAAGCGGGGAAATTGCCTTGGAAAACCCGACAGCTCGGGTATTCGCTGGAATATGGCGAAAATGCCATGGAAATTCATGAAGATGCTGTGCATCCTGGAGAAAACATTTTGCTTGTTGATGACTTGCTTGCGACGGGAGGAACTGCGGCAGCAGCGGTTCAGTTGATCGAATCACTCGGAGCCCATGTCATGGGCGCTTCGTTTTTGATCGAACTCAGTGATCTCTCCGGTCGTGCTCACTTGCCCCACGTGCCGATTCATGCGATTCTCCGCTACGGCGCGGATGAAGCACTCTGAGGGAATTCGATTTTTTGCAGTCGAAAGCGTTCGTCATAGCGACCTCCGCTGTAAGCCCGACAACATGAAGCACATGCGACGCGACGTCGGATCATCCGAACACGCAACATCACAGTGGTGCAATGGGGGCATTGATACGCATGCCGTCGCTCCATCACACGCCTGGGTAAAGCAAGGCGATGACAGGCCTTTTCTCCAGCAATGCCCAATTCTGCACAGGCACGGCGCCACTCGATCCCATGAGCCGCGATTCGTTTGCGTCCCGCACGCTCTTGCGCCACCAAGTGCGCGAGCTCGTGACGTAGCGTTCGATCGATTTCTTCTGCGCTGATGTGATGCAAATGCGGATTCAATTCAATGCGACGTTGCGGCCAAAATGCCCGACCTGCCGCCGAGCGCATGCGCGGATTCCAGCAAACTGTGAGGTTTTGCGCCAAGCACGCCAATCCCATTTCCGCCGCTTGCGCCCGACACCAGGCCGTCATGGCTTCGTCAAGCCCTACTACCGATGCCGCGTTAGTAGGCTGCATATCTTGCCACTTGGCTCGGATCAAATGCCACCACTTCACACTCACGACAAGACTTTAACCAAGCTGTCAAACTAGGCAACACAGGAACGATACCTTCGGATCAAAATGATCGTTTTTCCTGCTGGCACATTCGCGTCTCATCGATACGATGCCGCAATGCAGCAATTTCTTTGCCGTCTCATTCTCACCATCGTCGTTTTTAGCAACGCCCATGCAGCCCCTATCTGGCCTACTCCGACGTCGACCGCGAAACCTTGGACTCGCTGGTGGTGGCACGGCTCTGCCGTCGATCCCGCCAGTCTGACGCGACAATTGGAACAATTCGCTCACGCAGGGATTGGCGGCGTAGAAATTTGTCCGATTTATGGCGTCAATGGCTATGATGATCGCGAGAAAAAATTTCTCTCCGATGAATGGATGCAAGCACTGCAGCACACCTGCCAGGAAGGCCAACGAATTGGTATCGGCATTGATCTCACCACAGGCACGGGCTGGCCCTTTGGTGGTCCATGGCTCAAACGAGAACACACTTCTCAGTCAATTTCATGGAAAAATGCTACCACGGCATCGATCGAAAACGCCACACGTCGAGATCGTCTGATGGCCGTGAAACGCGCCGCACCAGGAGGCGAAGGTCCTGTTGTCGACCCCTTTTCGACGGTGGCTCTCACCCAATACCTGCAACCCTTCGATGCCGCTTGGAAAAAACACCAACCGAATGGCATTCGAGCTCAATTTCACGATTCGTTTGAATACTACGGCGCCAATTGGACTCCTGATTTTTTGCAAGAATTCGCCAGCCGTCGTGGTTACGATCTCGCACCGCATCTGCCCGCACTGGCAGGACATGGCGATCCACAAGTCATCGCGCGTATCAAGCACGACTACCGCATGACTCTCAGTGAACTGCACATTGCCTACATGCGACACTGGAATCGATGGTCGAACGAAAAAAACAGTCTCACGCGCAACCAAGGACACGGCGCTCCGTGCAATTTGATTGATCTCTATGCTGCCGCCGACATTCCAGAAACGGAAGCGTATGGGGGCTTGCCTGATAGCCACATGCCGATGTTGCAAATGGCATCCTCTGCCGTTCACCTGAAAGGAACGACGTTGGTGTCAGCCGAATCCTTTACGTGGTTGGGCGATCATTTTCAAACGGCCCACGCCGACCTCAAAGCGGCAGCAGATTACCTATGGCTTTGTGGCGTCAATCACATCTTTTTCCATGGCATTCCCTTTTCTCCGAATGACGCTCCGTGGCCCGGATGGCAATTTTACGCAAGTGTGAACATGGGACCACACGGCGGCTTGTGGCATGCGATGCCAGCTTTCAATGCTTACATCACCCGCGTGCAGAGCATCTTGCAGTCCTCCTCCTACGATGCCGATGCTTTGCTGTATTTTCCTGTTTCCGATTTATTCCAATCCCCCAGCGGTCAAGTCATGGCATTCACCATGCACAACATCGAACAATACTTTGGCAAACATCCCTTCTATCAAAGCGCACGACAACTGCGCCAGCAAGGTGTGCAGTTTGACTTTGTCTCCGATGATTTTTTGCAAAAGGCGGAAGTAAACAATGGCCGCATTGTCATCGGCAAACAATCCTGGCCCTGCCTCTATCTTTCGACAACACAGGTCATGCCATCGGCGACGATGCAGAAATTGATGGATCTCACTGAGGCAGGTGCGACGATTTACCTCGAAGGGGAACTCCCAAAAACCGTGGAAGGTTTTCATCGTTTCGCCGAACGAGAGCGAGCTTTGCAACAATGCCTCTCGCGACTCTCTTGGCAAGAAGAACAAGGTCGCACCATGGCACGCGTCGGACAAGGCTGTTGGATCAAAGCAAAAACCTCACAGGAATTCGTTGCCTCGAAAGCACTTCCAGCGGAATCATGGCAACAGATCGGATTGCATGGTCTGCGGCTTCGGTCAGAGTCGGGCATGAGATATTTTCTGGTGAATCGCGGCGATCGAATGATCGATGATTTCCTACCACTGCGCGGCAACAATTTCATCATGATGAATCCCCTCAACGATCATCAGATGGGACAAGCGGAAAAGAAACTCACGCCCGATGGCATCACCTTTCGGGTCAGGTTATGGCCGGGTGAATCCATGATTTTGCAGCAAAAAGATGACGCAGACGAGGTGCCCCAATGGTCCTACCATCAAGCCATCGGGTCGGCGCTCACTCTTGACCAAGATTGGCAGCTGGAGTTTCTCGATGGAGGACCAACCATCCCCTCGGCGCTTACGATGAAATCCTTGCAGCCATGGACCAAGGAATCTGCGACAGAGTATCAGCAATTTTCGGGAACTGCTCGCTACCGTTACACGCTGATGATGCCAGCGACGGTCGAACAACGCTACGAACTGAACCTAGGAGAAGTCGCAGACAGCGCTGCCGTGCGACTGAATGGCAAGGCGATTGACCTTTTGTGGGCGCGACCTTTTCGCTTGGTATTGGATGGTCATCTGCAACCAGGTAAAAATGTGCTCGAGATCGATGTCACCAACGTCGCCGCAAATCGCATTGCCTATCTCGATCGCACCAAGCAACCATGGAAAATTTTCAAACAAATCAACATCGTCAGCAAAGCCGGCCAACCCTTTGATGCCAGCAAGTGGCCCACTCGCCCCGCGGGCTTAATGGGTCCCGTGACGCTGCAAGCAGTGAAGTAGAACTCAGGGCGCCTCGCGCGACACCGATTGCTCGGCATCGATGAGCTTCTGAAATTCCTCCACCCACTTCGCCACGCTTTCATGATTCATGTGTTCACTAATGTGCGTCAACATGCGCAGCGCCGAGCCACGTTGATCGCCGCATTGAAAGAGATCGACCTGCTTACGCCACTGTAGCGCAGGCAAGGTTTCTGCACGAAATCGCACCATGCTGGGTGCAAGATTTTCGCGTCGAGAAATCGGATTTTGCTCGCGAGCATCGGCTGCAAGCTCGGCGACTTTTGTGCTTTCCATTTGCATGCGTGCATCCCAAGCAGAGGAGAGCAATTCCACTTGATGGTTCTGACGCAATGGTGGCATGATCACGCGATCGTAAATGGCATCGACTTGCAATGGCGAAAGCGGCCACGCTTCGATTTTGATCTCATCCATGTTGTAGGCACGCGCAAAAATACTCTCGAGCACGGAACGCGATAGCAAATCCCGCTGACTCGCCAATCGATCGGCCTGTGCAAAAATGGCTTTGATGGCCTCATTGGCTTCTGGCGCAAGCTTTTCGATCTCATCTGGTCGCGCAGCCGCTCTCGCTGTCAATGAAAGCCACAACAATTGCGAGCGCAAGGCTTGGCGAAAATTTCCATCTTTGTGTTGCTCCTCGTGATCGCGCTTCCAATTGCGAAAATCTTGCCCCTTTTTCTGTTGCTCGATGAAATTGACTTTTTCCACGCAACGCAGATACAAATCAACAGCAGCATCATCGCTTCGCAATGCCTCGCGAAAGTCATCCATCGCCTTCTTGTAGCGAAGATCCTGTTGCGACAATGCCGCTTTTTCGATGTTGTTCAGACGCTCGCGCAGCTCTTCCAAATCGGCTTGAGTCAATGGCGCAGCCATCGTGCAAAAGGTCATCAAAGCCGTCAAGAGCATGGATGAAAATGATTTCATGTGAGCCCTAGAGTTGAGGATTCGACGGGTAAAATCAATCTTTTCCTTGGACTCATAACCGATCAAACATACGACAAATTGGATTGCCCATCGACAAGACAACGATTACAGTTTGCCCGCGCCATGACCATTGCCGAAAAACAACAGCACTTGCTCGATGAACTTTCCTTTTTTCACGATTGGCAAGATCGCTATGAATACGTCATTGCTCTGGGGAAAAAATTGTCCCCTCTCCCCGAGACCGCACGCAACGCAGATCATTTGATCAAAGGCTGCCAATCGCAAGTCTGGCTGGATGCCGCTTGTGAGGACGGCAAGGTCGAATACTTTGCCGATTCGGACTCACTCATCACCAAGGGCATGATCGCGCTCTTCATTGAGGTGCTCAATCGCCAAAGCCCCGATGACATCCTCACCGCCGATCTCAGCTTCATCGAACAAACCGGCCTCAAGGAGCATCTCGCCCCTACCCGCGCGAATGCTCTGAATTTGATGGCAACACAAATGAAACAAAAAGCTCTTACTTTTTCTCAAACCTCCTAATTCTATGAACCACCTGATCCTCGCATCTTACCTCGACTTCCAATGGCTCCAAAGTCCTGACGCTTGGGGCGCATTGATTACCCTGACCTTGCTGGAAATTGTGCTCGGCATTGATAACGTCATCTTCATCTCCATCCTTGTGGATCGACTTCCTGAAAAGGATCGCAAGTTCGCGAGAAACATGGGACTCGGACTGGCGATGGGCGCGCGATTGATTTTGCTGGCCTCCATCTCTTGGATCATGACGCTGAAAGATGATGTGTTTTCGATTCCGCTGCATCCCATGATCATTGATTCGTTAGAAGGAAACCTCGGTGATGCCCACCTCGTCAACGACATGGGTGTCATGGGCATTTCGATCAAAGATCTGATTTTGATCTTCGGCGGTCTTTTCTTGATTTGGAAGTCGACCAAAGAAATCCATCACAAGCTCGAAGCAGCGAGTGAGTCGTCCGATGCAGCGAAGGCGATCAAAGCATCGATCACTGCGATTTTTGTGCAAATCATCATGGTGGATATTGTCTTCTCGCTCGATTCCGTGATTACGGCTGTCGGCATGGTGAATGACCCGAGTCGCGTTTCTTTGATGATGTGCGCGGTCATCATTTCGGTCGGCGTGATGCTCGCGGCCGCGGGAACGATCAGTTCGTTTGTCTCGAAACATCCCTCGGTGAAAGTTCTCGCCCTGGCTTTCTTGATCTTGATCGGCACCACGCTGTTTGCGGAAGGTCTGGGCATGCATGTGCCGAAGGGCTACATCTATTTCGCCATGACTTTCTCGTTTGTCGTGGAGCTCATCAATTTGCGTTTGCGCAAAAATCCGACTTTGACCACTCACTAACATGCCTTGGTATCTTTTTCCCATCGTCGCTTTTCTTAGCGGGTCCATTCCATTTGGCTACTTGCTTGGAAAGGCGAAGGGCATTGACATCCGCGCACATGGCTCGGGCAATATCGGAGCAACGAATGTTTGGCGCGTCATGGGCAAAGCCTATGGACTTCCCTGCTTTTTGCTCGATGTCCTGAAAGGCTTTGTACCCGTTGTGTTGGTGATGAATTTGCTCCGCTTTCAAGGCATGGGCCAAGGCTTATTGCTCGATCTACCTGCTGGCATTGTGGAAATGCAAGGCCAGCATCTGGTGCAGTTTGTTCATGTGCTTTGTGGTTTGTGCGCAATTCTCGGTCACAATTACTCGCCCTGGGTAGGCTTTAAGGGTGGAAAAGGCATCGCCACATCAGCCGGTGTCTTGCTCGCGCTGTTTCCGTTTTTTGGCATCGCATTGCTGCTGCTGATTTGGCTCATCGTTTTTCTCATCAGTCGCTATGTCTCTCTCGCCAGCATCGTCGCCGCAGCAGCTCTGCCTCTCCTCACGGTCTGGGGCGCATTTCATCATGGCAAATTCCAAGATGGCTCGTGGAATCGCTCGCTCCTCGCTTTCTCGGTGATCGCCGGTGGTCTCGCGATTTACAAACACCGCAGTAATATCGAACGTCTGCGCCAAGGCACGGAGAATCGTTTTAAAAAATCGTCGTAATTCTCATGTCGGATCTTTTTTCTTTTTCTTCGATCGCCATCATCGGCAGCGGTTCTTTCGGCACAGCTCTCGCGTTTCTGTTAGGCGAACGCTGTGAACGAATCACGATGATTGGTCGCGATGCTCAGGTGGCAGAGGAAATCCATCTCCATCATCGCAATTCTCGCTATCTGAGCGATGTCGCACTCAGTCCACGTGTCACGGCCACCACGAAGATTGCGGCTGCAGCAGATCATGATTTGATCATCTTTGCTGTGCCGACCTCTGCCACGCGAGAAACGGCAGCGCAATTGGCTGCCATTGGCACCAAGGCAGCACTGCTCTCGAGCGCCAAAGGGATTGAACGAGTCTCTGGCGAGCGGATGAGCCAAATCCTGCGGGCGCATTTTCCTCACAACCCACTGGCCGTCATTTCAGGCCCCAATCATGCCGAGGAAATCGGTGCGGGCATGGCGACCTGTGGCGTCATTGGTTCTGAGGACGCGGCTCTTGCTGCTGCACTGCAAAAACTTTTTACACTGCCGCATTTCCGCACTTATACCAGCTCTGATGTCGCGGGCATTGAGCTGGGTGGCGCCATCAAAAATAGCTATGCGATTGCCGCAGGGATTGCCGCTGGATTGGGCTTGGGCGATAATGCGATCGCCGCTCTCGTGACTCGTGCACTCCACGAAATGACCCGTCTGGGCGTCGCTCTCGGCGGACAAAAGGAAACATTCACGGGCCTCTCCGGTGTCGGCGACCTTATCGCTACGTGCTTTTCTCGACATTCTCGCAATCACCGCGTTGGCCTTGCTCTCGGTCAAGGCAAGCCGCTGGATGAAGCAGTCGCCAGTCTTGGCATGATCGCAGAAGGGGTACCGAATACTCGATCGCTCTACGAAGCCGCACGTCATGTTGGCGTCGCCACCCCGATCATCGATGCTGTCTACAGCATCT
>JBDLWB010000228.1:0-7489 GCA_039804425.1 Verrucomicrobiota bacterium
ATGATTTTCTTGATTTTGAATGACGCCGTTGATGCGGTCACGGGAGCGTTCAGCAACTACGCACAGGGCACTAATGTGGGAAACTTTGGTGGCTTTGATTGGGTGATCAGCTACGAAGCGGATTCCAGCAACAATTCCTTTACGGGTGGTAACGACGTCGCGCTGCGTGCCATCCCTGAGCCTTCTGCTGCATTGCTTGGTGGTTTGGGGCTTGTCGGATTGATGCGTCGTCGCCGTCGTGCTTGCTAATTCATGACTTTTGCTCCGGGTGGGGCAACCAAGAAAGGCGAGTCTCCCTCTGGGTTTCTGGGAGCTCGTCTTTCATGGTACGGATCACACCGAACGTGAATGGATGAGTTTTGCTGGGCGGGGGAAGAAGAGACGATTTGATGCTTAAAACATCAGATGCTTGGCCAAGATTGCCATTTTATGGAATTTGCTCAGCGCATATCGTTTTTCAAACACGCGAAAATCATCCGCAATCATTTGATCTAATACGGTTTGGTAAATTTCGTGCATGACTTCTGCGGCCACGAGGTTTTTTTGATCTGCCGCTGGAAAGCAACGTGAAGTCTCGGCATAAAGGTTTTGGGCGCGTTCGGCTTGAAAGCGCATCATCGAGACAAAACGTTGGTCGTAGGTTTTGGCGAGCAGGTCCTGTTCGCTGATTTGAAAGCGTTTGAGGTCCTCGAGCGGGAGGTAAATGCGACCGCCGTTATCGATGTCTTCGCCGACATCGCGAAGGATGTTGGTCAGTTGCAAAGCATGGCCGAGTGCCACAGCATATTCCTTTGCGGCGGGATCTGTTGCGCCGAAAAGCTGTATCGAGATCAAGCCTACGGCGCAGGCAACTTTCCATGTGTAGCCTTGCAACTCTTCCCATGTTTCAAAGCGCTGCGGTCGAGTGTCCATCATGCAGCCATCGATGATGGCGATGAGCAAATCAGAGGGGATTTGGTATTTTTCTTGGAGAGTCGCGACTTCCTGCTGAAAGTCAGTCGGCTGAGCGAATCCGTGGACAATGCCGTTTTTCCATGCATCTAACTCCGTGATGCGCTGCTCGACAGGCATCGACTCTTCATCAGCAATGTCATCAATCACGCGACAGAACGCATAAAAGACAATCATGTCATCACGACGCTCTCGTGGAAGGATGTGGAGGGCGAATGCGAGGTTTGATTTCGCTTGGCGCGTGATGTCAGAGGCATTCATTTGATCAAACCCCAGTGACCTGTCGTGATGGGCCAGAGGGAAAAAAGAGCTGGTCCGACGAGGTTAAATTCCTTCACGCTGCCCCAATAGCGAGAATCGAGAGAATTGCCGGAGTTGTCACCTAATGCCGCATATTCGCGCATGCCACGGGGTGCATTTGCGGTGAGAGAAAGCGCATCACCTGCTTGCAAAAGCTCACCAGGATAATGGCCATAGGAATAACCATAGCCGCCTTGATGGCTCGTATTCGGTAATTCAAAAACACGACAGATTCCTTTTTCTGTAGCGATTTTGCCGTTGACAAGTAGTTGCGGGCTATCGATCGAAATGGTATCGCCTGGGAGTCCGCAGAGTCGTTTGATGTAGTGTGTTGCTTTGGCTTGATCGTTGCCGGTGAATCGTCCAATTTTCCGCTCCATGCCCAAAGTATCGAAAACAAAAACCTCGCCGCGCTTGGGGCGGCGGAAGTGGTAAGAAAATTTATCGACGAGCACCAAGTCCCCGCCATCGACGGTGCCATGGAACATTACTTCATCTTTTTCAAAGCTCTTGCCCACACATGAGGCGCCCGCCAATCCGCCATTGATGGCTTGGTCTGTCTCATTCATGGGCGCGGGAAAGATGACCGATGTGCCGTTGTGGAAAATCACGCGTGTTCGTGAAACAAACATTTTCGAAGCATCCTCGCGGGCAACGATGCGACCGTTGGTGGGGGATTTGATGGTCGTCCACCGGCGGGCGCGTAGGGCCCAGTCGAGCACTTGTTGGCCGATCCAGGGTGTTGCTTGATCATCGCTGGGCGCATTCGTGGCGATGATGCCATTGAGGGTAGGTTGCATCGACCCCGTGGGAATGCGGAAAGGTTGAATGATGTAGGAGCGAAGTCCCAGCGCCACAACTAGGGCGACAAAAATGACTTCCACATTTTCCGGAAACCAGTGAACTGGTGGTTGATGAGGAAGCGCGTTCTCGCAAGTTGCCCGAAGTTGGCGTGCGCACTCATCCACGGCTTCTCGTTGCCCCGCCTTGATGGCGACTTTCAAGTCGCTCATGCGAGATTCGATTTCCGCAATCCGATTTGGTTTCAGCAAATCCCTTTTGTAGTGCAAAAACTTTTGCGCGCCCTTGAGCAGCAGCTCCATTTCCTTTTTCCACTTCGGCGTCCAAAACATCGGCAAAACAGTGTCGTATTCCTTCTGGTCTGACAAGCTCAAAGGCGCGTGGGTCGAAATCGTTTCATGATTCTACGATTGCGGGAAAAAATGATTCCGCATTTCTTGAAAAATGTCCTCGGCTTTCTCGATTTTCTGACTTGCGCCGAGGACGACCGCTTGCTCCTCGATGGGCACATTCGCGCGACCGTGAGATCCCTTGACGAGCGACGCATGGAGTGGAATGACATCCATCATGGCGCGGAGCCCAAGCTTTTTTTTGAGTAAAAACGCGGCGATTTTCAGCTTGGGCCAAGAAATGGTAGGATCCAGAAAAAGTTCGACGGGATCGTAGCCCGGCTTGCGGTGGATATCGACCGTGCGAGCGAAATCAGGGGCGCGGTTGTCATCGAGCCAGTAATAGTAAGTGAACCAGGCGCCCTCTGCAGCGGTGACAATAAGATCTCCCGCGCGCTCGAGGGCGATCCCTTCATGCCAAATTTCCTGGGCGAGCTCGACTTTTTCCACGCCTGGCACGCGGGCGAGCAAGGTCCGAACTGCTTCGATTTGATCGGGGTTTTTGACATAGACATGAGCCACTTGATGATCGGCGATTGCCACGGCCTGCGATTGGAAAAAATCGAGACCATCGCGACCCAGCTCGTCTTTGATCGAAAGATAACCTGCTTGGCGGAGAATACGGTTCAGGTGGATCGGCTGATGCACCGCGGAGATGCCGTATTCTGAGACGATGACGACGCGCACGCCGTGGCTTTCATAAAAGTCGATCAGAGAACCGACGACTTCATCGATTTGCTGCAATTCATGCGTCATTTCAGGAGCGTCCGGTCCGAATTTTTGCAAGCCGTAGTCGAGATGCGGAAGATAGACGAGATTGAGCGACGGTCGATGTTTTTCCCAAACCCAGCGTGCGGAATTTGCGATCCACTGCGAGCATGCGATGCCAGCGGCGGGGCCCCAAAAGCTCGGGAAGGGGAAATTTCCGAGATCGCGCTTGATGGTGTCGCGCAAGTCCATCGGCTGGGTATGAATGTCAAAATGCTTCCGTCCATCGGCCAGATACAAGGGGCGCGGGGTGATCGCGAGGTCGGCATCGGTGGCCATATTGTACCACCAAAATAGATTCGCGCAGGTGAAGTCGGGCACTTCCTTTTTTAGCACATGCCAAATTTTTTCTCCACGCACCAACTGATTACTCTGCTTCCAGAATCGTGGTTCCGCATTTTCGCGATCGAGCCAGCCATTGGCGACGATGCCGTGGATCGAAGCGTCGTGTCCCGTGAGCATGTGGCTTTGTGCCGTGCAAGTGACAGCCGGAAAGGCCGGGGCGAAAGATTGCAATCCGTAGCGATCGCGAAAAGCGCAGAGGCGAGGAGTCGCGTCGCCAAGACAACGGGCCGAGAGGCCGACGACATTGAGAACTGCCAAAGCTTGCATGAGTGGAGCTTGTGCGAAAAATGGCGGCAATTCCATGGAAAAATATTTTCTTGCCTGAAATCAGTGGCATTTTCGCAGCGAATTCATTAGTTTGCCGCCATGTCGCAACCACACATGGATGTTCGTCGCATCGCCACGCTCGCGCGCTTGGAGTTGACGGAGGAAGAAGTCGCCTCTTTCAGCGGTCAGCTCGATGAGATTCTTGGTCACATCGCGCAGCTTTCGCAACTTGATGTAACGGGCATCGAGCCCACAGCCTATGCGGCAGCGATGGCCGCGCCGATGCGGGATGATACGCCGTGGCAGAGCTTGCCGACGTCGGCCTTATTGCAAAACGCGCCCGATCAAGCGCAGGGACAAGTTCGTGTTCCGAAAGTGGTCGCTGATGCTTAACCGATTTTTTGTATGAATTTTTCCCAAACCACCATCCGTCAGCTCCAAGATTCCTTGCGCAAGCGCGAGGTGAGCGCCTTAGAAATCGTCGATCAGATGCTCGCGGATGTGTCGCAGCGCGATGGCTCGACAGGAGCTTTTTTGAGCATCGATGCCGATCTCATTCGCCAACAGGCAGCGCAAGCTGACACCAGCTTACCGCTGGGGGGCATTCCGATTGCGATCAAAGACAACATCAATGCGCTCGGTGAACCATGCACCTGTGGTTCGAAATTTTTGTCCGAAAACTATCGTGCGCCCTACGATGCGGGAGTCATCAAAAGCCTCCGCGCTGCGGGTGCGATTTTGTTTGGTCGCACCAACATGGATGAATTTGCGATGGGCTCGGCAACAGAAAACTCGGCGTTGAAAGTCACGCACAATCCAGCGGCACCGGGGCACATTCCGGGTGGCTCATCTGGCGGCTCGGCCGCTGCTGTTGCCGCGGGCTTTGTGCCTGCAGCTCTGGGTTCCGATACGGGTGGTTCGATTCGTCAACCAGCATCGCACTGTGGCATCGTCGGACTAAAGCCGACCTACGGGCGCGTGTCTCGTTATGGTGTTGTTGCGTTTGCTTCCTCCTTAGACCAAGTGGGTCCCATGACACGAACAGTCGAAGATGCCGCCTTGGTTTTGCAAGCGATTGCCGGCCATGATGGACTTGATTCCACAAGTGCGAATGTCGCAGTAGACGACTACATTTCCGGCCTCCAGCAAGGAGTCAAAGGTTTGCGTTTGGGCGTGCCGAAAGAATACTTTGCCGAGGGATTGCATCCAGCGGTGCGCGAAGCGATCTCGCAGGCTTTGGCGAAGCTTGAAGCGGCGGGTGCGACTTTGGTCGATATTTCTCTCCCTCACACCGAGCATGCTGTTGCGACCTACTACATCATTGCCCCAGCGGAGGCGTCATCCAACCTTTCTCGCTTCGATGGTGTGCGCTACGGACATCGCACTGCACAACCTGCCGATATCTTATCGCTCTATCAACAGTCGCGCGAAGAAGGTTTTGGTTCCGAGGTGAAACGTCGGATTTTGTTAGGCACCTACGTATTGTCGTCGGGCTACTACGATGCCTACTACAACAAAGCGCAAAAAGTGCGCACCTTAATCTGTCGCGACTTTTCCCAAGCCTTTGAAAAAGTGGATGTCATTCTCTCACCAGTAGCGCCAAGTCCTGCGCGGAAATTGGGCGAGTGCAGTAATCCGATTGAGGACTTTTTGGCGGATGCCTGCACCATTCCCGTGAATCTTGCGGGCTTGCCGGCGATGTCCGTGCCGCTTCCTGTTGCGGGTCTGCCGATTGGTCTTCAAGTCATCGCACCTCACTGGCATGAAGCTCGCATGCTGCGCGTGGCGCAGGCGGTGGAGTTGGCAAGTCGCTGAAAAGTGTTAGATGTTGCTTGAGAAGCGTTAGGAAAAACCTCTTGCCATGAGAGGAAATCGTAGGTAATCCCTCCATACCAATTCCATGAAGCTTTCTGACATCTTGCGCCCTGATCATATTCTGCTTGAATTGCAGGCGGAGGACCGTTGGCTCGCGATGGAAGAATTGCTCGATCATTTGATTCAAGTGAGCCAATTTCCCGAAGAGTTTCGCGAGGAGGTAGCTCATAGTTTGCGGCAGCGTGAAGCATTGATCAGCACGGGTGTTGGTGGAGGGGTCGCCATTCCTCATGCGTTCTCGGCTCACGTCGACGACGTGGTTGCGGTTTTTGGGCGATCCGTGCAAGGCATTGATTTCGATGCGCAAGACCGCGAATTGGTTCATTTTGTCGTGCTTTTCATTTCTCCAGTTCAGCCTTACCAAAAGCACTTGCATGCCCTGGCGGCGATTGCGCGGATGTTTACTAAGCCAGAATGCCGTGAGTTGATGATGACAGCGGATGATGTGCAGCAGGTTTATGAACTTTTTCGCCACAAAGTGGTGGCAATCAAGGATTGATGTGGCACTCTTTCGCCGATGAATCGCGAAGTCATTGTCGGCATTGATTTAGGCACTACCAATTCTGCCATTGGTGTGGTGGACTCGGGGTTTCCCCTGCTTCTCGCCGATGAGGATGGGAAGCGCATCATGCCGAGTGCGGTGTGGTTGGGCGAAAACGGCGAAGTCGAGGTCGGCCGCAAGGCCTTGCGCCGTCGGGCGCTGGATGCCAAGCACGTCATCACCAGCGTCAAGCGCTGGATGGGTGTGGACATCGACGCCGATGCCGTCGCACAACTTCACGGGCACACACCGGAAGAAATCAGTGCGAAAATTTTGCAGGAGCTGAAGCGCATCGCGGAGTGGCGATTGGGCCAACCCTTGCGCAAAGCAGTCATCACAGTTCCCGCATACTTTCACGATGGACAGCGTCAGGCCACCAAGCGGGCCGGTGAACTGGCGGGATGGGAGGTGGTGCGCATCATCAACGAGCCAACTGCTGCGGCGTTGAGCTATGGATTGGATCAATTGCGGGAAAAAGCCAAAGTGGCGGTTTATGATTTGGGTGGTGGAACTTTTGATCTAACGATTTTAGAAATGCAAGAGGGCGTGTTTCAGGTGCTTTCGACGCATGGCGACACCCGCTTGGGCGGCGATGATCTCGATCAAACACTCGCGCAGCAAATGGCGCAGCAAGCGGGAGTGGTATGGGACGGCATGGAGCATGAGCGAAAAATGCGTTGGGTGGTCGAAGCCGAGCGTGTGAAATGTGCGTTGTCGGAGCGTGACGAAGAAACCTTTTCGCTACCGTTTTTCGACGGAGAAAAAAGTTTTTCGCAGGTGCTGAGCCGGGCACAGTGGGAAAAATGGATGCAGCCATGGATCGCCAAAACCATGGCATGTTGTCATAAAGCGCTCAACGATGCGCGCTTGATGGCGAGCGAGATCGATGCTGTGGTGTTGGTGGGCGGCAGCACGCGCATTCCCGCCGTGCGTGCCGCTGTGGAAACATGCTTCGGGCGCGTGGCCGATGTTTCCCAACATCCCGATGAAGCCATCGCTCTCGGCGCGACGATCCAAGCGGGCATGCTCAGCGGTGCGATGAAGCAAATGGTATTGCTCGATGTCACGCCCTTGAGTCTGGGGATTGAAACGTTGGGTGGTTTGATGAACGTGCTGATTCCGCGCAACACCACGATTCCGTGCAAGGCTGGGGAAATGTTTACCAACGCTGTCGCAGGACAGGCATCGATGAAAGTGCGCGTCTTGCAAGGCGAGCGAGAAATGGCACGTGACAACTGGGAGCTCGGGCAAG
>JBDLWB010000229.1:0-7630 GCA_039804425.1 Verrucomicrobiota bacterium
AGAAGCACCAACGCGATGGCTTCATCAACAAACAAAAACGGAAACGGGGGCAAATCAAACGGTGTGAAAATGATCCATGCACTGAGCAATGCAACGAGGAAGGCGAAGAACTTTTTCATGAACCCATGATAGCCTGTCATGCCGCGCTGACAATCGAATTCCACTTGCGGGTGAGCAGCCTTGGCAGCTGACGGGAAAGAAAAAACGGAGATCATCGGAATGATTCTGCGCCATCGTAATGTTGCGGCATTGTTCGGGAAGTTCATTCGCTTTTCATTTTGCGAGTGCGACCCAAATCGAAATCGCTGATGCTCACATTGGGAACTTCAGCAAAAACACTGATGGCAAAATTTTTCCCATCGATCAACAAGTGTGGAGTTCGGGAGACATTGCAGTATGAGGCTAGGCCCATGGTAACTGGCAAACGCGGCAGCGGCTGGTGAGTCGTTGGCCATATCAAAAGTAAAACGGATGGTTTTGTTCAATGCTCTGCGAGAGCTCGTGGGATTACTCAGTGATGCGAAGTTTCGCGTGAATGCCGAGCGTTTCGAGTTTTTTCGAAAAATCCAGATTTAGTGAGCGGAAACGACTTCGCATGGCGGAGGGGTCCTCGCATTTTAGGGGTTCGAGTTGTGGGCAGCTACGAATGGCGCGTTCGAGTTGCTCGACATTTCCCCGCTCCACGGCAATGACTCGCTCCGGACCGAATCCGAATAATGCCAGCAGGCTGGTGAACTTCGACGAATAACCGATCACATGCACTTGCCGCCCAGACAGTAATCCCCAGTATGCGGCATGATACGAATTTGTGATCAGCAGCCCAGTCTGGCGAAACGCATCCATGAATTTGTCGATCTCACCCTCGTTGATCGCGCGGATCACGGGTTTTGCGTATGCTTTTTCGAGAAAACTCGTATCTTGCGAAATGGTGCCCGATACCGAACTGTTGGCATTCAGAAAAATACCGACGTTCTCGCCACAGGGGATTTCCGTTATCGCATGGAAGACACTGACACAAGGGACCAAAGGCAAGGTCATGCTGGCCGAGGACGAATCACGGGTTGAGACCAAATCGAAACAAAACCTTCTCTTGAGCTGGCTCAGCCACATGGCGAAGAATCCAGGAGGAGAGTCGAAGCGCCAACTTTGTCCAATTCCCCACCCGACGCGCACATCGGCACGCTGTTTGCGCGCTCGACTTGCGAAAAAACCATTCGATGCACCCCCGCCCACGATCAAAGTGTCGCGGGTGGCCGTAAAGTCGAAATAATGCCTTGGTGAGCAAAGATAATCGCCGATGTTTCCAGTCTTGTCATAATGCAAGAAATCAATGCGTCCAGACATGTTGAGATGGAAGTTAGTTTTTGGTTGAATGAGTGTCAATTCGTTAGATGTGGGTCAAGGTGATGGTAGCAAGCACGGTGACAGGTTTATGCCTGCTGTTCGGCAGCCACCGCTTCGTAGAGTGCGATGTCTTTTGCCATCAGTGCTTGCAGTTGATCGCGATCGTAGCTTTCGGAATCTGCGGCGGGGACTTTCTCTGTCCGGTTCTTCCACGTAGTGGTCACGGGGGACCCGAGTTTTTCCGAGAGGCCTTGAGCGAACAGATCCATACGCTCCATGGTGCCGTCGTGAAAGTAGTGGGTTTTTAAAAATTCGTAAGGATTTTCTGCATCTGCGCCGCCTGTGATGTATCCCACGAGTGGATTGGCAAAACGATCTTTCTGTGAGTGCAGATACTGGATGTAGTCGCCGAAGCTCCCTCTGCCGGCAACTTTCAATCGACCTGCCAGATACCATCGTCGCCAAGCGGGCCGCTCCAAGTAGCTTTGGCGGCAGTAGCGATATTCCGAGTAGAGGCGATCAACGGGATTGCGCAAGAGAGTGATGTAACGTAGTTCCCAGTCAGGCAATTGCGGCGCTCCGAACATAAAATGCCCTGATACTACGTCGCCTTCCTTTGCGACTCGGTTTAGGATGCTCCAGGCTCGGGGAAAGCTCATGGTGCGAAACAGCTTTCTCAGGCGTTTTTGGGTTCGGCGGATCCTGCGGAAATCCTCGAACACTCCCACTCCTTGATCGGCGGTAGGAGGCACTGGGGGCATTGAGTAAAACTTGCTAGAGGTGAGTGCTCCGCGCACCATTTCCACCAGCGACTGACTTCCTGATTTGCGAATGCGAACGAGTGCGTAGAGATAAGGATTGTGGCTCATGCGATGTGGATTGCCGATTTTTGTTGTTGGACATGGCGACCATAGACATCGAACACCGCTGCGGCAAGCGCGGCGGTAGGGTCTTTTTCGATGATATTCCAGTTGCCCTCAGGCACGGCGTTAGCTTGATCAATCATATCGGAACTTTGTTGCAAGAGGATGTGTTTTTCTTTTTGGAGCTGAGACAGGTTGGCGAGCAATCTCGTGTTGCCACCCGAGGGAGGAAGAATGACATAGACAGGACGTCCAGAGGACACGGCTTCGTGCGTCATCGACATGCTGTCGGCGGTCACGTAAAGACGCGAACAGCCGCCCAGCATCGCTAGCAGGGGCGGTGCGTCTGGGCTGCGGTTGTGATACCAGCAGGATACCTCGAGTCGGCCGGACGATGCCGCTAGCTCCCGGACCATGGCTTCGATCGCGGGCGGTGTCCTGCGCGATGTAGCGATAGCGACCTTCACTCCCTGATGAGCTGCCGCCTTGAGGAAGGATTGAGTGATTTTGCGATACTCTTCTTTCGTCCAGACAATGCCCTCCCCATCGCCACCGAACAGCAGTCCCCATGCCGAAGACTCGGGCAGTTTGCATTGTCGCGCGGCGAGGGCCGCTCCCTGCGGCGTGACCAGTGAGGGAATGATGGTGAAACGGTAGCACGGATCAACGGCAATCGGTGCATCGTGAAATGCGATGCACGAAAATAAGCTCACATCCATCCCGCGCGGAGATCCGAGAAAAACATTGGTGATCTTGTGTTGGTATGCGATGGCGGCATTCAGCCATTGGGTCGCCCCCCCAGCGGAGAGAATCATATCACACCCGCTTAGGTTCGGTATGTTCTTAAACAACCAGTGTAGCGGCAAGCGCATGGTCCATGGGCCGAGTCGTGGCAACACCGCACGAAGTCCCGACCAACGCCACTGCACGTCACACTCGGTGATGGAGATCGCGGCTTTGTCCGACAGCGCACGCAACAATCCCTTGGCTTTGTGCAAGTGTCCAGTTTTGGTATCCTTCAGCCACAAAATGTTCATCAACTCAGGGAGTGCTTTGCTCATCAAAGGTATATCCCATCAAACGAATTTCGCGGGAAAACTCTGCTGCGACTTTTTCCCGAGTTTCCTCGTCGTAATAATCGCGGTAATCGACAGGTTGGCTCGTAATGTTGGTTTTTTCTCGGGGCATGTTGCCATCGTAGGGGATGTGGAGTTTTTCGCAGAGTCCGGCAAAATGACCGAGAAAGCCTTGGTACTCGAGCACTTCGTCCATCATGCAGGCATTGCCATCGAAATACAACCGAGCATCCAAAGGGAGTCGGTGGGTTTTTTGCATGACCCACGTTTTGAAAGCGGGCATTGGTTTGTTTTGGCCAAACTTTTTCCAGTTGTAGTAGGAGACCACCTTGTCCCAGGGATTGCGTTCGAAACAGAATTTGTGGTAGCTGTTCCACACTTCTTCGCCAATCAGTTCGCGCACACGCGTGGCTGGCATGTGTTCGTAATACCAGGCGCCTAGCAGCGGGGAGTGTCGGTCGATGCATTTGCGCGCGAGCCGCGAGCGTGAGTAAAGGCGTCCAAGAATATGGTCTTCGTGAAAGTTGCGCGGAATCTCGCTCTGCGCATTGGATTCCATCGGGGTAATCACATCATGCGGCCCACACAGAGGAGCGAGCGCCATTTCCATGCTGCTGCCTGCTGTTTTGTGCGTCTTGATAAAAATGAATTTGTGCTGGTGACTGATGATCATGGAGAGTGGGTGAAATGTTAAGCCAACGGGCAGAGTTCGCGGTAGACGGCCAAAGTGGCATCGAGCATTTTTCTCAGGGAAAAAGGCGTAATCGGTAGTGGCTTACTACCTTCTTTCAGAAGTCGTGCGGTCGTCGTCGCTGCGGCGTCGATATCGCCGACAGGAACAAGTCCGACAGGATACAAGGCCTGCAGTTGCTCGCCGACACCGCCGTGGTTGTAAGCGATGACGGGCTTGCCGATGGCCATCGCTTCGAGCGATACTCTGCCGAAGGCCTCGGGGTCGAGAGAGAGGGAGTATACGATGGCCGACATGGCCATGATGTGGCTGATGTCAGACCGATGTCCCAAAAAGCTGATGCGTTCTTCGATCCCGAGCTCTTGGGCGAGCTGCTTGAGTTCATCGAGAAAAAGCGTTTTTTTGGCATGGGGTTCGCCGACGATGAGTCCATGGACGGGAAGTCCTTCCGCGTGAAGTTTTGCGATCAGCCGGATGAAATGCTCCTGGCCTTTCCAGCGGGTCAGTCGTCCTGGGAGCAACAGAGGGATGCGGCCGGACAGTTGTGGCTGAGCTCTGTGCCAAGCGGATTGCCAGTCCTGAGGTGGTTGATATGCGTGGGTGAAAGTGGCATCGTCTACGCCACGGTGAACCACGCGGATGATTTCCGGATGAGTCTTAGGATAGTGGTGGAGGATGTATTGGCGGACGCTTTCCGAGACGGCGATGATTCTTTCCCCGCTGAGCATGATGCGGGAGTAGCAATTGACCGAATAAAAACCATGTACCGTGGATACCAAGCGGGGGCGTGTCCGTGGATCCATGCTGCGCCAGGCGAGCCAGGTGATCCATCCTGGTACTCGGGAACGGATGTGAATGATGTCTGGCTTTTCGCGTTCTAGCAGCTCACGCATGGGCCTGACTTGAAACAAAGAGCGCAGAGATTTGCGATGGACCGGCATGTGGATGTGACGAGCGCCGAGGGCTTCCAATTCGCCAACAAGTCTGCCACCGTGGGAGATCACCAAAGCCTCATGCCCGCCCTGTATCAAATGAGCAGCCACCTCTAAAGTGCCGCGCTCTACGCCGCCGGCATTGAGTTCGGGAAGAATTTGAATGACTTTCACGAGGAGCTAGTTGAAAATTGATGCAAAAGAATTTCCGCACAGCGATCCGCTTCCGCAAAAGGTGGGCACTTTAACAATGGGTTGTTCTCCTGCAAGCCTTTAAATGTGGTGAGATAGCCTTGTTGCGCGAGTTCCTCTATGGTTCGTGAGATTTTCGAATGGGTTTTTTTCTGGTGCATGGGCAGTACCCCCACCATGGCTCCGCTGCTGAGCGCCTCGTAGATCATCGAGACACTGTCATGGGTCACCCACGCGACTTCACTGCGGCGGAGTTGATTCGGCAACCAATCAGGTCCGGTGAGTTGATGAGGATGTAAGGTGACAGGTAGATCTCGCAGCGATTCGAGAAAATCCGCAGGTGTGCGCCGTGAGTCCGTGATGTGCCAGTCGAGCGCATGTGCGCGGATGACCTTGGTAATGGCATCTCTGAGTTCACTTGAATCAAAGGCATAATCCTTCGAATCACCACCGATCATGATGAGCCCGAGGGGTTCTTTGCTGCCGGAGAATGTCATGCGGTTTAGGGCCCCAGTGGTGGGGATGACATGGCTTTGCGGCGCTCGACCCTTGAGATCATGGCGCGGGATGAGGCACACATCAAACAATGACAGCGGTAAGCTGGGTTTCATCAGGATGATGGAGCGCGCGTCGAAGTACCTGCTGAGAACGAGAGCGCACAGGTGGGTGCTATGACCGGCGGCAATGATCCAATCAGGGCGAGGCCCCTGTTGAGCGCTGTGGCAGGCACCGAGGATTTTTTTCCCGCGGGCCCAGTCATCCAGTTCAATGATACGGTAATCGGTCGGTGTCAGCCGAGCCAGTGCTTCCGCCAACCCGACGCTTTGATTGCGATGCCCTGGTTTTCCATCAGAGATAATCAAAAGTTGTAAAGGTCGGCTCATGGTGGGGAATCAGGGAGAACGCAGCCCAGCGCTCGCAGGAAATGCCACCAAGTCTGTGGGTCTGTCAAGCTGGCAAGTGGGGCAGGAATGTTGATGTCGAGCAAACGGTTGCCGCCGGATGATAGGCCAATCGCTTGTGGGATGAACACTTTTTTATGGGCATCGGTGATTTCATCGCGATCGCAGAAATAAACAACTAAGTCCAGCGGGTAGGATTTGCTTTCGTCGATGCGTTTGAGTTCGTTCGCCCAGTCATGATTGGCAGCGATGGTGTGAAATCGTGCATGAGGCATGACGAGCGCAGGAGTAAGGTTGATGATCTCAAATTCGGCATGGGGTAGTTGATGAATGAGATATTCGATGGCTGGTCTCGCCGCTGCTGCGATTTTCGGTTGGCTCGAGCTGATGATGACGAAGCGCCATGGTTTTGTGATGCGAGATTGGCTGTGGGATTGTCGGGATTGGCGCGTGCTGAAAGGCCTTTTATTGGGCATTTTCCAGCGGTCATGAAACCAGAATCCATCGCAAGGACTGGTGCTGAGGGCGTCCTCTAGACCATGCATGACGGCATCTGTGGTAACGTTCGTTTCTGGTGGGTGAGCTTTGATGCTGATATGCCAATGAGCGCGATGCACACGTTTCACGGCCAGATAGAATACCGCGGCACCAGTGCGGCGATGCAATAGTTCCACAAGCGGCGAGCACGAGGTGGGTCGGCCAAAAAATGGTGTCAGACTGCCGGAACGTCCCGCGTGCTGATCAGCGAGGATGCCTAACATTCCGCCAGAACGCAATAATGGTGCCGCTTGGTTGAAGCCCTCTTTGTTGGAAAACAAGCGTGTGCCGGATCTTCTACGGCGGCGCATGGTCATGCGGTTCATCCACGGATTGTTGAGCGGGCGATAAAATGCTGCGGTAGGAATTCCAGGCGCGATCAAAGTGCCGATGCGCGAGAGGATCTCCCAGTTGCCCATGTGACAAAGTGCCAAAATGGCGCCGCTGTTGGTGCGTTGCAGTGTTTCTCTGACGATCTCCACGCCTTCGAGGGTCACGTGATCTTTGACTTTCTCATCGCTCATCAGCATGCATTGTGTGCTGCTGAGCAAGTTGGCTCCGCAGTGTCGAAAGGTGTCGCGCGTGAGTTGATCAAGCCCGACTTCATTCATCGATTCACCCCAGGCGATGCGGCAATTGCGTCGCACTGTGGCACGTCGGGCGGGCATGAGGTAATAAGCGCAAGTACCGAGACCCTCGCCTAGTATATCGACCCAAGTTGCAGGAAGCAGACGAAGTGCTGTTTCCACGAGACGGAAAAGTGCATATTCGAGAAGAGACTGGAGGGATGATCGTTTGGAGCGACTGCTTGCCACGGCGGAAGCATTTTCTATTCTCTGCATGTTAGCAAGGCGCAAATCGCTGCGCTGGGAGTCCACGGTGATGAGTCACCAAGCATTTTTCGATCATTGCCACGTTTGCTGGTTTTTGCCAAGGTACTGGCGTGGCGCAGGAAGAGTATCAATCAGAAGCAGAGTCGTTTTGGAAAAAACGCGCTCTGGCTTTTTTGCGATTGATTCCAGGGATTGGCCGTTTGCGTTCGCTGCGTCCCGGCTTCGATGCGTTGATCGGGGTGCTGATTGATGCTTTTGCT
>JBDLWB010000230.1:0-5234 GCA_039804425.1 Verrucomicrobiota bacterium
ATGATCCGAAGGAACGCGCCGAGCATTTGATGCTCATCGATCTGGCCCGCAATGACGTCGGTCGGATTGCCAAGCATGGTTCGGTGAAAGTCGATGACTTTATGATCATCGAGCGCTACTCTCATGTGATGCACATCGTCTCGAATGTGACGGGAACCCTTGATCCCTCACACAGTGCCTACGATGTGCTGCGTGCGACTTTTCCTGCGGGCACGGTGAGCGGCGCGCCGAAGATTCGTGCGATGCAGATCATCAACGAGCTCGAACCCACCAAACGCTGTGCCTATGCTGGTGCGGTGGGGTATTTCGGCTTCGATGGTTCGCACGACTCCTGCATCACCCTGCGCACCTGCTTGGTGAAAAACGGCAAAGCTTACGTGCAAGCCGGTGCGGGCGTGGTTGCCGACTCCGATCCCACCTACGAATACCAAGAAACCTGCAACAAGGCCCAAGGCATGCTGAAGGCCATTGCTCTCGCGAACACCCTTTCTTCCGAATCCTAAGCACCATGTTGTTGATCATCGATAACTACGACTCCTTTACCTACAATCTCGTGCAATACTTTGGCGAGTTGGGGGCCGAAATGAAAATCATCCGCAACGATGCGATGGATCTGGAACAGATCAAGGCGCTGAAGCCGAGTCGCATCTGCGTATCACCAGGACCCTGCACGCCGAATGAAGCGGGTGTTTCCTGCGCCGTGATTGAGGCACTGGGTGCCAGCACGCCGATCCTTGGCGTCTGTCTCGGCCACCAAAGCATCGGTCAAGTCTATGGCGGCGACGTGGTGCGCGCCGAGCGCTTGATGCATGGAAAAACCTCGCCGATTCATCACAAGAGCACCAGCGTGTTCCGTGGGCTTTCCAATCCCTTCGAAGCCACGCGCTATCACAGTTTGATCGTCAAACGCGAGACCCTGCCGGATTGCCTCGACATCACCGCTTGGACAGCAGAGGGCGAAATCATGGGCCTCGCGCACAAAGAATACCCCGTTCACGGAGTCCAGTTCCACCCCGAGTCGATCTTGACTCAAGAAGGCAAACAATTGCTGCAAAACTTCCTGGAGATGTGATTCGCACCTGATCCCTCATGAAAAACCTACCCATTCCCGAAAAAATCGACGTCATCCAAGAAGGACCAACTACCATCATTCGGCGCAAGTGGTTGAGTTGGACCGTCATTCCATTGCTGATTTTTTGTGTCGTTTGGGATTCATTCCTGATTTTTTGGTACAAGATGGCAATGGGCGATCAAAATGCGCCCTTGATGGCCATTCTTTTTCCCATCGGACACGTAAGTGTGGGGATCGCTCTTACCTACTACGTCATCGCATCTTTTCTAAACAAGACCGATGTGGTCATTGCTCCCGATCAAATCACCGTACGCAGCTACCCGATTCCATGGGGCTTTACGAAAAGCATCCAACGCGAGGACATCATGGCCGTGCGCGTGAAGATGAGTTCACAGAACAACTCGCAAATGACCTTTGGCATTCGCTACACCAATCGCAGCAACCGCGAGAAGCCATTGTTGCGCAGCGGACTCAACGATGATCAGGCAGAATTCATCGTCCATCACATTCGCCAAGCCTTACGACTTCCCGAGGAGTAAAAAGCAGGGCCGCAGAAGGAGTGAATCACGCCCCCCGCTCGCCAAAACAGCTCAAGTCGATATGTTAGATTGTGTCACAAAGTTGATTCACATCATTACCTTGCACGGCCCGAAAAAATGCTGAAAAATCAACAACCACCAAGAATGTGTTAGATCAAAGATGTTGTCATGCGAGGACTGATTCCGGGAGGCTTCCAGTAGGTTTCCTTGGCGAAAAGAGAGCATAGGCCGGAATATCTTTTCGTAGCTTATGACTTGGGTTTTTTGAGAGCCTTCTTCGTTCTCGACTCCAATTTCTTGATGCTTTCTACCGTTGGTAATTCTTCTGGCATAGTTCCGCCGAGTTCCTTGATGGTTTGGCGGACTTTGGCTCCGACTTCTCGGTGAGCTTTGTTGGCCTTGTCTTTGCCGGTGATCTTTTCCCGGCGAAGTTTTTCCTCGGCTTGCGTGGCGCGGAAAAGGTTGGCGGCCAGTTCCGTGCTCCCCATGTGGTCGAGGATCTGCTCGCTTTTCTTGAGGCCTTTGCGGCGGTGAATGTCCTGCGCGCCGAGCCCGCCGTAGAGACCCATGTAGCCGTGATTCTGAAAAATGGCGTAGTCGCGTGGTTCGACAACCCCGGCATCCTTGGCGGCGTCGCTGAGTTCCTGCCGCCGGGTCTTAATGGCAAAGTAGGTTTGCCCCTGTGCGACGATTTCCTTGGAAGGATCGGCATTCTGGATGACGAGGTAGCAGGCGTAGCGTGACATCAGAACAGACTTTAGAGAACGTCGGGCGCCGCTGCCGATTTCGACCATTTCGGTGACCTCAACGAAATGGTCTTCCACCCTCTGCCCACTGTTAAAACAGGCGGTGCGGGCGGATTCGATCACGGCTTGGAAATTCCGGTAATCCGCGTAGCCCAGCACCTTGGCGAAGTCGCGGCTAGACCAGTATTCGTTGCCCGCAGGGTTGGTGCGGCGGATGTCTTCAAAGGGGGTGATCTCGTGGCTCATGACTGTTCAAATGATTATCGCAAGCCCACCATGCAAAGTCTTGCAGAGGATGACAAGGGGAAATTTTCGCATCCCGTTTATTCCCTGGCGTTATTGGATAGCCGGTCTTCCCCCTCATGCTTGAACCAGAACTTCGGCTTGCTGCTCAGTTGCTCCACGTCGCTCTGCATGTCGGATGTGACTTCGATGATGTGAAATGGGTTGGACATGGTTTTACGGTATTTTAGGAAAGTTATGATCGTGGAATTTCTTGACCGTTAAAAGGGCGGTAGCAAGTTCCGCATGCACTAATCCAGAACTGCCTTCGTGGCTGAGCTTGTGAAGCACTGTTGAGCGCATGACTTCGACTTCGGTCTCCAGAGCCGTCGGGATTAGGTCGGGAACAACGGAACCGTTAGCCCGACATCTGCACACATCGCCCTCCCGCACCGCCTAGCCTCCGCGAATCAATTTAGAAACGACGGATGATACGGATGATTCAAAAATTCAAATTTCAGCTTTTCAGACTCCCCACGCTCGCCAAAACAGCTCAAGGCGATGTGTTAGATTGTGTCACAAAGTTGATTCACATCATTCCGTTACAAGACCCCAAAATGCTGAAAAATCAATAATCCCCAAGAATGTGTTAGGTAAAAAATGTTACCATGCGAGGACTGACCCCTAAGGCTCTCCCGGCGCTCGTCTCCGGCCTGCGCCGAGCGTTGGGAGTCTAGGCTTGCATGCAAATTAGATGGAAAGTAGGCTTGAAAGAGCAACTCATGTTGTCGCTTTATACCCCCTAACTGCCAAATCGAAAAATGCTACGTTACTTTGTATTGATTCACGGACTGTTGTCTCTCGTTTGCCCACATTCTCAAGCAGCTCCATTAGAGCTCTCTTTTCCACCGGCAATCACGTGGAAGCAGGTTTTTGACAGCGGATTCCGACCTAAACATATCTCTGGTTTGGAGCGCAAGAAAGTGGAGTGCACTGATCAAGAGCTTGTATTCCGGTTTCGTGACAAGCTTGGCTTCCAACTCGATAGCGGGAGACTCATGTTCGAGCTGCAGAGTGATGATAGCATCCGGATTATCGAGCATGTCAGCAGGGTTCCTATTTCCATGGAAGAGGGCGAACAACGCATGGCGATTTTTCATGGTTTGTTTTCCAAGGAGCTCAAACAGATGGGATCAGTTCCGCCGTTGATGGACAAGGAGCGTGGCGGAGTGGCCGCGCTGTCTGATTACTACGCGGTGGCGGAGGACGAAGGCTACACGATCCATTACGGGTTCACAGGGTCTTTTCAATCTGGCAAACCATTACTTCCCATCTTCATGATCGCTCTACGTCATAATATGGATGCGGTTCCTTTGCCCACTCGCCTGAAAACGGTGGAGCCCCCCGAAGGTTACGAATGGTATAGTCTTGATCCCTATGCAGGCCGTCCTGATTTTGGAGCTGCTACTAAAACATTACCGAAGCCGGAAACCGACGTCCCCGAGAAAGAAACTCATGCCCCGCACAAAGACAACGCTGAAAATGGAGAGGCAGAAAAATCGAAAGTGATCAAGGATGAATCACAATTGCGGTGGTGGTTCATTAGCATTTTAGGCTTCATCATTACTGCGGTGATATTGAGGCGTTGGAAATCAAAGCCGGTATGAACCGAGAACATAGGCTCTCCCTAGGGGCAGATGCGGTGATGAATTTTGGGGCTTCCGTTGTTAGGTCGGGCCGTTGGCCCTTGCATTTTTTGGTTGGCCCGTTTCCCAGGGCGTTGCCCTGGGCTTTCGTGGTGCGCACCTTTGGTGCTTGGGGGCTGAGAAGCTGAAATGCAGCGATGGCGCTTTTCTTCTGTGAACTGGGCAAATCCGATGGAATCTTGCTTTATCCTACGACAATCGTCTGAGCGCGGTCGGGGCCGACGCCGACGAAGGCGACGGGTGCACCGCAGAGCTCGGCGAAGCGTGTGAGATAGGCTTTCGCATTGGCGGGAAGTTCTTCGTAGCTGCGGCACGCGGTGGTGTCGACTTGCCAACCGGGAAGTTCTTCGTAAATTGGCACAGCGCGATCCCAGGCATCGCGATCTGCGGGAGGTAGATCGACGATTTGTCCATCGACGTCGTAGGCGGTGCAAATTTTCAGCGTCGCGTATTCATCGAGTCCATCGAGATTGGTGATCGCTAGTCCGGTCACGCCATTGATCATGCAGGCAAAACGCAACAGCACGGTGTCCAGCCAACCGCAGCCACGTGGGCGGCCGGTGGTGGCTCCGAACTCGCGTCCGAGGTCGTGCAGGTATTGCGAAAGCCCTTCATCGCCGGTGGGGAAAGGACCTGAGCCGACGCGAGTGGTGTAGGCCTTGCAAACGCCGATCACGCGCTGAATCGATGTCGGAGGAAGGCCCGAGCCGGTGCAGGAACCTCCTGCGGTGGTGTTCGAGGAAGTGACAAAGGGGAAAGTGCCGAAATCGACATCGAGCAAGCTGCCCTGAGCGCCTTCAAACAAAATGGTTTTACCGTCCTTCCATGCCTTGTGGAGCAGGGGAATGACATTCGTGACGTGTGGGGCAAGTCGGGCAAAAGCCGTCAAGACCTCTTCCGCCATGGCGTCGGCATCGAACTGCGGCAAGTCAAACTGCGCCAGCACTTG
>JBDLWB010000231.1:0-6393 GCA_039804425.1 Verrucomicrobiota bacterium
TAACAACCTCATAACTCTACTTTAAAACTGTACCGATTTTGGGGGAGCTGACACACGCCACATATCTCTCCGTGCTGCAAAAAACAAAAATTCCGCGACGCGTAATTTCGCTTGACGTAATTGATGGCTTTGCTATTTTATTTCCGTGATCGAGAGTTTCGGCGATTCGGCGACAGAAAGCATCTACCGCGGTCTGCGAGTTCGTGGCTTACCTGGGGATATTCAGGAGAGAGCCCGGCGCAAATTACGGATGATCAATCAAGCGCGAATCGTTGAAGATCTCCGGGTTCCACCAGGCAATCGACTCGAACAGTTGAAAGGCAACCTGAATGAATTCTGGAGTATTCGAATCAATCAACAATGGAGAATCATCTTCCGATGGCAAGATGGCTCGAAATACGATGTAAGAATCATGGATTACCACTAAAAGTATGAGCACCTCAAAATACCTACCATTGATTCATCCAGGCGAGATTTTGCTGGAAGAATTCATCAAGCCGATGGGACTGAGTCTTGCATCAGTGTCCCGCGCAACGGGCATTCCTCCTTCGCGACTTACGGAAATCACGAAGTGCAGGAGAAGTTTGTCAGCAGAGACCGCACTTCGTCTCGCAAAGTATTTCGGGACTTCTGCCGCATTCTGGGTCGGACTACAATCCGAGCACGACCTAGAAGTGGCCGAAAGGTCGATGGGTGCCAGAATCAAACGGGAAGTAGCCTCTCTCTCATCGTAAAAGAGACCGCCAAGCCGCTCCGAGTCATCTACGACCAGTCGACCTGCTCGAGTGCCTTTCCGTAACGCCCCCCTTTGATCGATACTCACTCTCGTTGGTAGTATGCATTCACTCATCGTGCTACAAAAAATCAACCCTGAATGCGGGCTTGCATGCACGATAATACTCTCATGAACTCAATAGTAGCATTGCGGGAAAAAGCTATAGAGAAATTCTGAAAATTCTGAAATTCTGTCAAAACCAGTCCCGATTGCCAGCATGCTTTCCTATCATGGAAGATTCTCTCCCTAGCTTGGTCGCCGTGGCCCTCTCACAGAAAATTTTGCCTTTCCAATGGGCGGGGATTCGCTACGATTCCATGAGTGAAATCTTCTGCGGTGCTGCTCCCTGTTTGCCTGCTGATCGTTGCGATTGTGGCGGTGTGCTGCTCGCCTGTGGCTCCAATCGGTGGTGGCATGGATCGACCTGTCGCATGGGCGAGCGGCTCTTCACAAGTCGGCGGAGGGGCCGGTATGGGGGCGGTCATGCGCAGCGTTAACTTGCGACAAGACATGGTGCCGCGCGGTCGACATGGTCGCAAGGTGTTCCGGTCGATGCAGCCACGTTTCATTACGATTCACAGCACACAAAATTGGAGCGCCGATGCCTGGAAGCATTCGCAAGCCCTTAAAAACGGCGCCCTCCGTGCTCCGAAACGCCGCGGCGGCAATCGCATCGGCTACTTGATTTGGCATTTCACCGTCGATGACCGCGTCGCTCTGCAGCACATGCCCACCAACGAACAAGGAGAGCATGCCGACTTCGATGGTCCAGGCAATCGTTACAGCATCGGCATCGAGATGTGCGAACACCGTGGCAGCAATCGCAATGCTACGCTCGATCGCACCGCCAAGCTCGCGGCCTATCTGATGCTGAAAAACGGCATCCCTCTGCGTCATGTGGTGCCTCACTATCACTGGCCGCGTCGCGGAGCGAAGCCGCCGAACAAAAACTGTCCGCACTTCCTCATGGACAACGGCCGACCAGGCCGCAAGTGGCGTGCATTCCTTGCACGTGTCGATTACTACCACCGTCAAATGCTGCGCTAATGTCTTCTATCACCCACGGCAGTCCGGGCAATCGCGACACCATTCTCGAGCCCGATACCTTCTATCAATGCCAACGCTGCACCGCCTGCTGCAAGTGGCCCGGTGATGTGCGACTCGAGGAAGAAGAAATCCCCCGCATCGCTGCTTTCATGGAATTGACCGAGCAAGAATTTCTCGATCGCTACACCCGACTGCGCACCAACCGACAAGGCCTCTCGTTGATCGAAAAAGAAAATCACGAGTGCATCATGCTCGATGGTAACTCCTGCCGCATTCACCCCGTCAAGCCCTCGCAGTGTGCGGGATTTCCGAACAAATGGAATTTCCCAGGCTGGCAGCAAGTTTGCGAAGCGATCGCCATCCCGATGGCTGAGGCACGACAACGCGGATTGACGCCGTAGCCGATTCCGTGAACACTGCGCGCAGATGATTCAACAAATTCTCACTCACCCCGGCAGCGCCCACAAAGATGAATTTCTCGCCTGCTGCCTGCTCATCGCCACGCATCAAGTGCCCGTGGTGCGCCGCGAACCAAGCGCAGAAGACCTCGCTGATCCCAGCACACTGGTGGTCGATGTCGGCGGCGAACACGACCCCGCACGCGGAAATTTCGATCACCATCAATTCCCCGCCGATGCCCCACCGATCTGCGCGCTCAGCTTAGTCATGATGCATCTCGGCATCTACGAAGACGCGCGTTTGTTCTGCGATTGGCTCGAACCCGCCGAATGGTTCGACACCAAAGGCCCCGTGAAAACCGCAGAGTGGCTGCAAGTGCCACGAGAGGCGCTCAGCAAACTGCACTCAACCATCGACGTCACCGTGCTGCGCCGCTTCGCTGCGAGCGCCAAGCTCGAACCTGGTCAGGTCATTTGGGAGCTGATGCAAATGATCGGCAGCGACTTACTCTACTACCTCAACACCATGCGCGAGCGCATTCAGTTGTTAGAAAAACATCTGCAATTTTGGCCGTTCGAACAAAACCAAGAAACATTCACGGCGGTATTTCTCCCCCGCATCGAGACGGGGATGGAAGATCTCTCCGGAGCCATTTCGCGGCACTTGCGCAACATCGGTCGCGATCAAGAAGTCGTCGCCATGATTTACCCCGACCGCCGTGGCGAGGGCTACGGGCTCAGTCGACACAACGATCACCCACGGCTCGATTTCACCCGCATTGCCGATCATCCGCAGGTCCACTTTGCGCATCCGAGAGGATTCGTTGCCAAAACATCCGTGACAGATCTCGCGATCTTGCGCGAATTCGTCCTGACAAGCTGGAAGTAATCCCATGAACCAGAAAACGCCGCCGTCTGCACTGGGCACGAGCATCCTCAAAAAAGTCTCGAGATCTTTTTATCTCAGCCTGCGCCTCCTACCCGCTGCCATGCGTGAGGCCGCAGGGCTGGGCTACCTGCTCGCCCGTAGCAGCGATACCCTCGCTGATACCGCTGAGGTAGCCACTGCGCTACGATTGCAGCAACTCGATGCCCTGGCCCAAGCCATCTCGCAGGCTCAGCCCTTCACTCTCGATCCCACCTTGCTCCAGGCTTGCCCTAGCGCAGAAAAAGATCTGTTAGAAACCATCGACGATCAAATTCTTTGGCTCGGGCAACTCGACGCCAGTTCACAAGCGCTCATTCGTGAAGTAGTGGAGATCATCATTTCGGGACAAAGGCTCGATCTCTTGCGCTTCGATAACGCCAGCGAGAAGCGTAGGATTTCGTTAGAAAATGATGCAACATTGCTCGACTACTGCCATCGGGTGGCTGGCTGTGTCGGTCTGTTCTGGACAAGACTCGGCTATCACAGTGCTGGTTCGGAATTTTCAGAGGAAAAGTCATCGACGATGGAGGCATGGGGCCAACAACTCGGTTGCGGCTTACAACTCGTCAACATCCTCCGCGATCGGCCCGAGGACATAAGGAACGGGCGCTTCTATCTCCCCGGCACGGCGGACATGGAAAACGAGCAGGACATGCTTCACGCCCAAGACCGCTGGATTGCCCTAGCGCGGCAGTATGTTGATACCGGTCTGCGCTATGCCAGCGCCCTTAAGGATAGGCGCACACGCTGCGCCACGGTCTTGCCCGCGCTACTGGCGATCGAAACGCTTGATTTGCTTGAAAAAGCGACGTGGTCGCGATTGCAACAACGCGTCAAAATCAGCAAGACCACAGTCTTCCGCTGTCTCGCCGAAGCCTGGCTTTACCCGTATCGGCCAGAACATTGAGTCGTGGCTCAGACGCGCAGCGGACAAGGAATTTCCACCACCATCATGCCAGCGGCACGCGCGGAATCGACACCCGCAGGCGCATCTTCCATCGCAAGGCATTTCACCGGAGGAACGCCCAATCGACGCGCGGCTTCGAGATAAATGTCCGGTGCGGGCTTGCCGATCGAGACATCATCCGCCGTGATGACTTCATCAAACCAATCGGAAACACCGAGCACGTGCAGGGTTTTTTCAATGACAAAACGCGAACCACCCGTCGCGATGCCCAAAGGCACTTTGCCGCGCCACTGACGCGCGAAGTCTGCCACTTCTTCGATCAGCTCACAGCGATGCAGTTTACGCAAAAACGCCTCGCGCTTGGAGAGCGCTACGCGTGCGGGATCGAGCTTCAAACCGTATTCCGCATTCAGATCGATCACAATGTCCTTGGTCGGACGACCACCCATGGCGTAGAAAACATCTTCCGCCAACACATTCGCAGCACCATACTGCGCGAGAGCTTCACACCAAGCATCGAAGTGAGCGGGCATCGAGTCCACCAGCGTACCATCACAATCAAAGATGATCGCAGAGAACGATGAATTGGGAATGGTAAGTGGTCCAACGGTAGCCATGGCGGCAATGGGTGTAGCAAAGACTCCCGCAATGACAAGCGCGACATGCAGAAAATGACACTTTTTTCTCCCCAGCCGCTCATTGACCTGACCCAGTATCGACCTAGCGCACGACAGAGTCGGCAATTTTCTTTCTTGGTAAATCCCCCCATCCTGCGCTACAACTGTCGCGCCATGCCACAGCCGACGAATCCTGACACCAAACGCCAACGCGTCAACCTCCGCCGTCCCGATGTGATGGAACTCGTCACCGCAGAAGTGGCGAAGCATTACCAGTCCTCGATCGTGGAACGCCTGCGCGACCTGCATGGCGAATTGGTCATCGGTCACACCACCGTCCGACTCGCTCAGGAATTTGGCTTTTGTTACGGCGTCGAGCGCGCCATCGACCTCGCCTACGCCTCGCGCAAGGTATTTCCCGATAACCGCATTTTCCTGATTGGAGAAATCATCCACAACCCCGAGGTCAACCGCCAATTGGTCGACATGGGCATCGTTTCCCTGCCATGGAAGGAACTGAGCGCCGAATACGATCAACTCACGGCCGACGATGTCGTTATCGTGCCTGCCTTCGGTGCGCCCACGAGCTTCATGGATCAAATCGACGCCAAGGGATGCAGCATTGTCGATACCACCTGCGGCGATGTGATGAAAGTATGGCGTCGCGTGCGCAGCTACGCCAAAGACGGCATCACCAGCATCATCCATGGCAAAGCCGGGCATGAGGAAACCCGCGCCACCGCATCGCGTGCCCTTGGCGATGATAAAGCCGGCCACTACCTCGTGATCCTCACGCTCGAGCACACCGACTACGTCTGCCGCTACATCGCAGGAGAGGGCAACCGCGAGGAATTTTTACAAAAATTTGCGGATGCCATTTCGCCCGGCTTCGATCCCGATCTTCACCTGCGCCGCGTCGGCGTGGCGAATCAGACCACGATGCTCAAGAGCGAAACCGAGGAAATCCAAAAACGCATCCGTCAAGCGATCGAGCAACGCGATGGTCATACTGAAAATTTCTTGATGTTCGATACCATTTGCGGTGCCACCCAAGAGCGCCAAGATGCCCTCTTCGACATGCTGCGCAAGCCCATGAACGTGCTCTTTGTCGTCGGCGGCTACAACAGCTCCAACACCGCGCACTTGGTGGAAATCGGTGAGCAATCCTTGCCCACCTTTTTCATCCGCAATGCCGATTGCCTCGCGTCGCTGGAGCAAATCATTCACTATGACCTGCATCAAAAACAAGAGGTGCAGAGTGCATATCCGAGCTTCTTGTTAGGAAACGAGCCAACTGTCATCGGCATCACCGCCGGTGCTTCGTGTCCGAACAATCTCATCGAGGACACCATCATCAAAGTGTTTGCCATGCGCGGCATTGATCGCGATGCGGTGCATCAAGCACTGGGCATTGAGGCGTAAGCTGAGAATCAACACCTGTCGATCGGGGTTGCCCTTGCCGTTAGAACACCAATCCAGCCTGGAACAAAAAAACGCTCGACCGAAATCTCAGTCGAGCGTTTTTTCGTTAACGAGTGAACCTAATGAGCAACAGGATCTGTGCTTCTCAGATCACTCGTGCGACGAGGCATCAATCCTCATCCTCATCCTCTTCGGGTGGAGGAGCAGGCTCGTCTTCTCCACCGTGATTGAGAATGAATGCCAGATCATCCAAACCAAGATTGGTGGCAAAACCTTCATCACCCAACACGTTGATGACC
>JBDLWB010000232.1:0-12495 GCA_039804425.1 Verrucomicrobiota bacterium
ATGTCAAAAAGTCGGTAGTGCCGTTTGCCATCGGCCGTAGGAGTCAGGATGAGCTTCCAGCGTTCTGTGCGCAGCATGCGTTCTTTGGCGGCGACAAGGGGCTTTTCGTATTCGGGACGCAGCACAAAGTGGTAATCGTGTTGATCATCGATGAAAGTCATTTGATCCATGGGCGGTAGGCTGGGACGTTGGATGCCCGGAACACGAAACTGGATGAAGGGGAAGCCGGTTTCCGCGTAAAAAGGTCGGGATTTCGCTTCTTCGGGAGAATCGATCCAGGAGCGGAAACTTTGCCCCTGCCACGAGTTGGGGACGCGCGCGCCGCAGAGTTCCGCGAGAGTGGGCGCGAGATCGATGCTGCGCACGATGTGCGGGAAGACCTGCGGCTTTTTGCCGGGGATGTGCATCACCAAGGGGACGTGGTTGGTTTGATCGCCGCCATGAAAGCTCAGACCATGGCCCAGCGTGGCACCGGGTTCATAAAGGTCATCACCGTGATCTGAGTGAATGATGACGATGGTGCGCTGATCGAGTCCGTGTTTTTTCAGCGCTGCAAGCACGCGCTTCACGCAGTCATCGAACTGCCGTGTGCAGCCATCGTAAAGCGCCGAAATTTGTGCGGCATCGGCTCGACTGAGTTGTTTCCATTTGTCCTGCAAGTCAGTGCCGCCGATGAAGGCATCGATATCGAAGTCGACCGAGTTTTTGTGTTTTCCTCGGTAATGAGGATCGGCAAACATTTCATGATAAGGAGCTTGCGAGCGATAAGGAAGATGATTGCAAGAATAAAAAGCAAACGTAAAAAACGGCTGATTTTTTTGAGCTCGTTCTGCGAGATGATTTTCCAATCGATCCGTCACCACATCGGGTGTGACAAATTGGGCAAATGAGGGGATCTCGGGAAAAAGGTGGTGACCGAGGGGGTGATCGAAATAGAGCGGGACGATGAAGTGAGCCATGATCACGGCTTGGCTCATGTAGATGCGAAAGTTGTCGAACGAAGAGACCGAGATGTTTTCATGGCCCAGAGGCATGATTTCAAAAAAGCCTGCGCACCAATCTCCGATGGCGGTCGTGTGATAACCTACCTCTTTCAATTGTGCGGCGAGTGGCTTGATCGTGGATGTGGTTTGTTCGATTTGGCTCTGAGCGGGGTACATGTGCCTGAGGCCGTGTTGATGCGGGTAGAGCGAGCTATGGAGGCTCGTGTTGGATTCCAGGGTTGAGCCAATGGGTGTGAAACAGTGAGTGAAAACTTGGGAACGAGCTGCGAGTGCATCGATGGTAGGAGAGACCCCTGCAGCAGCGAGGCCGTCGCGACGTTGTGGTTGATAGCCGGTCAATCCGAGCCTGTCGCCGCGTAGGGAGTCCGACCCAAGGACGAGGATGTTGTAGGCTGCAGAAGGAGATTTTACGTCATCAGAAACTGACTTAGAAAAAAACGAGTAGGCAGAAAAAGTCACAGGAATGCATCCAACGATCAAAAGCGACCAGCGTCGGCGCGGGGTGTGGATCCAGCGTTTTGCTTGCCAGATGAGAGCGCAGGCTGCGGTTGTGAGTGGGAAGATCTGGAAGAGTGCGAATTGGCCCATTTCTGGCAAGATTTGGATCCATTCGTGACCCGTAATGGCGGCGACATCACTTTGAAAATAGGGCCTAGTGGTGCTGAGTCGGAGGAGGAAAAATTGATGGATGATTTCGAAAAAAAGCAGGCCACGCACAGCAGACCAGAGCGGATGAGGCCGGAATCGCGATTCGATCCACTGCCAGCACGGAAACAAAAAAAGCCACGCAGTGGCACCGAGTAGCGCGTAGGCGAGAAGGACGTAGAAATTTTCGCCGAGCAGGAAGGCGAGATGTTTTTCTCGGGCAAGAGCGCTAAACTTATTGTCCATGCCGCCCGAGCGGAAGGCGAGGCGGATGATTCCTAGGGCGTATTGATGCAGCAAAAAAGCAACTAAGCCATAGCAAAAAGCACGAGAACGAGAGCTGGGGAGATGCATGATTTAAGGCGACTGGATCTTTGGGGCATCGAGGCGAATCGAGCTGCTACTGATCACTTTTTGGATCACGGCAGTATGTTTGACCGTGGTATTGGGGGGAATCATCAGTGTCACCAGGAGTATGGGTGATTGCTGCGAAAGGGCCATTTCGATTTTTGCATGCGCTTCGGAATTACGCATCACATAGCCGAATAATACTTCATCATATCCTTCTGCCGTGATGCGATAAGAGGCCCATCGCGACTCATCGGCGAATTCGCCGACGTAGTGTGGAGTGGGATGAAGTGTTACGCGAAAATCCTGCGGCGAGTAAGGGGTGTTTTTCGTGTAATCTGACCAAGGCATGGGCTGGTAGTGAACGAGACTTTCCCAGTCGATACGAACTTCTGTGTCGGAGATTTGTTCGAGATTCACCCATTCTCGCTGCTGATCCCCGTGCACGGTAAGAATTTTCCAAAAGCAACGATCTTCTTGTGTGAAAAATTCATAGCTGGTGATGAGGTCGCAGGGCAGTGCGCGAATCGGGTTTTTCGCGTAATAGGCTTCCATCAGCGGTCGAACTTCATCGGGATATCTCACAAAGGCAAGTTTCTCATCGATGGTGTCAGCAAGAAAAAATTGTTCGATGGTTTTTTGAATGGTTTGAACCAATTGCTGAGCGGTTCGCACTTCCGTTTCGGCATTTGTAACTGTGGTCTTTTTGACCGTTTTTTGTTGATCCTCGACGCGATGATTGCGCTGAATCAAGAGGAGAATGGCAGTTGCGGCGAGGAGCAGAAAAAAGCATATGACGGCAATCAATCCGTTGGGCAATTTTTTAGCTTGTTGACTCCATTCATTCTCAATGGCATCCGGATCATGCTGCACCGCCTGCATGATTTCATCGATGGTGTAATCTTGGCTCTTGCCCTCGTAGGCCCGTGGTCTGGGCGTGCTGGTTGCGGGAGTCGTGTTTGTTTCAGCTGGAGGTGGTTCAGTAGGTTCTTCAATGACGCGGAGAGCGACGGGAGGTTTTGTCGTATGACGAGCTTGATGGAGCTGATGTTTTTTGGTGATGGCATCAAGACGAACGGGAGGATGCGCGAGATCGCGATCATCCTCGGTGGGAGTGAGCTTGATAATGGGTTCGTCCTGATTCATTCAGTTCGTCGGTATCATACCAGAAAATGCTATCGACGCAATGCTACAGAATATGATATTATCAACCTGTGCCTGTCACCCGCATACTCCTAGTTACCGCAGCCTTTGGCGAAGGGCACAACAGTGCGGCACGGAATTTGGCATTGGCCTTGCGACAGCTTGGAGTAGAGGTGCGCGTGATGGATCCTTGTGAGGAAGCGGCGCCCTGGGTGACGCGTACGCTGTGTCAATTGTATCGCTGGATTACCACGCATGCGCCGCATTGGTGGTATCGAATCTATTGCTCGACGGACGACATGGATTTTTCGCGTCAGCGATTTCCTTTGATGAGAAAACCGGAGCGCTATCTCGCTGATGCATTGGTTAGGGAACCAGTTGATGCCGTAGTCAGTACCTACCCGCTGTACCCTTATTTTTTGGAGAGAATTTTTTCTCAAACAGGAGCCAAGACTCCCGTTTTTACCGTGATCACTGACTCCATGGAGATCAATGCATCGTGGAAAAAAGCTCCGACGCAAGCATGGCTCGTGACCGATCCCCATACGCAGGCAAAGCTGGTGAAGGAGGGAATGGCGGCGGAGAAATTGCTTGATACGGGTTTTCCCGTTCATCCTTATTTTGCGAAATTGGACATACTGACAGCGGAGTCGTCTGTGGATCCGTTTCGTGTGTTGTATTTCCCCACATCCAAAAAGCCACACATTCGTCGAACATCAAGGGCACTGCTGCGTTCATCGCCAAAAGTGACGTTGACGATTGTGTTAGGAAAAAACTTGCGTTTGCTGTATCGTCGCGCGCTTCAGTTGAAGCAAGAATTTCCCGGTCGTGTGCGTTTGATTGGCTGGACTAAGCGAGTGCCAGAATTGCTCAGTCAGCATCATTTGGTGGTGGGAAAGGCGGGAGGTGCAACGGTGCATGAAGCAATCGCGGCGCAATGCCCGATGTTGGTGCATCATCTGGTGCCAGGGCAGGAGCAGGGAAATTTGACCTTGTTGGAAAAATTGGGCGCGGGTGCGCTGACGGAGACCCCCGAGCAAATCGTCGAGACGATGCAGCGGTTGCTCGCTAACGATGCACAAGAATGGCGGGCGATGAAACATCGACTTGCTGCGTATCGACGATGCGATGGCGGGGGGCGTGCGGCACGTGCGATTCTTACAGCGATCGGCAGAGGAGTGTGTGATTCCGCAATGACCGAGTCCTTTTTACTTGCATCATCAGGGCGATCTGGCATGACCAAGGAACCATGACAACGATGAAACGATTGGCCATTACGAAGACACCGAAGTGTTATGTGGGCGGTGCTTTCATTCGATCGGAGAGCGGACGAGTGGTCGCTTGGCAGGATCATCGAGGTGAATTTTTTGCGAACATTCCTGTATGCAGTCGCAAAGACCTGCGCAATGCCGTCGAGGTGGCGGCGAAAGCGGGTAGTGGTTGGGCAAAACGCAGCGGCTACAACCGTGGTCAGATTCTCTATCGCTTGGCGGAAATGCTAGAAGCGCGACATGCGGAGATGGCATCTGCTTTGGCCTTGGATGGTAGAAGCGCGAGCGATGCCGACAATGAAGTGAGCGCTAGCATTGATCGCTTGGTGCACTATGCTGGCTGGACGGATAAATTTCAGGCCTTGTTGGGCAGCGTCAACCCAGTGGCGACGCCACATGACAACGTGACCGTCACTGAGCCGATGGGCGTCATCGGAGTGATGGCGCCCGATCACGCTCCGCTTTTGGCATTGATCAGCTTGATTGCCCCAGCGATTGCGAGTGGCAACGCGGTGGTGGCATTGGCTTCATCGAGTCATCCTTATCCGGCCATTTTGTTGGGTGAAATGTTGGCAACGAGCGATCTCCCGGGTGGCGTGGTCAACCTACTCACAGGCGATCGTGCTGAGCTCGTGTCGGCCTTTGCGAATCACGAGCAAATTCGTGGCATACTCGCTGTGGTGTCAGGGGAAGATCATCGGCAGCTTGATCTTGGTGCAGCGGAGAGCGTCAAGCGCGTGAAAGTCATCGACGAAAACACGGTGACAGATTGGTCGAGCGAAAGCTGCCAAGGGCTCGAGTGGATCCGTGGTACGATCGAGTGCAAAACGACCTGGCATCCGATCGGTGTTTGATGAACGCATCACAGTGCGTCGGCGATTTTGAGACCATCCAAAGCGGCGCTGACAATGCCGCCCGCATAACCAGCTCCTTCACCACAGGGGAAGAGTCGTGCGACTTGAGGATGTTGCAATGTCGCTTCATCGCGCGGCACTCTCACAGGAGAGCTGGTGCGAGTTTCAAATCCCAGCAAGAGTCCCTCTTGGCCAGTGTAGCCGCGGATTTGTTGACCGAAAAGGCGTAAGCCGGTGCGCATGCGTTTCATCATAAAGCGCGGCATCAACTCGTGTAGCGGGGCCGATGTCGCACCGGGGAAATAACTCATGGCGGGAAGGCTGGAGGAAACTTTTCCGCTGAGGAAATCGACGACTCGCTGCCCGGGCGCTTTTTGTCCGCCGCCACCTGCTTGTTTGGCGAGTTGCTCGAGATTTTTTTGAAACGCAATGCCGGAGAGCACGCCGTATTCTTTGGTGAAAGACTCCGTATCTTCTGGTTCGACCGTGACGACCATGCCGCTGTTGGCGAAGGGAGAATCGCGCCGTGCAAGGCTCATGCCATTGACTACGACTTCATCATTTTCTGTGGCTGCGGGCACAATCCATCCACCGGGGCACATGCAGAAACTGTGCACACCGCGATCTTCGATCTTCGTTGCTAAGCGATAGCGCGCAGCAGGAAGTAAGCGTGGTCGCTCTTCACCGCGCGGGATGTGGTATTGCACTTGATCGATCAGCGATTGCGGATGTTCGATGCGGACGCCTACGGCAAAAGGTTTTTTCTCTAACAAGATTTCACGCTGGGCAAGCAATTGATAGACATCGCGTGCAGAGTGTCCGGTGGCGAGAATGACGGACTCCGCTTCGAAGCTGCGACCATCGGCACAGACGACGCCGTGAATTTTGCCGTGTTCGATGATGAAGTCGCTGACTTTGGTGAGAAAGTGCACTTCACCGCCGGCATCGATCACCGATTGTCGAATGGCTTTGACGACATTGGGGAGTAGGTTGGAGCCGATGTGAGGATGGGCATCAGTGAGGATTTTGGATGGTGCGCCGTGTGCAACGAGAATTTCGTAAATGGTGGCGACGGGTCCGCGTTTGGTGGCTCGGGTATACAACTTGCCGTCAGAAAAAGTGCCAGCCCCACCCTCGCCGAAGCAATAATTCGAGTCCTCGATCACACGTCCTTCTCGCAAGATCGGAGCGAGGTCGAAGCGACGAGCACTGGCATCCTTTCCACGCTCAAGCACAATGGGGCGAATGCCGCGTTCGAGGCAGCGGAGAGCGGCAAACATGCCCGCTGGACCGAAGCCAATGATGAGGGCACGCGGTGCTTGAGCAGGTAGTGGCGGGCAGTGCCAGTGAGGTGTTTGATCAGGAGGCAGCGGGGCATCGATCCCGACTTCTAGGCGCAGTTGCACTTTCACGGCACGCTGTCGAGCATCGATCGAATGCTTGCGCAAGGTCATCGACTTGATGCGCGATGGAGCAAGGGAAAGTTTTTGGGCAACAGCTTGTCGCCATGCCGATTCGTCCTCCGATTGCATCAGAGGCAAAATGATATCGACTGTTTCGATCAAGGCCACGACCGACTCAAGCATGAGAGAAGGGATTTGGAAAGCACATCTTCATTGTGGTGAGCTGCTTTGATGGCGTAGTTTTCTGTGATCGCTTGATTGATTCGAAAAGAGAGTTATGTTTCTCGCATGAAAGAAATTTGGCAGGGATGGGCCGCACCAGCCGCGGGTGAAAAGTTGCAACGTCAGTCGGTGGTCATGGATCCATTGGGTCCCGAGCAAGTGCAGATTCGGGTGGAGAGCTGTGGTGTTTGTCATTCCGATTTGTCGATGATTGATAACGAGTGGGGTATGTCGCAATATCCTTTGATTGCTGGGCATGAAGTGATCGGCACCGTGGAAGCCATCGGCGCATTTGCGAAGGGTTTGAAAGTGGGAGATCGAGTGGGTCTAGGTTGGTTTGCGGGTTCTTGTCTTAGCTGTCAGCCCTGCTGGTCAGGCAGGCATCAGCTATGCAGTTCAGCAGAGCAAACGATTGTCGGTCGTCATGGAGGATTTGCCGATCGGGTCCGGGCTCATTGGAGTTGGGCGATTCCTTTGCCGGATTCGTTAGATGCACGCAAAGCTGGTCCTTTGTTCTGTGGTGGGATAACAGTTTTTGCGCCGATCATTGATGGTGGTGTCAAGCCAACTGATCGCGTGGGGGTGATTGGGATTGGTGGTCTCGGGCATTTGGCCCTGCAGTTTCTGCATAAATGGGGATGTCATGTGACGGCATTTACGAGCAGTGCGAGCAAAGCAGAGGAGGCGCGTGCTTTGGGTGCACATGCCGTCATTGAATCACGTGATGGTCAGGCTATGAAGCAAGCGGTGGGGACATTTGATTTCATTCTTTCGACGGTGAATGTTGCTCTCGATTGGAATGATTATCTGTCGTTGTTGGGCCCCGATGGCACCTTGCATTTTGTGGGAGCTGTCTTGGAGCCGATTCCTGTGCCAGCATTTTCCTTGATTGGTGGACGCAAAAAAGTCACGGGCTCGCCATTGGGTTCTCCGGCAACGGTGAGAAAAATGTTAGATTTTGCGGCGCGTCATGGAATCTCCGCGCAGACGGAAGATTTTTCGATGAGTGATATCAACGCAGCGCTCGATCACTTGAGGTCGGGCAAAGCAAGGTATCGCGTCGTATTGCATCAGGATTCGTAGACTCATGCTTCGAGCATGGCGAGGACATCCTGAAATTTTTGTTCTCGCCATAGGCCGAATTCGCGACGATGCAGGAGTTTGGCGTGATAGCTGGCTGGGCTATGAATGCCGCAGAGAAACTTGGCCAGCTGTCGTGGTGTGGCGAGGGCGGCGTGATTTTCGTTTCTGAGATCCAGCATCATTTGCCATTCTTCGTCAGTGATGATTGGCGCCGTGACATCGGGCCAAGGAATAGGAGTGTGGCCTTGGCATTGATCGCAAGTGCCACAGTCATCCTGTGAGATACCGAAATGTCGAGCGAGATGACGCGAGCGGCAGCCTTTGGCTGTGACAAAGCAAATCACCTGCTGAATCCGTTCGTGTTCGAAGCTGGCGCGCGACTCGAAAGTGGCAATCATTTTTTTAATGATCGAAGCGATATCGAATTCGGCATGCTTGGGGCGTTTGTAGACTTCGCGAATGCTGCGTTGCTCCAAGCGAATCTCGCCGGCATCCGCCAGTGAGGTGATGTGATGGGTAATCGTTTCGCGCGACATCCCCGTTTGCTCGGCGATGTCATATAGCGGGAAATGAAGACTGCCGTAGCGGGATTCTGCTGCGCTCAAGAGTTCGCGGATGGCTTTTTTTTCCCGTGCATGGTATCCCGATAGAATTTTTTCGATGGGTCGCAGTAAGCGGACGCGGAAATAAGAATGGAAAGAACCGTGACGTTCGATGCAGCCAGCGAGTTCCAGATAGGCAATGATGGTGCGCAAAGTTTCTTCGCGCATGTCGTTGCTGATCGATAGATCATAAGGCGAAATAGCGAACATTTTTCCTGGATTGGCGAGTCGCAAGATGCGATCTAACAGATTTCTCAGGGATTGTGTCGATGGTGTTGCGGCATGGATGAAATTTTCAAGCTTTGCGACATCGCGTCGATCAACCATGAGCAAGCATTGGGCGATTTGGCCATCGCGCCCGGCGCGCCCGATTTCTTGGCTATAGCCTTCGATGCTCTTGGGCAAGTGGTAGTGAATGACGTGGCGGATATCAGCTTTATCAATGCCCATGCCGAAAGCGATGGTGGCGACTATGATGCGAGTTTCATTTCGCAAAAATGCTTCCTGTGTGAGCGATCGATCTTCCGCGGGCATGCCTGCGTGATACGCGCGTGCGAGAAAGCCTCTTTTTTGTAACAAGTCAGTGAGGGTTTCGGTGTCTTGCCGTGAAGTGGCATAAACAATGGCGGGACCGGGATGTTCAAACAAGTATGAGCAGAGTCGATCGGGTTTGTCGATATGGTCGCATGCTTCAACTGTCAGATGCAAGTTGGGACGATGAAAGCCCGTTTGAAATTGATAGGCTTTTTGAATACGAAATTCTTTACGGATGTCTCGAGCGACTCGTGGTGTGGCCGTGGCGGTAAGAGCGAGGATACGCTCTGCGCGCAGTTGTCGCGCAATGCGAGAAATCTTTAGGTAATCTGGCCGGAAATTGTGGCCCCATTCCGATAGGCAGTGAGCTTCATCAATTGCAAGAAGTGCGACATGCAAGCCGCGGATCAATTTGAGAAATGACTTTGAGGCAAGTCGTTCAGGAGAGAGAAAAAGCAGGCGAATTTCCGATCGATGTAGTTGCTCTAGGATCAAAGAAAGTTCATCATCGGCAAGGGTCGAGTCGATGCGTGCAGCGGCAATGCCACGCCGATGCAACGACTCTACCTGATCCTTCATGAGTGCGATCAAAGGGCTAACAACAATGGTGATTCCGTCAAGCAAAAGAGCAGGCAGTTGGTAGCAGAGAGATTTCCCCGCCCCAGTTGGAAATAAAGCCAGCGCCGATTGACCACGCAGCAAGCATTCAATCACCGCTTCCTGCTGCCCACGAAACTCCTTCAACCCAAAAAACTCACTTAAAATCTCCTTAGGGGTCAGTCCTCGCATGGTAACATTTTCTCCAGAGATTTACAAAGCTTTTGAATCGCGGGTTGATCTTTGGCTTGCTTGACGAGACGACTCACGGAGCGGTCATGTCCCATTCCTAGACGACGGGAAATCCAGATATTGCTCGCATGGGTATGTTTTTTGACGATGACGGCGATCGCGACTTTTCGTGGATCACCTTTTTTGAGAGAGTCGATGAGAGTTGCTTCATCAGTGATTTTCCATAGCTCGAGGGCGATTTGGACAATTTTTTCAGCAGCAGATTCATCATGTTTGATTAAAGCGGGCCCGCTATGGCTTCCTTTTGCTTTCAGCGTTTTAGCGTTTTTGGGAATGAGTGCTAATAATTGATCGCGAAAACTTTCTTCGCCGAGATACCATCCACGGCGAAGCGCGCGCATGGCAGTGTCGGGCAGACGGCCGCCTTCTTGAGTTGCGCGGATTTCTAACCAATCGAGATAGGCGCGTCGGCCCCTTGCGTTTTTTGCAAGAGAAAAGGCATCGAGAACTCGATCGAGTTCCATCCATTCGGGACCCTTTCCTTTCGCGTAGGAATGTAGGCTGCTCCATCGGTATGATGAGAGTGTTCCATTTTTACCGCCGACTAGTTTGGCTCGTGCAGGATTGAGGTGAATGTAGTCGGCGACATTGCGAAAGTGATGGGCGTCCGATGCGCGTTCGCCGGAGACGGGGATCGACTTATAGCGACCTTGAAAGACATGACCGCTGCGTTTGTGGCGTCGGTTCCACGCCTGGCTGAAGCCGCCGAGCAGCCATTTCATGCCGCTGATCAGATTGGGTTCTGGCGTTTCGAGCAATAGATGAAAGTGGTTAGACATCAGCACCCAGCTATGGATGCGCCAGCCGTGGCTTTTGCATGCTGCCTCAAGCCAATCGAGGAAAAGCAAGTGATCCGAGTCGCTGAGAAAAATCTTTTTTCCGCCATCGCCGCGAGCCATGATATGGTAGACAGCACCAGGATAGACAAAGCGTAGTGATCGTGCCATAGGGTTATTTTGCGGAATCAATTTCAATTGTCAATCAAAATGTTACCATGCGAGGACTGACCCCAGGGCTCCCTCACTTTAGATAGTGGTAAAGATTTCTTGATATTTTACTTGTACACCATATGTAGTGGTCTATAATTCCCGAATGTCTAACAATAAACGACGCGACGAGTATTCAGGTGGCTTTCCAGAAGGATTTGAGTCTTTCAAGACACTTGGGGATCCACGTCAAGGCCGCCACCCGCGCCATTACTTTGGTGAGATCATTTTCATCGCACTAGCAGCCATGATTTGTGGCAGCGAGGGCTTCGATGACTTCGAACGCTTTGCCAAAGCCCGTGAGTCTTGGCTGCGCAAACGTCTCAAGTTGCCGGGAGGACTACCCAGTGACGACACCTTTCGTCGCATCTTCACCGCGATTGATCCAGACAAGTTCTGCGAGTGCTTCGCCTCCTTTGTGATTGCCATCAGCGGATCACTCCAAAGCCAGCTCATTGCCATCGACGGCAAGACCCTGCGCCATAGTTTTGACAACGCTGATCCCAGCACCAGCTTGCACCTCATCAGCGCATGGGCCGCTGACAACCAACTGACCCTCGGCCAGCTCCTCGTAGATGGTAAATCCAATGAAATCACGGCAGTACCAGAGTTGATCGACCGACTCGACCTTGAAGGCCACATTGTGAGTCTCGACGCCATGGGTTGCCAGAAGAACATTGCCCGCAAGCTCGATATGGCACATGCAGACTACCTGCTGGCACTCAAGGCCAATCACGGAGCACTTCACAAACGAGCGGAGGAATTTTTCAGTAGCTCAGGACACCTTCGCCACACCAAGCAGCAAGGAGGAACTCTGAGCACAACAGACGTGAGCAATCGAGGCCACGGAAGGATCGAGAGGCGTGTAGTGCTGGCCACCGACAGTCTTTGGTGGATCGACAAACTGGAGCGCCAAGACTGGCCTGGCCTGCGTTCAGTGGTCTGCGTCGAATCTCACCGCGAGCACGTTGGCAGCGGGGAAAAGAGCGTGCAAAAACGCTACTATCTCACCAGCCTCGCACCTGACGCATCGCGGCTTGAGCAACTGATACGACAGCATTGGTCGATCGAGAACCAGTGCCATTGGGTGCTGGATGTCACTTTCGACGAGGACCAGTGTCGAGTCCGTAAGGACCACGCGCCACAGAATCTGGCGATGCTGCGCAAGGTCTGCCTCTCACTGCTCAAACAGGATACTACGCTCAAAGACTCCTTGCGAGGCAAGCGCTACAGAGCTGCACTCGACGAAAACATCTTGGAGGCAATCTTGTTTCCGAAGAACTCAAAGTGAGGGAGCCCTAGTGGCGGAGGCGTCCCGCCTCCCAGCCCATCAAAACTCATTCATCCCCCCGTGGCGGCGCTTTCCAAGCGCCAAGCCCCTCAAAAAAACCATCCATCTCCCATTTGCCTTTCCTAGTTCTGAGTTGCAGGTTGCAGGTTGCGGGTTGCCTTGTTCGTGTCAAAACGGCTACAAGCCTTCGCCGTTTTTCATCTCCCTGCCTTTCCCATTTGCCTTTCATAGTTCAAAGTTGGACGTTGAAAGTTCGACGT
>JBDLWB010000233.1:0-3258 GCA_039804425.1 Verrucomicrobiota bacterium
CAGAACCGAGAGGCAGAGAATGATGGCGCGATGGCGTAACGACCATCGGATGAGAAAATGGAGCATGATTAGGAAAGTTCGGAAGTGGAAGATTCTGCCGAGCGGCGGCGGAGGGCGTTGAACACCAAGAGCAATGCGAGTAGGACGGTAGAAGCGATGAAAAACATCTCGCGTGGGCTGGTGCCTTGCGGCTCACGAGCATGGTCATGGTGATCGTGATCATCTTCGGCATGGCTGTCCGCAGTTTTTTCCGAGCCATCTTCATTGTGTTCATGGCCGTGAGCGGCATCCATGGCCTCCTTCAAAGAAGGGCCACCGCTGCTACCCGCAAAGCCGAGCGAATAAGATCCGCGTGTGACCACTTCATCGCCTGGCATCAGTCCATCGATGATTTCCACACGTCCGTTGCTACTGAGTCCCGTTTGCACAGGGACGCGATCGAAGGCGTGAGGGATGGACATGTGTTTGACATAGACGTGCCGATTGGCGGAGGAGCCTTGCAAGGCCTCGCGCGGGACGCTGAGGACGCCTTGGCGTTTTTCCATGATGATCGAGCACTCCGCATTCATGTCGGGGCGCAGGATGTTCTCGGGGTTATCAATCGTGAAAATGACACCAGCGGTATTGAGGTCAGCGGCGTCATCGGGCGTCGAGCGAGTGGCAACATCTTGGCCCATGGCGCAGACCTGATCGGGGCAGAGGTAAGATTTCAGTTGCAAGAGATTGGCGGTGTATTCGCGGTCGGGGCGAACGGGGAAACGCACCTTGGCTTGCGTGCCTTGTTTGATTTTTCCCGCAGTGGCTTGGGGCAGCTTGGCAATCAGATAGAGCGTGCTGAGGTCGGCGATTTCCGCGAGGCTATCGCTTGGTTCCACGGGAGAACCCAATTTCGTGCGAACCGAAATGATCGTTCCTGAGATCGGTGATTTCAGCCAGATGCTCGGCGGTGGGTCACCGGGGAGTCGGCTTTCGAGCAACACGAGTGGTTCGTCCTTTTTCACCGGCATGCCGATTTTCAGTCGATTTTCGATCACGCGTCCTGGTGCGCGACTGCTGAGTACGGCGCGATTTTCAGGAATGGCTTCCGTGCGACCGAGGGCGAAAGTGGCGATTTCAAAATCGGTTTCTTCGACCGTGACCGTTTCCAGTCCGAGATTTTTCACGCCTTGTTCCGTGAGGATGACAGGCGGCACGGCCAATGTGCCGAATGCGTGAGAGGCGAGGGAGAAAACCGTGGTGACGATGAGTAAAGAGCATTTCATAAATAAAAAACAGTTAGGGTTGTCCGAGCGCCGATTGCTGGCGGATGCGAGCGAGGTGGTACGCCGTGCGGGCGTCGACTTGCGACAGCAGCAGTTGACGTTTTTGCATGCGTGCATGGAAAATCGTAGAGACATCGGTTTGTCCTTGTGCGTAGGACTGAAGGGCAAGCTGCAATTGTTTTTCGGCGAGAGGCAGAAGTGTGTTGGTGATGTGAGTGTCGAGTTTTTGCCATTCGAGCATTTCGTTCGTCGCGCCTTGGGCTTGATGCTGAGCTTTGATCAGAATCGCTTGGGCTTCCTCATTTCGGCGTTTCACCATGGCTTCGGCGGTGGCAATGTTGCCTGAATTATCATCTCCCAAAGGAAGTGGAATGCGCAATTGAAAGCCTAACATGAGATCCTTGTTGTAGCCTACGGGTGCATCCTGTTGCTTCATGCCATTGAGAAATACGCCGGCTTCGAGATTGTCATAACGATTGGCATATTCGCGTTTTACCTTTTGTTCTGCGGACTCGATTTGCCACAGAGCTTGTTGGTAATCGGCGCGTTGTGTGGCTTGGCCGATGGGGAATGGTGTGAGAGAAGGCAATTCATGGTGAACGGTAATGTTTGCCGTAATGGGCATGCCTAACAGCATTTTCAAATCAGCCGCGTAAGAGGCGGCTTTGGCATCGAGTTGTTTTTGTTCGATCTCAAGAGTCGCTGCGTTGATTTGTGCTTGAGCGGCATCGAGTTGGGATGCTTCTGCGCGTTGTTGGTTTTTTTCCAATTGTGCGGCGAAATTTTTGGCGTCTTGTTGGTCCATCTCGATCCATTTGCTGCGGTTTTTGATGGCAATGAGTTGGATGAGAAGAAGCTTCGCATCGGTGATGAGTTGTTGTTCGACGCTACGGATTTCCATTTCCGCTGCTGCGAGTTGCGACTTGCCGATTTCCTTTTCCCATTTGAGTCGATCGGTGATGGGGAAAGAGCGCGAGACGCCAATTTTGACCTCGCCTTCACGGATCCGGGAATCATGTGACCATTGGACATCCAGTGCCGGGCGCGACTTGCGGCCGGATTGCTGCCATTGTCCGTGAGCCTCCTGAATTTTCCATCGAGCAGCCTTGAGGTCGGGATTCTGCGAGTGAATCCGGTCGGCGAGAGTTGATTCAGAAATGACGAGCGTAGGCTCCGCGAAAGAAGACAAGGAGAGAGCGAAAAAAAGGATCGGTAAACGAAACATAAAAATCAGTGAGAGAAACAAGAACGATACATCGAGCGCCTGCGGCGTGATGATAGGAATCGTGTGCTGCGCTCAAGGAACGCAGTGCGGCTCAACTGATAATGGGTGGAATGTCTAACGGGTAGACGGGGTCATCGGGCAATGTCCAATGACGAATGTCCCTTTTGTGGGAATCGAGTTGCCATTCAGGCGTGGGCGCCAAGTCATGAACGAGAGGAGCCATCAACCACGCTTGGTGGCAGGTGCAGTGATGCGGATGGCAAGGTTCCTCGGGAGAGGAATGATCTTCATCGTGTTGTTCCGTCGTGGCGTGATGGTCAGCACAATCGCAATGAGGTGCCATGCGGCTCGCAACGCTGAGTAGCGCGAGCAGCAGCAACAGCCATCGAACGATTTGCTTCACAAGAGAAATGAAGCATGGCGTGAGATGCTTGTCCAGTTCTATCTCGGCAGCGTGATGGCAGGCGACGGGCTTGGTGAGTCAGGCGATGCGGAGATGTGGCAGAGCCTATGGCATGTTTGCTCGTGAGTGGCCTTACTCAGCGGAAGGAGTTTTGAGCACTTGGTAGAGCAGAATGGCCGAGCTGCCATAGTGGCGGCGGTCGACGAGTTGCCAATCGGGATGAGTGGGGGACTCGGTGAATTTGGCAACTTCCGCGTAAAAAATGCCGTCGTCAGCGAGGCGTGGCAGGAGGTGTCCTGAAGCGAGGATTTTGCCAATGAACTCGGGATCGAGTGGGTGTTTGGCGTACGGTGGGTCAGCGAAGACAA
>JBDLWB010000234.1:0-3033 GCA_039804425.1 Verrucomicrobiota bacterium
ATGAGCAAGGGAAGATGTTTCCCTGCACGGCCGATGACTCGGCGTATGCGATGTTCGAGACCGACACCGGGGTGATTTGCCAATTCAATAGCAGTTGGGCGGTGCGGGTAAGACGCGATGACTTACTGACGATGCAGGTCGATGGCACCAAAGGTTCGGCGATCGTGGGGCTGCGTAAGTGCTGGGTGCAGCATGAGAGCATGACACCGCGACCTGTGTGGAATCCGGATATCGATAGTCCGTTGAATTTTTACGATCAGTGGTCAGAAGTGCCGGATCAAGGAGTGTATGAAAATGCTTTCAAAATCCAGTGGGAGCTTTTCCTCAAGCATGTTGTCGCTGACGAGCCATTTCGCTGGACACTGCGAGAAGGTGCTAAGGGTGTGCAACTGGCCGAGCTGAGCTGGGACTCGCATCGCGAGGGCCGCTGGATCGAGGTGCCGCAGTAGATTATCGATTTTCGGTGATCTTGCGATATCGACGCGGCTGAAACCCGCGTTCGAGCAGATAGGTTGTGGGCACGTGGTGAGAGGAAACTTTCCACTCGGGGAAAGAGCCTGCTTCGTACGCGAGAATGGCATCGAGCTGGCGATGCCATGCGGCGAAGAGCACGACGTGTTGGTCATTGAGAAGAATGTCGCCAGGCAACAATTCTTCCCAACCAATGCGGTCGCTGATCTGCGGGAGTTCTGCGGTGGAATACGAGCGGGGGAGTCGCCAGCAGCGCGAGATGAAGCCTGAGCAATCGACGCCTGCGGCTTCTGTGCTGACAGCCGAGTCGCCGAGTCGACGCTTCTGTGCGGTGGAGACATCGCCCGCGGCATAACTGCGCTGGATTTTTTCGACAAAACTCCGCGGCGTATCAAAGCCACCCCATTGGTAAGGCATGGCGGTGTTTTTTTCCTCCGGTCGCCACCAGCCGCCGAGGCCGAGATGGGCGGCGAGGGTAGAGTCGGGCGTGTGGACCAAGCGACCTTGGCGATCGACACCGTGCTTAATGTTCGCAGCCCGTGCTTTCCACCTGACATCGCAGTAGGCTTGAGCGATTTTGATGGTTTCGGCGCGCGATACCTGAGTCGCTGGTCCGGGAATTTTCGGGGTGCGCGAGGAGAAAGTCCCGCATTGGCACAGCAAGGTCACCGAGGGAATGAGTGCGAGCCATTTCATGCAGAGGGTGATGAGGGCTGGTGTTGCTCGATCCAACCGGCACAAGCGTCTTCGACGAGATCGATCACCTTTGTAAAGCCCTCATCGCCGCCGTAGTAGGGGTCGGGCACATGGTCGATGCTGTGATGTCGGCAGAAGTCGGTGAGTCGACGGATTTTTTTCGCATGAATGCCCTGCGGATCGAGCTTGCGGACGTCGCGTTCGTTTTCCTCGTCCATCACCAAGATCCAATCGAAATCCTGCAAATCCTTCGCGCGGATGGGTCGTGCTGTGCCAAAAACGCGATAGCCTTGTGCCGTCAGATGAGTCCGCATGCGGGGATCGGGGGGATTTCCTTGGTGGTAGCCGATGGTGCCAGCGGAGTCGTGCTCGATCTTTCCTTTTAACCCGGCATCTTCGATCAGATGAGAAAAGACGATTTCGGCCGCGGGGGAGCGACAAATGTTTCCCATGCAGACAAAAAGCACACGCGTGACGCCGAGACTCATGACACGAAAGTGCATTTTTTCGGCATTTTCTCAAGCAACTTTTGCCTTTGGCGGTGTTTCCGTATAAGACTCAAAACATCACGCATGAACCCCAAATATCTTTATCCTGCCCTTACCCTCGTTCTCGGATCCGCCGCTGGCTTTATGGCGGGCAAAAGTGGTGCGAGCTCAGCGGTGAAAGTCCCAGAAGAACAGGCGGCTTTAGCGCGCAGTAGTCGCTCTGCGTCTGAAGTGAGTGCCGCCAGCAAACGGGGCCCAGGAAGTGGTCGCCCAGGTTCTTTAGAGGACATTAACGCGATTCCTGGGCAATTGCAGAGGATGCAGGCTTTGCTCGATTTTTACGCGAGCCTCTCTCCGGAGCAACTGGCGGAAGAAGCAAAAAAGCTCGAATCGATGAACATGCCCGAGCGCATGATGGCCTCGTATGTGCTTTTTGCGAAATGGGCGGAGACTGATCCGATGAGTGCCATGGCCTACTCTGATCGCATGGGATTTACGGGGATGTTCGTGCGTCCAACCATTATGCAAAGCTGGGCGAGTGTGGATCCGGTGGCGGCATCGAAATACTATTCGGAAAACCCTGGTCAATTTGCGATGATGGGCATGTTCGGCGGGCGCGGGGGCAGTGGTCCGATGGGGGGCGGTGCGGCATCGATCATTGCAGGCGAGTGGGCACGGCAGAATCCCGATGATGCGATGGCTTGGGCCAAAACTCTCGGTGGCGGGGAAAAAGGGAGCGCGGTGAACTCGATCATTTCTCAAGTCGCACTGAATGATCCACAAAAAGCCATGGCCATGGCGATGCAGTTGGAAGGCGATGAAAAAAATCGCGCCAATCGCCAAATCGCGGAAGTTCTTGGCGGAAAAAGCTGGGAAGAAGCGCAGAAATTTGTGGCGAGTTTGCCCACAGAAGAGCAGGAGAATGCTCGGCGTCGTGCCTTTGAAGGGCTTGCGAATGCCAATCCAACTGAAGCAGCGGGACAATTGGCGGGTATCGCCGATGAGCAAGAGCGTGTCCGCGCTACAGCGGCAGTAGCTGATCGAATGTCGCGTGAGAACCCGCAAGAGGCTTTTCAATTGGTCATTTCTGCCGGCAGCGAGATACCTGAAGGTACATTGCGCAACGTGATGATGAACTACTCGCGCCAAGACAGCGCGGGGGCGATGACGGCGATCCAACAGCTTCCGCAAGGGGCGGCGCGCGATACCGCGATTGGCACCTTTGTTTTTGCGAACAGCAGTAATGATCACCCGCAAACATTGGCACTCGCGGAAACAATTACGGACGAGCGAGATCGAGCCAGAGCGATTGGCATTTCCGCTGCGAAGTGGATGGCCACCGATGCTGATGCAGCGAAGGCTGCCGTGCAGCAGTCCA
>JBDLWB010000235.1:0-3404 GCA_039804425.1 Verrucomicrobiota bacterium
GCGTAGCCAAGGCGCGAGAGTCTTTCATCGAAGTCCACCACCGCCACCCGATCGTGCAGGCCGAAGTGGCTGACGATTTGATGGAAGTATTTCTGATGCGGGCCATTGGCGATGATGGCCACTTGCATTTCGTCATTCCAATAATCCGATACGAGTCGATAGAGAATGTCCGAGAACAACTGCGGGCCTTTTTGCATCGGATCGAGTCGTGAAGGCCAGAATAACAAGGGGGCGTTGGGATTTTCGTGAAGCTGCAATTCGCGCTGCAAGGCGAGCTTATTGGCGCGCTTTCCTGCGGTGACATCGACGAAGTGATAGGGCATCGCGAGACAATCGTCGGTCTCCGGATCGTAGGAGATGTCGGGCGCATTGAGGATGCCGCGCGCGCAACCGGCCCAGTATTTTTGTCGCAGTTCTTGTCGCACTGACTCGGGCACCATGTGATGCCAGCCTTCGACGATTTCCCACAGGAAACGCGGGCTCACGGTGTTGATGAAATGGGCGGCAAAAATCCCGCTCGTCAGCAAATCCACCGGCGTGCTCTGTCGGGCATGCTCATAATTGAAAGGCATGCCATCGTAGTAAAGATTGGTCCAGAACTCGGCAGCATCAATCCCGTGATCCTCGATTTGCGGCAACCACGCGCGCTGGGTGTGGATGTTGTGCACGGTGAAAAGACTCTTGATGCCGCGCCGACGCGCCATGCCGGGGATCAAGCCGGTCATCCAGTCGTTGCAATGAATCAAATCAGGTCGAGCGCTGGGCACGATGTGATTGATCACTTCGCGCTGAAAGACCATGGCGATTTTCATCGATTCGTCCTGATAGCCGCTGTAGACTTGTTCTCGATAGTAAAAAATCCGATCCTCGGCGAGGTGGATGTGGGCATCGGGCAGGACCTCGTAGTAGGTGCGCAGTTGCTTTTCGTGAAGACTGAAAACATCGCCTTGGAACATGCGACGGTAGTTCGGCAGCGCGACATGGACATCGGCCCCGAGCTCGAAGAGCGATGACACGAGCGACGCGGAGACATCCGCAAGACCGCCCGCTTTGGCCGACATGCGTTGGGCGTAATTTCCCATGCCCGAGGGAAGATACGTAATTTCTGGTGTAACAATCAGGATTCTAGGGCGTGAGCTAGCCATGTGGATGTGGGGAAGAAAAGAATGTTTCGTGCCAATTCGCGAGGATTATGACTTTTTTTTATGACAGTTGCCAAGCCAAACCGATGATTTTTGTGTCAGATCTTTGCACTTGGAAAGAATCCGTCGTCTTTTCACCGATGCCAGGACGATTTCTACCGAGCAAGGGGAGGGCGATCAAGCTGGTGCGAGAATTTTTTATGATAGGAATGCCAACTGGCCATTGAGGCTGGTTTAGACAGAATTTCAGAATTATCAGAATTTTGCCATGGATATCATCCTAGATCTGCCATTCAGAGCCCGCTTGGTTCAGGATTTTCGAATGTTGGTTTATCTCCTTCTTGGGTCATTCAGAAAATTCTGAAATTCTGTCAACTTGGCCTCCCCGTGTGGAGATCGACGATTCACCTTTGCCGGCCTCATCGAGCATGGTTTCCGTAGCCTGTCAGTCAGTGCTGAGTGATATGATTTTTTTGCCAGCGCTTCGGTCACTCGATCATGCCTATGCCATTGACAGAAGTCGCGCTGTAGCTCAGCGTTTGCGGCGCATGAAAGGGAAACGCATTGGTTTTGTCGGAGTAGGCCGCATGGGCGCGAATATGGCGCGACGTCTGAATGATCTCGGCTATGAGGTCTCGGTGGTTTATGATCAACATGCACCGCTGGCCGCCACTCTCGCAGAGGAAATTTCTTGCGCAGCGGCATCGACCCTCGCGCAGGTGACGACGTCTGCCGATGTGATTCTCACGGTGGTGACTGACGATGCGGCGATGCGAAACATTTTTGCCGCATCAGGCGATAGCTTGCTGGTCGGTGCGGCGGGGCGTTTGTTTATCAATTGCGCAACGATCAGCCCGCAAGTGCATCAAGAGGTCGCCGCAGCCTGCGAGGCTGTGGGCGCGAGTGCGTTGGAGGCCTGCATGGCATCGAGCATCACCCAAGCGCGCGAGGGCACGCTTTATCTGATGATTGGTGGTCGTCCGTCGGACTATGAATCGGCCTTGCCGCTGCTGCATGATCTATCGACCGCACTGCGCTATGTCGGACCAACGGGGCAAGCGGCTCAGGTCAAGGCTTTGGTGAACATGGTGATGAACATCAACACCGCAGGCCTTGCCGAAGGTCTGGGACTAGGCGCGGCTCTTGGGCTGGATTTGACGATGCTGAAGGAAATTTTCTCGCAAACGGGTGCCAACTCCCGCGTGCTGGTGACCGATGGCGATGACATGATCGCCCGCGAGCACGACTGCTTTTTCAGCGCTGCTCACGCCGCGAAGGACAGCGGGATCGCGAATGCTCTCGCCGCCAAAGTGGGCGTGAATGTTCCTTTGTCGATCGCTACGGCGGCACAATATCAAACGATGGTGACACACGGTCTGGGCGAGCTGGATAAATCCGGCATTGCCGAACTCACTTTCCCCGGAAGATTTCCCGCGTAATGTTTATGAAACTGCCCATTTTTAATGCACAAAATGAGAAGCTCGATGTGAGCTTTCACGAAGGTTCCCGAGAAAACGTGTTGATCGTGCTGGGTCACGGTGTCACGGGCAACAAGGATCGACCTTTACTCGTCGCCGTGGCCGAAGGCCTTGCGGCACGTGGATGGCCCTGCCTGCGGATTTCTTTCAGTGGCAATGGCGATTCCGAAGGTCGGTTTGTCGATGCGACCATCACCAAAGAAATCGCCGATCTCCAATCGGTGCTCGATGCCATTCCCGAAACCACGCGTGTGGTGTATTGCGGTCACAGCATGGGAGGCGCAGTAGGAGTGCTCACGGCGGTGCGCGATGAACGCATTCGTGTCCTCGTCACGCTGGCAGGCATGGTGTTTACCAAAGAATTTGTCGAACGCGAGTTTGGCGACATCGTGCCCGACCAAGGCGTCATGTGGGACGAGCCCACCTGCCCGCTATCACAAGCGTATGTCGACGACCTAAAAGGCCATTTCTCCACCGTCGACGCCGCTGCCGCGATGGAAGTGCCCTGGTTGCTCATCCACGGCACCGAAGACGACGTCATCTTCCCCCGCGACAGCGAAGCCGCCTACGCCGCCGCACCTGAGCCGAAAAAACTCCTCACCATCCCCGGCGCCGACCACTCCTTTGACGAAACCAGCTACCCAAAAATCATCGAAGAAATCGATGCGTGGTTGGGTGAGCATTTGGGGTGAGTGGGGGAATTTACGCAGGCGTATTTTTGCTAGAACTAGATTTTTTCAGATTGACATGTAGGTAGATTGCGAAGATTTTACCGATGTGAATT
>JBDLWB010000236.1:0-7754 GCA_039804425.1 Verrucomicrobiota bacterium
ACGTGGTCGCGGATATCGGCGACGGCATTGGCGGGGCAAGCGGCCATCGCGGCGGTGGATGGGCTGAGCATTTCTAGGTCATTATGGCTATCGCCGATGGCAAAAACGCGGGCGGGTGGGATGTGCCATTGTTGGGCAATGCGGCTGAGGGCGCTGCCCTTTTGGAACTCGCGATCGCCGAAGCGCAGATAAATCGTGCTGCGTTGCCATCCAAGAGCGGAGTCGGGCGGGACGCGTTTGATGATTTCCTGGAGAATCCAATCCATTTCCTCCTCCGTGCGCGAGATGAGGCCGGCTGGTTCACCGGGCATCTCGATCCATTGCGCACTGGTGTGTTCCTCGACGAGCTCTCGGATCTCGCGGAGGAGTGGCGCGCATTCGAGGAAAAGGCGGGAAATTTCGCGCTCACAGCGGCCATTCCATGCCTCATCGGCGATCCACGATCCACGATCGCCACGGAAATAAATTTCGCGTTCACGGGCGACGATGAAATCGGGATCGATGGGAAAACGTCCTTCTTCCATGCCCTCCAGCAAATGTTCGAGCGAGCGTCCGGTATTGATGCCCCAGGCTGCTTGAAAATCGCGTCGGATGCGGAGCAGTTCGGAAAAAAACGCACGTGAGACCGACGGCTCATCGCCGGGGAAGTGCAATGTGCCATCGAAATCAAAACTGAGCAGGTATTGAAAGGGAGGATGGATTACAATCGATGGCTGCATATCGTTGCTGAGTAGTATCGCTGAAATCTTGATCCGCACAAGTGCTAGATGATTCACTTGACATGGATGAGAGCTGGATCTACTGCGATGGCACTGTGACATGTCCTTTGAATGAGGAATGAAAACATCACTGTGAGAAAAATCGAAATGAGGAAACAAGGGAAGAATCACAAGCCTGATCTGCGAACGCCAGTTGAGAGGTCGAACGATGAGGTGTTGCTTGGTGAATTGTTGTCAACATTTCCGGGGCTGAAGATGGTGAGTCATTTTCATAGGAAAATTTTTTGTATTTTGATTTTTTTGATGGCTTCGTTTCCTATGGATGCGTCAGTCATCCTCAAAAAAGAAGAGCATTTCATAGCGCCACCCTTGCAAGAACTTGCATCGTCCTTTGATCTGGAATCCTTGGTAGAAAACACAATCAAGCATGAAGGAGTGATGCGTCACACAGAGCGCGAATGGCAGCATGGCATGATATGCTTGTCATCCGGGTATTTTGCGAATGTGACGACATTTGTGACGGCGATGGAAGATGAAAAGCTCAATCAAATCATCAATGTGTCCTGGGGATTGGGGTCGATACAAATCGAGGCCAACCCGTATTTGGATTTTCATCTGACAGTTGATGCGAAAAGTGGGGAGAAATCCTCCTCGGACTTTTTTGCCCTATTGCCTCTTTTATTAGAGTCGTGTTGTTTTGATGATAGCCATATTTCTGCTGACAAATCCTTGTCGCAATCATTCCTTCATGGGGCTCGGTGTTCCAAGAGCATGAGGACATCGATAAGATCGTCGAGTCAAAAGCAAGATCTCGTCTTTCCGCCACTTGGATTGGTTGGTCTGAATGATGAGCAAGAGCATTTTACCGATATCATGAACTGGATGGATCACGGCGGATCTTCCTTGCCTTTCATTTTGATCGTATTTCTGGTGATGGGGATGATTGGCTACATCAGCTATCAGAAGCCCCATTAATGGCAATCAAGCGCGATGGCGATGATAGGGCGCAACAAGCAAATGCGAATCTTCCGCAAAGTTGCATTCTAGCGCCCCGTGCCTCTTTTGTTTCATCGTCATGATCGTTCGCGGAAGCGCTGTTGCGAATGCTCTTGTTCTCAAAGATGCGAGTGATCAACAATCATGAATTTTATTCATGAAAAATGCCTAGTGAAAAAAATCTCATCTGTGCGACGGTATACAGGATATGAGAAGCTTAGAGCAACACGCGACAAATTTGCAAAATAGTTGCAACATGAGTCGTATGCGTCTATTAGCTTGTGTGGTTTCGCATGGCGAGCCAAGCTGAGAGCAAACAGAGCCAGAACATTTTCATGGAACTAGTGGAGAATTACATCAGTCGGATTTACCGGGCGCTTGAGCAACTCGAGAGCAGCAGTATGCAGGATGCCATGGAGAGTTGCGCGAGTGCTCTAGAGCGCGAGGGGATGAGAGTGACGACGAGTCCTATGGCTCTGACAGAAGCCGTATGGCATGCTCATCTGGATGCTCCTGTGGTCGTGTGGTGTGCGAAGGAAAAGCGATATTTCTTGATTTTGCAGGCGGGGCCATTTCGTGTGCGTTTGATCAAAGTTGGTGAGCCCATGGATCAGCGGGTGGTGGTGAGTCGCTCTGCGCTGGCAAAAATGTTGGGGCTTTCCAGCGTGAAAGAGGTGTTGGAAGTGGGATTGGTGCATGCGAAGTTGATGTCGGAATCAGCAAGCATCCACGGCGAGACAAATGCCTTGTCTGGGCATCATGGCGGCGGACATGGGCACGATCATGGTCCTGCACACATGCCGCCATTTCGTCGATTTTTGAAAATTTTGCGACCTGATCGCAGAGAAATCGTGTTGCTCCTCGTTTTTGCTGTTTTTGCCAGCATCCTCTACCTTGCCTTGCCCTTGGTGGTGGATACGGTGGTGACCAATTTGGCTTTCGGATCTCAGACGCAGCCGTTTTTTCAGGCCTTGGTGGTCATTGGGCAGATTTTGTTTGTGTGCTTACTGTTGCAAGCCTTGATTGTGGGGTTTCAGCATTACGTTGCCGAACTCATTCAGCGGCGCATCATTGTGCGGATTGCAGCGGATTTATCGTATCGGTTGCCACGTGTGGTGGCGCGAGCTTATGATCACGTGCATGCGCCGGAACTGGTGAATCGCTTTTTGGATTCTGTTACGCTGCAAAAAAACACGGCATTTTTCTTATTGGATGGCATCAACGTAGTGGTCGCCACTTTGATTGGTTTGATGTTGTTGGCGTTGTATCACTTTTATCTGATGATTTTTGTGGTCATCTTGATCATCGTGGTTTGTTTGGCGGTGTGGCCTTTGAGTCGGAGAGCGGTGGACACAGCCATTGGAGAATCGCTTTGCAAATACAATCTGGTGGGATGGTTTGAGCAAGTGGCGACCTATCCTTACATGTTCAAAGGTCGTGGTGGCTATGAATTGGCGTATCAGCGCACGAATGAGCTTGCGGCGGAGTATCTGATGGCCCGACGGCAGCATTTCCGCCTCGTATTGCGTCAATTTTCCGGGCTTTTGTTGATTTCAGTGATTGCCAGCGTGGCCTTGCTCCTTTTGGGGGTGGTACTGGTTTTGCAACAGCAATTGACTTTGGGGCAATTGGTGGCGAGTGAGTTGATCATGAGCAGCATTGTGGCGTCGATCATCAAGCTCGGTAAAAAGCTGGAGACCTGGTACGATACCTTGGCAGCGACCGATAAGTTGGGGCATTTGCTCGACCTAGAGACCGAGGCGGAAACGGGTGAGACAGTCGTGTTGGAAGATCGGGACGCGGGCATGCACGTCGAGGCGAACAGCATCAGTTTTGGCTATCACGCGGATCATCCGATCATGGAGAATTTGAGTTTCACTCTCGAACCGGGCATGAGAGCTTGTGTTTGTGGTGATCAGGGGAGTGGCGTGAGTTCATTGCTGGATTTGTGCTTTGCCTTGCGTCAGACCGACAAGGGATACATCCGGTTTGATGGCATGGACATGCGGGCGTGGCATTTGGAGACCTTGCGCCGATCCATGAAACTGTTGCGTTTTAACGAATTTGTGTCCGGTAGCGTCATCGACAACCTGCGTTTGGGGCGTTCGGACATCACGCTCGACGAAATCCATTTTGCCTTAAAGACAGTGGGACTGCTGGATGATTGTTTGAAGCATCCCGATGGATTGGAGACCATGATGCAAGTGGGTGGTGCGCCATTTTCCACACGTCAGCGCGTGAGTTTATTGATTGCGCGAGCTTTGGTGCAGAAGCCGCGATTGCTCATGATCGATGAAATTTTGGATGGTTTGGATCAGGAGAATCTCGAACGATTGACGGCAATCATTTTCGACCGTAAGCGACCTTGGACCGTGCTGATCGCGACGAGGATGCCCGAAGTTCGTGAAATGTGTGACTTGTGGATCCGGCTTTGATGCAGGAGAATTCTAATAAAATTTGAGTATGGCTTCATCGAAAAAAGAGAATCAGAACTTCGAAGCATGTCGATTGCCGGCAATCAATTTGACGGGGTCGAACCGTTTGCCTCAGTTGTTTAGCAGAGCATTATTGGTAGGATTTGCCGTAGTCGTCATCTTTGTGGCGCTGGCACCTTGGCGGCAATTTGTTCGTGGCAATGGGCGGGTGATTGCCTTCAATCCTCTGGAGCGTCGCATCAATGTGGAGGCCATGGTCTCTGGTCGAGTGAACAAACTCAACGTGTTCGAGGGGCAATCGATCAAACAAGGTGAGGTGATTGCGGAGATTCAAGACAACGATCCGAATTTGCTCGACAACATCCGTTCGCAGAAATCGGCAGCGGAGAGTCGGATTGAGCTAGTCAATACCCGTGTCGAAGCATTGGAGGCGCAAATTGTTCAGCAGACGATGGCGAAAGAGCAGGCGCTCGATGCGGCGCGGCAAAAAGTCAGCGCGGATCAAATTTCGGCAGAGACGGCGATGTTAGATTTTACGCGGGTCGAGAGTCTTTTTCAAAAAGGCCTGAGTTCGCGGCGGGAATATGAGGCGGCAATCATGCGACGCGACTCGACGGCAGCATCCTTGCAATCTTCGAAAGCCATTTTGAAACGAACGGAAAATGATTTCAACGCATTGATTTCCGCCACGACCGCGTCCCGTCAATCAGCGCGCAGTGACATGGCCAAAGCGCGCGAAGAGCTCGCGAGTTTTGAAATTCGTTTGAGTCAAAATCAACGTCAAGTGATTACGGCGCCACGAGATGGGATTGTTTTGCAAGTTCCCGTCACCGATGGTTCCTACCTCAAACCAGGTGATTTGATTTGCGTGGTGATTCCTGAGACTGAGCAGCGATTCGCGGAGATTTGGGTGGATGGCAATGATGTGGCCCTGATCAAACAGCGTCGCGAAGAGAATGGAGTGGTCATTCCAGGATCGTCTGTGCGATTGTCCTTTGAAGGATGGCCGGCGATTCAGTCGATTGGTTGGCCGCAGCTGGCTGTGGGCACTTTTGGCGGGGAAGTGCTTTTTGTGGATGCTACGGATGATGGTAAAGGAAAATTTCGTGTCGTCGTAGCACCGCAAGAAGATCTGGTGGATCGTCGAGATGGCAATGGCCCTGTGAAAGTTGCGTGGCCTTCGGGTGATCGTTGGTTGCGTCAGGGCGTGCTGGCAAACGGTTGGATCTTATTGGATGAAGTGCCCTTGTGGTTTGAGTTATGGCGTCAAATTAATGGTTTTCCTGCGATTGGCACCGGCTTGAAAGAAGAAACCGAAACATTGAAGAAAAAGTGATGCTACGCAAAACGATCATGCCTTGTGTCGGGGGATTGGCGATGCTGCTGTCACTGACTCTCCAAGCCGCTGTGTTGCCCCTGGAAGAAGTCTTGCAGACAGTGCGTACGCAGTATCCTCCGCTGCTCGCGGCATGGTTACAGCAGGATGTGGCGAGTGGACGAGTGCGGCAGGCAGCGGGAGCCTTCGATCCGACCTTGATGGCGACGCTTAATTTTCGTCCTTTAGATTATTACGAAGGGGCGAACGTGAGTTTTTTGGTCGATCAACCGCTCCTATCCGGCGGCAGCGTGTATGCTGGCTACCGCGTAAGCACGGGCACCTTTGCAAGCTACGAGAGAAAAGATCGGACCTCGCCCTCGGGTGAGGGCGTAGTGGGCGCACGAATTCCTTTATGGCGGGATCGAGCGATCGATGCGCGACGAGCCAATTTGGGGCAAGCGGCGGTGGATCGCGAGTTGGTGGATCCTCTGATCTTGCGTCAATACATTACCTTTCACCGCGCGGCGCGCATTGCGTATTTTAACTGGATTGCGGCGGGTCAGCGGTTGGGTGTCGCGGAAAACGTGCTGCGCATTGCCAAGCAGCGCGATGAATTTCTCAAAAAACAAGCGGAAGCCGGTGCCATTGCGCCGATTGTATTGGTGGACAACCGCCGTTTGGTGGTCAGTCGTGAAATTGCGGTGCTCAATGCGCAGCGTCGTTTCGATGCGGCGAGTATCGAGTTATCGCTATTTCATCGCGACCGTAAAACCACCGAGCCGATTTTGCCTACGAGAAAGCAATTGCCGTCTGGCTTTCCCGTGCCGCAAGCGGTGGATCAACTGCAATACATTTCCGACCGAGGTCGCGCGCTGTTTCGTCGTCCTGAAGTGCGTGAGATCGATCTTCTGTTAGTCAAAGGAGAGATCGACAAAAAGCTAGCCAACAACAACCTCAAGCCGAATCTTGATTTGGCAATGGAATTGAATCAGGCGATTGGCAACGATGTGCCCAAAGACATCGAAAACACCGAGATCAATGGGTTCTTACGCTTTTCCGTGCCGATTGGACGAAATGAAGCAAAGGGGCGGATGGAAGCGATTTTGGCAAGCATACGTCAGCTTAAGCAGCGTCGACAATTTGCCTGCGAGCAGATCGTGGCGGAGACGGATAACACCTACCAGGAAGTGCAAACCGCCTTTGAGGCTCTGGCGCAGACCAGTCAGAATGTGCAATTGGCACGTGAGTTAGAGCAAGCGGAGGCATCGCGTTTTGAGGAGGGGGCGACCGACCTTCTGGCATTGCAGATCCGTGAACAAGCGACCTTTGACGCGCAATGGCAAGAAGTGGATGCTAATTTTGCTTTCTACCGAGCCTTGGCAGATTACCAAGCGGCTGTGGCTCAGGATGCTCCCGCGAGCTTGCTAATCAACAAAAAATAAAACATCCCTCATGTTGCCATGAGGGATGCAAACAACTCACAAAGTGGACTAAACTTTATGCGGGGGAAATTGGGGGAGAGGCATTAGAAGGCGTAAGTGGCCGACACACCGCAATAAGGGTCATTGCGAGTTTCGTTCACATTGATGCCTTTACGAGTTTCCAAAGGAATGTTGTAAGCGCCGTATGCCGACACCGTGAGGGAGTCGGTTACTTTGTATGGAGCGTTGATCGCAGCGCGAATGTGTGTGAGACCTTCATTGTCCGAGGAGTTGAAGGTGTAATAATCGATGGCATAACCCATTTGCACGACGGGCACCAAAGAGAGCTTATCGGTAACTGCGTAGGTGTAGTCGACACCAGCTTCGTAGTACCAGCCGTCGATTTTGGTGTCGAACCAGCTGCCAAGGTAAAGGTTAAAAGAACCAATCGATTTCATGGCGGTGAGGCCGATATCGAAAGCGTTTTTCACAACAGCGTCATCTACAGTGCCAGTCGTCTCGTTATCGAGCTCGCCGGAGAAAGTGTCAGGGAAGTGATAGTTGGTGAGAACAAGACCGAAGGTAGCAAAGTCCGTTTCGTAGCTCAACGAACCGATTAGGTCATACTCCGAATAGCGCAGATTGTCATCGGCGCCTTTGATGGTTGTGTGAGCGGTTTCCGTGTAGAGCGCGCCGAGGCCGAAGGTGAGCTTGTCGGTAATGGGAGCAGAGAGATTGACACCGCCCCAGAAGTTGTTGTTGGAGAACCACAGACCGCGGAAGTAGTAGCTGCTGTCAAAGCCAGCGCTGGCGGTCGCAGAAACCCAAGGATCCGCTGACTCGGCAGACGCTTTTGCATCCTCTG
>JBDLWB010000237.1:0-3141 GCA_039804425.1 Verrucomicrobiota bacterium
GGCCGTATTCCGCGCCCTCGGCGATCAAATGAGAAAAAACCATTCTCAGTAAGGCAGACTAATCAGCACAGTTTCTCTCGATTCATGGAAGCCGATTTGACAGAATTTCAGAATTTTCCCAATGACCATAGAGTGAGATGAAACCCTACTCGGGAATCCTAATCTAAGCGTGCCCGCCATGGTGGACATCGGGATCATGGCTATGGCGAAATTCTGAAAATTCTGAAATTCTGTCAAAACCACTCTCGATGACCAACTTGCCCTCCGATCAGGGAAGATTCCCTCCCTGGCGTGATCGCCATGATTCCACGCTCCAGAAAAAATCGCGGGATCGCTTTGACATTTGTGTCATCCTCCCGCATATTTCGCGCCTCTTACCATGGCAACTCCTAAACTTTTTATCCCCGGCCCCATCGATGTCTCCCCTGCCACTTACGCGGCGATGTCTCGCCCCATGATTGGTCATCGCGGCGCAGAATTTGAAGCACTCTACGCTTCCACACAACCCGTTCTCCAGCAACTCGCTGGCACCAAACGCCCCGTCTTTCTGTCGACTTCTTCCGCCTGGGGCGTGATGGAAGCCGCGCTGCGCAATCTCACTCAGAAAAAAGTCCTCACTCTCTGCAATGGCGCGTTTTCGGACAAGTGGTTCGATGTCGCCAAGAAGTGCGGAAAAGCCGTCGAGAAACTCCAATACGAATGGGGCCAACCCATCGATCCCGCTCAAGTCCGCAGCAAACTCGCCGAGGGCGGCTTTGATACGGTTACCTTCATTCACAATGAAACTTCGACGGGCGTGATGAGCGACATCAAGGCCATCGCCGAGGTCGTGAAGTCTTTCCCCGATGTGCTCCTTATCGTGGACACCGTTTCTTCTTTCTCCGCTGTGCCTCACGCGATGGATGAACTCGGCATCGACGTCTTGCTCGCAGGCGTGCAAAAGGCCATGGCGCTTCCTCCAGGGCTCACCATTTTTGCCATTTCAGAAGCTGCTCTCGAGCGCGCAAAGGCGAGCACGGATCGCGGCTATTATTTTGACTTTGTCGAGTTCGAGAAAAACGCGGCAGCCAATAACACGCCATCGACCCCCGCGATTTCATTGATTTTCGGCCTGCAACACATGTTGGAAACCATCGCAGCAGAGGGCTTGGAAAATCGCTTTGCTCGCCATCGCGAAAACAATCGCTTGATCCACGAATGGGCCGCCAAGCACGGCTTTCAGCACTTCGCCCCAGAAGGCTTCCGCTCGGTTTCGCTGAGCTGCTTCCACACGCCCGAGGGCTTTGATCAGTCGGCATTCATCAAAACGCTGAAGACGAAACACAATTTCCTCATCAACGGTGGTTATGGCAAGATCAAAGGCATCACCTTCCGCATCTCGAACATGGGCAATGAAACGCCAGAGACGATGAAGGAACTCATCGCCGCCATGGACGATGTGTTGGCTTCGATGGGATCGTAATTCTCGCAGCTTATGCACATTCACATCTCAATCGACGATCAGTGGCTCACTCTCTTCGATGGCGATGAAGTTGTTCGCGCATATCCCGTGTCGACCTCAGCCAAAGGAGTCGGTTTCACCAAAGATAGCTACCGCACTCCCACGGGGCATTTTCGCGTCTGCGAAAAGATCGGCTACGATCAACCTCTCGGCACGATTTTCCAACATCGCGAGCCCACCGGTCTATGGAATGGCGAGGATCAACTCGATGCCGATTTGATCACTTCGCGTATTCTACGACTCGATGGCTTGGAGGCCGCAAACAAGAATACCCTCGATCGCTGCATCTATGTGCATGGCACCAATCAGGAGGACCTCATCGGCACCCCCGCCAGCCACGGCTGCATCCGAATGTCGAATATCGATGTCGTGGAGCTCTTTGACCTCACCCCGATCGATACCGAAATTTTCATCGAACCACCCACCCGTCAGCGCGGGAAAATCGCTTTCTTCGACTGTGATTCGACGCTATCGACCATCGAAGGCATCGACGAACTCGCACGAGCTGGCGGCGCGGAGATTTTTCAAAAAGTCGTCGAGCTTACTCATGCCGGCATGAATGGCACGGTGCCCTTGCACGAAGTCTTTCCCCGTCGCATGGAGATTCTCAAACCCGATCTCGCCACGTGCCAGATTGTCGCCCAACAATACATCGATACCATCGTGCCCGGCGCACGCGAGGCCTTGCAAGCTCTACGCGATGACGATTGGACCATTGTCATCCTCAGTGGCGGCTTTGCACCACTGATCAAACCACTGGCAGAACATCTCGGCATTCGTTTTCTCGAGGCCGTGCCACTCCATCATCATGCCGATGGCTCATACGCGGGCTATGGCGCTGATTATCCCACCACCCGCAACGGCGGCAAACCGGAAATCATCCGTGAATGGAAAAACGCGATGCTACCCAAAACCACGATCATGATCGGCGATGGCATATCCGATCTCGAAACCGCCAGCGAAGTCGATTGCTTTATCGGCTACGGCGGCGTCATCGCCCGCGATGCCGTAAAAAGCCGCTCGAAACACTTCATCACCGACTACCAAGACCTACTCCCCATCGCCAAAGCAGCCACCAAAAAGCGTTAGATAAAACCTTAGGGGTCGGTCCTCGCACGGTAACATTTTGGGATCATAGCTAAAAAAACGATGCTTAATCGTAAAGGGATACCAGGGATAAAGCACTTGGGACAACGCCACGCTGAATCACAAGCAAGGCTGTGATCCAAACCCATTTCTTAGGGCAATCAAGCTCGGGGGAAAATCTTCCGTCATAGGAACGCAATCTGGTTATCGAGGCTGGTTTTGACCGAATTTCAGAATTTTCAGAATTTTGCTATGTTAAGCAACCCGAGATCCCAGGGCATACGCATCAAAATTCGTTATGCCTCATGATATCGCTGGAAACAAGCACAGGCATCTTGCCTGAGTTTGCCTATCACTTCACAGGCGAGACGCCCGTGCTCCTTTCCCTTGAATGCACAAACGTTGCTTCGATGCTTTGAATGAAATGCGTTTGCCCATTTCTGAGCGCCTCCCTTCTTGCGTTATCCAAGGCTTTTGCTAGGATGCGGGGAATGACAGATCACGACCTCACCCAAGAAGCTGCCAGCCGAAAGCTGACCGATGTCATTCTGGAT
>JBDLWB010000238.1:0-8681 GCA_039804425.1 Verrucomicrobiota bacterium
CGTCGGCGAATTGTGACATGCCGTAGACGTTGGGGACCATGACCCAGTCGTAGGAATCAACAAACATTTCCATGAACCAGCGATAGACGTCATCGGGATGAATGCGGCAGAGCAGGAAAAAATTTCCTAAGACCATGAGTCGTTCGATGTGATGACAGTAGCCCTCGCGCAGCAACAAGCGGATCACGCGGTCGATAGGGGGAATGCCCGTGGTGCCATCGTAGCAACTCGCCGGCATGCGCTGGGTGAAATGCCAGAAATTGCGTCGGCGGATGCTGGTGCCGTGGTATTGGTAGATGCCGCGCATGAACTCGCGCCAACCGATGATTTGTCGGAGAAATCCTTCGAGCGAATTGAGAGGAATCGACGGATGTTTCGCGGCATACGCCATCGTGGCATCGACGACTTGCTGCGGGGTGAGTAGTCCGATATTGAGCGCGGGTGTGAGTGCCGAGTGATAGAGGAATACATGATCGACAGCGATGGCGTCTTCGTATTCGCCAAAGTGCTCAAAGCGTTCGTGCAAGAACTGCGCGAGCCACGACTGCGCTTGCTCATGCGTGACGGGCCAGCGGAAATCTGCGAGAGAGCCAGGGTGATGCGCAAACTGTTGTTCGATCGATGCTGCAGCGTCTTGCCATGCGCTGACATCAGCACGAGGTTCGCGCGGGACAATGTGTCGTTTTGGCAGCTTGGCACGATTTTCTGTATCAAATGACCAACGCCCGCCGACGGGGCCACCGTCTTCGGTCAGCAGGAGGTTCATGCGCTTGCGCTGCGCCTCGTAAAAACGCGCCATGAAGGGCTTTTTTTTGCCTGCAATGGTTTGCGTCAAAAAGCTCTCGGGACTGAGGAATTGCGGGCTGGGGCTGAGTTGCAGTGCGACCTTTCGACCAGCACACCAGCGGCGGAGTCGCCGCAGCAAGACATCGTCGATGGGGTCCACCACATGCACGGCGGTGATGTTTTTGGGTAGATTTTTTTCTAACAAAATCGAGCTCGTCGTTGCCTCCGGTGCTGGATTGGGAACGATCGTGACATCGTGCTGCAACGCGCGCAATCGGTCGGCATAATGGCGCATCGAGAGGCGATGCAGCAGCAGTTTTTGCCGGTGCATCGATGCCGGCCAGTGCAAGTCGTTGCCGAAAAAAAGCGGGTCCTCGATCAAAAAAATCGGACGTCCTGCGGCGATGGCGGGATGTTGATCAAACAACTGATGCGGGTAAATGAGCGTGATGTCCATGTCACAGGCGTTGCGGCGTTTGATCGGCCTTGGCATAGGCGAGTCGGGCGAGCGGTTGCAGGGAGAAATAGGTATCCAGCGCGGTGGAGGCGAGAGTTTCCATGCCGCAGAGGTCGAGCGAGCCATCGTCGGCGATGTCGTGACTGCTCTGAATCAGCACCACTTTTCCGATGATGAGCTGTGTGCCATTGGCGGCGATGTCGAGAATGTCTTGCAGTTCCATACCGATGCGCAAACGGGATTCGGCGACAAAGGGGGCGGGGAAATCTTGATGAAAAGCGGCGGTTAAGCCCGTGGCGTCGAATTCCGAAACCTCGCGTGGGTAGCGAGCAGAACATTGATGTGCGGCATCGAGCATGCCGGGATGGACATGATTGATGGTCCAGTGGCGAGTTTCCGCAATGTTCGAGAGCGTGTGGCGTTCCACCAGGTCGGGTCGGCTGATCATGCCGAGCAAGGCAGGTCGAGATCCGAGGTGAACCACGCTCGAAAACGGTGCGAGGTTGGTTTGGCCGAGAGAATTGGTGGTGCCGATGAGAGCGATGGGTTTCGCCCCAGGGAGAGACGTGGCCAATTGGACGCGAGCGAGTTTGTCCATGGCTTCGAGGTCAGCAGCGGTAATGGTGATCATGGGATGCTGGCAAGCTAGCGGTAAACGAGGAAAAAGCAAATGCTCCCAGAATCCACTGTGGAACTGGTGAGTTCATGCCGCTTTCCATGATCGATTCACGGAGGGAAACGCCTCGTCAATCGCGATGCAAACTTCGTGTCCTCGTTGCTGATGGGCGGGGAAGGCTTGAAGGGGAAGTTGTTGTTTTCTGAAGATGATTTGATACGAAGGCTCGAAGGAGGGTAGAGCGGGAGTGGGATTTCAACAGCATGGTTTCATTAGCGATCCCATGAATCAACGTAAGTTGCAATCGGTCGTCTTAGGTCGTGACGACCGACTGCAAGCAGACGAGAATCATCAGTCGAATCAGGAAAACATCAGGATCCCTATGCTGATTTACGTCTTAGCTGACGGCAGGAAGTGACATTTTGACCGATCAGAGTTAATTCGATAGATTGGAAACTTCATAGATCGTTGTCGTGCCGCTGATTTCGTTAGCAACAATCAGCAGTGGTTTTCCGTTAGGGCTCCGATTCGCGGGCACGAAACATAGACCTTCTGGACCAAGATCGCCAGCCGACGCAGCGTTAGCCAGATTGTCTTCACTGTAATTGACCGTCAAATCTCGATTGAGTCCAAATCCAGACATGGTTACATCTCGGGGATTGGTAATGTCACAGACTAATATTCCACTGAATCGTTCGAGACCGACAAAAGCGTAGGTGCGGCCATTCACCTCACCGATCTCGATCGATTCTGGTTCGGGGCCTTTGTTATCAGAACGATTGTCAAGACTTACCCCTTCTTCATGATTGCTATTGAAATAATTGGGGTAATTCGCTGCAATGTAAGTTTCGATCATTTCTCCACTATCAAAAACCATATTTCCTTTATGATCAAAAATAGAAAAGGACCGTGTTCCAAAGCTGTAAAGTTGTTGGTATTGATTCTGTCCTTCAACTTTCCCTTCTGTGGTAACGACCGTTAGGCGTCCCATGTGTTGATTCAACTTTAATGTGTCACCGAGTGGGAAAGCGCTAGGATCGAGCGTGAGGGAGCTGACTCGCCCTTCGTCTGAGTATCCTTCACGAACGCGTCCATCACCTTCGTTCGCCGTGACGAAATAAGTGCTTCTGATTTTGCTTCCTTCGCAAGTTGGAGCGGAGTAAGTGTCAATGCCGTCTGGCATAAGCAATCCGCGCACAGGCCAGTTTGCAATTCGGATCAAGCCGCCGCCACCGCTACTGCCGTTGACATCTCTATCTGAGACATCGATGGCGTTTCCAAGACTCGCGTGATCAATCGATCCAAGTGGTAAAATTTCCATGATTTTTTTTCGTTTGATATCGATTTTCACCACCGCATTATTTTCCTGACAAGTTACATAGGCAGTGTTGCCTGCGATCGAAATAAATTCAGGTTCGAGATCTTGAGCTACGGTCGTTCCCGTTGGTCCTGTGATCCTTACGCCGGGCAATGCTTCTGCGTTAAGGTGAGAAAATGTAATTTCACTGTGTGTGCGATTGCGCCCAGCGATTTTGATGATGGAAACTGATCCTTCTGGGTCAATGGTGTAATCATCATTCGGTTCGCCCTCATTGGCGACCAAAAGCTGGCTGCCCGATGAGTTATAGGTAAGCATATCGGGCAAATGTCCTACTTCCACGGAGCTGAGAAAATCACCGCTTTTGTTCAAGAAGATGACTTTACCTCGCTCTCCTGTGGTGGGTGCTGTCACGGCTACGGCTATTTCGTTAGCACGTGGATTTGGATTGACGTCTACACTATTTGGATTGCCGTATTGGCTCAGAGAAATGGAGGTGATTAATGTTGGATTGCTTGGGTTGGCGGCGTTGAATATGTCAATCGAATTGGTTAAGCCGTTTACCACATACATGCGTTGTGTGACCGCATCGAATTTTACAATTTCAGCAGCAGAATTGGCGAAAACTTCTTCAACACTTCCGTTTCGAACAGAAGAGATCGGATTCAAAAAAATCGTTTGTTCTGCGGCATAGAGGTGCTGTTGAAACAATCCTATCGCTAAGGGAATGAAATATTTTTTCATGGAATGTAATGGATGGTAGTGGTCTCGGCTTAGATGTTCAATTGTCACCCAAGTGACTCATCATTCACATGATTTCAGGCAATGCATAAGTCATGATTTGTTCCATATTTGTCACCTGTGACATGGTGCAATGGTATTTGATGATTCGAAATTGAAGAGTTTATGGGTGGATGAAGAAGAATGCTTGTTGATGCTCTAATGGCAGCAAGTCATTGATGAGAAATGCACAAGCCAGTAAGGAATGGGATGATCATTTGTCACAAATGAGGAGAGAAATGGTTTATGCTCCGGTGGTTTGTTGGTATTTCAATCGATGACATCATTTTGCTTATATGATATCTCGCCGATTCTTAGCGTTGTGGAATCGTGAACCAGGTGCTACGCTTTGCGGCGACGATGATCATCGATATCCTGACCTTATTTCCTGATGTGGCGCTCGCTCCGTTGAGTGAGAGCATCATGAAACGTGCGCAGACGGCGGGGCTGGTGCAGATTCGGGCGCATCAATTGCGCGATTGGGCGACGGACAAGCATCAAAAAACCGACGACACCCTTTGCGGTGGTGGTCCGGGGATGCTGCTAAAGCCCGAGCCTTTATTTGCGGCGATTGAGGCATTGCGAGGACCTCAGACCTTGGTGGTATTGATGACGCCGCAGGGGCAAGTGTTTCGGCAGGCCGTGGCCCGTGAGCTCGCGCTAAAGCCGCATTTGCTGCTGGTGTGCGGGCACTACGAGGGAGTCGATCATCGGGTGATTGAGCAATTGATTGATCTTGAATTATCGATTGGGGATTACGTTCTCACCAATGGTGCGATTGCGGCGGCGGTAGTGACTGATGCCGTGGTGCGCTTATTGCCGGGGGCACTGGGCGACGAGCGATCGAGCGTAGAAGAATCTTTTCAACAAGAAAATTTGTTAGAAGCGCCTGCCTACACCAAGCCCGCGGAATTCCGTGGGCTGCGTGTGCCCGATGTGTTGCTGTCTGGCAATCATCAAAAAATTGCCCAGTGGCAACGCGAACAAGCCATGCGGCGGACGGCAGAAAATCGCCCGGATTTATTGAAAGATTAATCTTTGGGCAGTGGTGGAGTCGATGAGTCATCGATCGCAACAATGCGTGCGACATCGAAATCGAAAGGCGTCAGCTCTACCGTGACCTTCATGCCGATTCTCACTTGATCGCGCAAATGAGCGGTGGTGCGGGAAAAGTGCGCCAAAGTTTTTTTGCCATTGGGGAGCGTGGCCTCGAAGATGTCCGAGTAAGGACCGATGATCGTGGCGGTGGTAGTGATGGTATTTTCCATGGGTAATGCTGCGAGATGTTTGGCGATAAAGTTTTGTAGGGAAAGCGTGAAATTTCAGGGTGCATTTGACGAGCCTTGAGCGCGAGGGTGGGCGGCGTCGTAGGCTTGGCGCAGTCGTTCGCGCGTGACGTGGGTGTAAATTTGCGTGGTCGAGAGCGATGAGTGACCCAGCAGCGCCTGGACCGAGCGCAGGTCGGCACCGGCATCGAGCAAATGCGTGGCAAACGAGTGGCGGAGTTTGTGTGGAGAAATGGCAAAAGGAATGGACGAGGCTCGCAGGTATTTTTTCAGCAACAAATCGATCGCCTGCTGGGTGATGCGGGAGCGTCGAGAGCTGAGAAAAAGGGGCCCCGAAGTGACTGTGGCGAGTTGGCGGTAGCGTTGCAACGCGGCCAGTGCTGGGCTGCCGATGGGAACCATGCGTTGTTTCGCGCCTTTGCCCAAGACTCGCAGCGATTCGCTGAGAAAATCGACATCTTTCACATCGAGTTGGCGCAATTCCGAAATCCGTAGTCCGCAGGAATAGAAGAGTTCCAGAATTGCCGTATCGCGCGCAGCGAGCCAGGGGATTTTCGGTGAGTCGCCCTGGATTTTGTGGGGCAAAGAGAGAAGCTCTTCCATTTGGGCAAGATTCAGGACCACCGGAAGTTTCCTTTCCGCCTTCGGTAGTTGGAGGTCGGTGACGGGGCTTTTGGCAAGTCCACGGCGATGGACGAGAAATTGATAAAACGAGCGAATGGCCGCAAAGTGAAGTCGAATCGTGGCGCGGGCCGCTTCGGCTTTCATGAGATCAAAAAGCCAGTGCCGAAAGGCGTCGGTCGGTTCCTGTCGCCACCCGAGAAACGCACCTTGGCGATGGGCGCGGTAGGCTTCGAGTGCCTTACGGTAATTGCGGATGGTGAGCGCCGAAGCCGTGCGTTCGGTATCGAGGTAGCGGAAAAAATCCTCTTCCAGAGCCAAAGTGGCGGCGTCGGTGGATTCCATGTTTAGCAGGCTAGCGTGAAGAGTCCTGTGGGTCAAGTGCAGGAGAATGCTGGGGGATGAGCGATTGTTGCATCCATTGCAGATACGACGGTGCGATCGCGGAGATGGGGATGCCGATGATTTCTGGGACTTCATACGGATGACGTGACGCAATCAGTTCGCGGAGCGCGGGAAATCGTTCTGCTGACGTTTTGATGGTAAGCAAAACCTCGGCGGCGTTTTCCTGCTTTCCTTGCCAGAGATACATCGACTCCACCGACGAGAAACTGACGCAAGCTGCGAGTTGCTTTTCCAGAAGAAGTGTGCCAATCTGTCGCGCCTGGATGACATCGGGAAAGCTGCAAAGCACGAGAAGCGGATTGATCGTGGGGATCATGAAGGGACTCTAAACCTTTCCGGAACATTTGGCAAACCCGTTGGATGAAAGCAGGATTTGTAGACAAATTGACAGCGAAACTCGATCGACTTGATCCCAGCGTGGTGCAGTTGATCGTCGATCGCTTGCGTGAAGAAAAAGAGCATTTCGTCCAAGTCTTTCAAGCGTTGCGCGAAGGCGTGATTCTCATCGACAGCACGGGTGAAGTCAGTTTTTTGAATGCGGCGGCCTGTGGTTTTTTTGGATTGGATGCTGAGAAATCCGTGGGCAAGAGCATGAGCGAATTGGTGCGTGGCATGGATTGGCCTGCTTTGATGGAGCACTCTCATGTGGTGAGTCGTGACATGGAAGTATTCTATCCCGAGCGACGATACCTGCATTTTTACTTAGCGCCGATTGCGGATTGTGCCATGGAGTCGGGGTGGGTGATGATTGTGAACGACTTGACCAGTGATCGCGCCGAGACCCAGGCGGCAATTGAGTCCGAGCGTTTGGGGGCCTTGACCATGCTTGCGGCGGGGGTGGCGCATGAAATTGGCAATCCTTTGAATTCCTTGGGCATCCATTTGCAATTGCTCGATCGCAAGATTCGCAAACTTGCGGCAGGTGATCGTCAGATGTTAGAAGAGCATCTTTCCACGGCGCGGCAGGAGATCCAGCGTTTGGATGGCATTTTGAAGCAATTTCTCCAAGCCATTCGACCCACTTCCTTGCGTCGAGAGAAAGTGCGGATTCAAACGATCTGCAACGATGTATTGCGCTTGCTCGAGCCCGAATTGTCCGCACGCGGCATAGCGGTGGTGCTGGATATCAAAGATTCTTTGCCCGTGCTCGATCTCGATCCGATTCAAATGCATCAAGTGTTTCACAACCTTGTGCGCAACGCAGCTCAGGCCATGCCCAATGATACGGATGGCTGCATTACCATTCGCATCGATAGCAATGACTACGAACTCAAAATTCAGATCGCCGACAATGGCAGCGGTATTTCGCCGGAACAAATGGGCACCATGTTTGAGCCTTATCGAAGCACCAAAGAAGGCGGGACCGGCTTGGGGTTATTGATTGTTCGACGTATCATACGCGAGCACGGGGGGGAGATGGAGATCGAGAGTCGCGAGGGTTTTGGCACGAATGTTTCTTTTTACTTACCCATCACCGAGAAAAAAGCCCGATTGCTTCCGGAGCTAGATGAAATCATCGAAATCAACTCATGAGCCGACAACCGACATTATTGATCGTCGATGACGAAAAAGCCACGCGAGATGGGCTGCGATTGGCCTTGGAGGGAGAATTCGAAGTGTATCTTGCTTCAAACAAAAAAGAAGCGGAGTCTGTGTTAAAAAGCATCGAGATCGATGTCCTACTCACCGACCTAAGGCTTGGGGCGGAAAATGGCATGGAAGTTCTCGATCTTGCGATGTCGCGTCCGCGCCCACCCTTAGCGGTGATGATGACGGCCTACGGATCGGTCGACACGGCCGTCGAAGCGATGCGGCGCGGAGCTTGGCATTTCGTGACCAAACCACTGAATTTGGATGAAGTGGAAATGCTGTTAAAGCGAGGCTTGCGGCATCGGCATCTCGAAGTGGAGAATCATGAGCTCAAGCAAGTGGTTGCCGAGAAGAGCAAGCTCAAGCGATTGATTGGCAAGTCGGCGATTTTAGAAAAAACCATTGAACGCATCGAGCAAGTGGCTCCCACGCGTGCGACAGTATTGATTCAAGGAGAGAGTGGCACGGGCAAAGAAGTCGTGGCGCATACGATTCATCAGTTGTCGGGTCGGCCTGCTGAAAAATTTGTGATTGTGCATTGCGCTGCGTTGTCGCCGCAATTGTTGGAGAGTGAGTTATTTGGTCATGAAAAAGGTGCCTTTACGGGAGCCGCACAGCGTCGGTTAGGACGCTTTGAACAGGCCGATGGCGGCACGATTTTTCTCGATGAAATTGGTGAGATTGATGCAGCGACACAGGTAAAATTATTGCGCGTCTTATCGGAACGCAGCATCGAGCGGGTCGGTTCCAATACGCCGATCAAGGTTGACGTTCGCTTGGTGGCGGCGACCAATCGCAACTTGCGCGACATGGTGGATCGTG
>JBDLWB010000239.1:0-5984 GCA_039804425.1 Verrucomicrobiota bacterium
ATTGCTGGATGCCTCCGCGTTGGAACTCGACATTGACGGCGATGACCTGCTCGACAGCTCACGAGATGAAGACGACATCGACGGCGATGGTTTCGATGATTCCGATGCTGAGGAGCTCGACATCGATAGCGATGATTTGCTCGACACCGATAGTGGTGAAGATGACATCGATGGCGATGGCTTATACGACGACGATGATGATGACTGCGACGGCGATGGCTACGACAATGATGAAGACGACGACGACGACGGCGACGATAAAGATGACGATGAGGATGAAGACGACGACGGCGATGGCAAAAAAGATGAGGACGACGAAGACGAGCTTGACGACGACGATGATGTCTAAACTTCTCGACCGTAATTCTTGATCTCTCTTGAATGATCCACTGCGCTAGCTGATGCTGGCGCAGTGTTTTTTTCTCCAACCATGAGCATCATCCGTTTCCTCTCGATATTCGCTACTGGCCTGATGGTCGGCGGGATGATTGCTGCATGGTTGCTGCCGACCCCACAGGTTCAGCCCATTTCTGCTCGCTCTGCCAGAGAGCAAAGCCATCAGACAGGCGAATCATGGGATCCGAAGCTTCACAAAAATCATGCGAATTCGCAATGGCGTGCGATGGGAATCCGCATGGCGGAGCAATCTCCTAACAAAGGGTTGGAAAAAGCGGCGGGCATTTTACAGCTCGATGACCGGCGGGAGTTTCTTGAAAATTTTTTCCGCCAATGGGCCAGCAAGGACCCTCAAGCTGCATATGAAGCCCTTGCAACAATGCGACCTGGCTCGCTGAAAACCGATTGCCTCAGAGCGCTTTGCTCTGGCTGGGCGCAATTGGATCCATCCACCGCAGCGACGTGGGCGAAGGAAAATTTGCGAGGAATGGAGCAATCTCAGGCACAAATCGCCATCGCAACCGAATGGGCCAAGGCCGATCCATCTCAAGCCGCCGCATGGCTGATGGCGGAGCCCGACAGTTCTTCGCGACAAACTGCCTTGTCGCAAGTGCTACAAAATTGGGTCGATCAAGACGCAACAGCGGCAGCCGAATGGGTCGAGCAAATGCCGCCCAGCCCGCAACGCGAGGCCGCGATGGTGCAACTTGCTTTCGAATGGTCTCAACAAAATCCCACGCAGGCCAGCGAATGGATTCGCCTCAATAGCCATACTTCGTATGCAGGAGATATGGTCAGCGCATTGATGCAAGGTTGGGTGGTGGATGATCCGAATGCTGCGGCCGCATGGATCGAGCAACTCCCCGCGCATTTGAAAGAGGAGGCATTACAAGGACTCGCTGGCTCATGGACCTCCGAAAATCCTGCTGCCGCAGCACAGTGGCTCGAACGTTTGCCCGAGGGCAGCATGCGTGATCAATCGATCGACTCGTTGATGAATGTGTGGGCATCCACCGATCCTAGTGCGGCAGTCACTTGGGCGCTCGCTTCTCCTGCAACGGAAAAACAATCTCAACCACTCGATCAAGCCATCCGCATCTGGGCCGAAAAAGAACCAGAGAAACTGCAACAGTGGGTCGATGCGCAGCAAGACCAACAAGCCCTCGATTACCTGCGCCGCACCGCCGCAGAAACCCTCGCAGAAAAGAATCCCGCCATCGCGACCAACATGGCTTTTGCCATCAAAGATCGGCAAACCCAAGAGGATGTTTTGCTGGAATCCATTGAAAAATGGCGAGAGATCGATGCCGCACAGGCAAATGATTGGGTGAAAAAAAACATCCAAGATCCTGAATGGCTGAATCGACTCACCCCGCCGGATCAACCCTAACAAAAAATTCTTTCGAAGAAATGGTGCGTCGCGCACATTAGGAGTTTGCGACATCGACTTTTTTTGCTTCGATACGGCATGGATCGTTCGTTGCGCATTGTCATCGCTTGTGGAGGCACAGGAGGTCATTTGTTTCCCGGCATTGCTGTCGCAGAGGAATTGCGGGCGCGAGGGCACCAACCACTGTTGTTGATTTCTCAAAAAAACGTCGATCGCGAGGCAGCTGAAAAGTATGGAGATCTCGAATTCCTCACCATTCCTGCGATTGCTAAGCCTGCCACGCGCTCGTGGAAAATGATTCCCTTTCTATGGAAAATGGTTGGATCCATCCGCCGCTGCGGCGCGATTCTCCGTGAACGCCAGGCCGATGCCGTTTTGGCTATGGGCGGCTTTACTTCTCTCGCACCAGTATATGCGGCGAAAAAACGGGGACTTCGGACGTTTGTTCACGACTCGAATGCATTGCCTGGTAAAGCGAATCGACTCATCGCGCGCTGGTGCGATGAGGTGTTACTCGGCATGGCAGAAGCAACGCGCTATTTTCCTCAGTCATCGGTCGAAATGACCGGCACGCCAGTGCGCAAGGAAATCTCGCGCTTGCCTTCGCGCACTGCTGCTGCTGAAAAATATTCGCTCGATCCACAACGTCGCGTAATTGTCGTGATGGGGGGTAGCCAAGGCGCCAAAAAACTCAACGACCTCACTGTCGCGGCCTTTGATCAGTTTCCTGCAGGCACACAGGTGCTGCACGTCGCGGGCACATCCGATGCACCGCGTTTGACGGCCGCTGTTGGTGCGCGCCAGGACTATCACGTGCTCGGTTTTTGTGATGATATGCCTGCAGTGTATGCGGTGGCCGATCTCATTTTGTGTCGCTCTGGTGCCTCGAGCTTAACGGAAATTGCCCACGCAGGTTTGGCGTCGATCTTGGTCCCTTATCCGTATGCTGCCGATGACCATCAAACCAAAAATGCGGATGTCTTTGCTAAGGCTGGGGCGGCATTGCTCGTGCAGGAATCTCAGCTCGACCCTTCTTCACTGGCCGCCTTGGTCACTTCGGTCTTGGCTGATCCGGTGAAGCTTCAGGTGATGAGCCAAGCGGCGCGCGCGCTGGATGTGCCTGATGCGGCAAAACGCATTTGCGAGCGGATCGAAAAACGTCTCGCTCGCGCATGAGTTTCTTGATTCGAGTTAGCGACCGTGAAATTTCCACTGTCCAGCGGGCACGAGGAATGTCGCATGCCCGTCGATGGCTTCACCCGCTTTCACACCGGCAACACCCGCTACGTGCTTGCCATTTTGCCAAACGATTTTCCCTCCGAGCGCCACGGTCTTGAGACCATATTCTTTCACAGGCACACACACCGTCGTGGACGTCTGAGCTGGAGATTCGAGATGCAAGTGGAAATTGTTTGGCGCGGCAGCGATTTTCAGTTCAACACGGCCTTTGACCGAATCGAATCCCGTGACGATTTTTTTCAATCCGCCGAGCTGCGGTTTGACCATCATCGTGTCGTAGCCTGGTGACGTCGGCACCACGCCAGCAGAATAACGAGCGAGCAATTCGAGCGGACCGCCGGTCCAGGCGTGGTTCAGCGTGCCAGCGCGCGAAAACAATTCCCATACGGTGCTCGTTTCACTGTCGACCATTTCTTGATAGCGCTTCTGCATGCGCTGCAGGGCAAGGTCGGGCTGATCCATCAAAAATAACGCTTCAAGAATGTATTTCTCAATGTAAGGGCTCGCATGAAAGGACTGGGCTAATTCGGCTTGGATGGCTTCATAACGGTCGGGACCTGCAATGCCCGCCACGACGGCCATGCCCTGCGCCCGGTCATCGGTCGCACCGTTGTAACCCGTATCACGATAGGCTTTGCCATTCCAGAATTTACGATTGGTCGCAGCGATGATGCCCTCGCGCATTTGTCGATAGTTCTTTGCCTCTTCGGGTATGGCGAGTACCTCAGCCATGTTGGCAGCGCCCTCGAGAGCGAGGCAATACCATGCTTGGTCGAGCATGCGGATGTCGACATTTTCTCCCCAGTCCGCCCAGTCCCAGCCGTTTTCGCCAGAGCGATGTACAATCAAGCCATCGCCATCGAGCTGCCAAATCGACAGGTAATCGCGCACATGAGGGTAGAGATCGGCGATGGTTTTTTTGTCGCCCGTATGCAGGTAGTAGGTCCAAAAGCCATATTTGCTCACGGTGGCAAGCATTTGCTGAGGCAGTTCTTTGTCCCAATTGCCTGCTGGAATCGGTGAGAAGAAGGTTTTTGAGGGACGCTGCCAATTCGCCAAGTTGTACATGCATTTTCTTACGAGCGCATGAGAACGGGTGTCGAAGGTGCGGAAGACTTGCGCGAGCTGAATGACGATGTCACCCCACCACGCTGCGCGCTCACGATCGGGGCAGTCGAAAAAGGTATCGCGCATGTTGATGTAGAGCGTGCGCTCGCATTTGCCCCAGAGTTGGTTAAAAAATTCTTGGTCGCACTCGAAATGCCCGCGAAATTCGGTGTTGAAGCCACTCTCCCGATAGGCCAGTCCGATGATGGTCACACCTGCGGGAATTTCATAAACCGCCGCATGACCGCTCATCCATGCGGGGGTCTCGAATTCTTGCACGCCATCGCGCGTGATGTAGTCGGCAAAAATTTCACTTGCCGCATTTTCTGTGCGCATGCGAATCGTCAAGCCCGCTGGCGCTTTGATTTTGAGCCACGGAGTGAACTGCGCATTGTAGGGGAGCTTGGCAACGATCGCTTGAGTTCCTCCTTGCTTGGGCAGGTCTTTGGCGTTGACGTAGGGCTTGAGACCAAAGTCTTTCCACTGCGGAATGCTGCGCTGCCACAAACGATTCCATGGTGCTGCGGGAGGAAGGCCATGGTCCTGGGGCGTGCGCCATGATTGGTCATCGAAATCAACCGCGGTCCAATCAGCGATGTCTGCTCTCGCATCGAACATCACGGAGCTTTCTGCAAGTCGGAAATTGGGTGTTTGTGGGTGCTGACCAAAGGCGGGATGGGGTAGTTCTTTCCAAGTGGTATCGCTGATCACGCGCTGTTCGCCTGCTTGCAACTCAAACAACATGCCGGGTAGACCGCTGCTTTTGTGCGAGAATCCTTCTTTGCCAAAATACCAAGCTAGCAGCGCGATCTGATTGCGACCTGTTTTCAGATAAGGCGCTAGGTCAATCAGATCAAAATACGTGTCCTGAGGGTTGGGGCCGCGTTTCACCGATCCCTCACGAACGACGATCTTGCCGTTGATCCATAGCCAATACTTCGAATCGACAGCAATCCGCGTCGGCGCTTCTTTGGGCACCGACTTGAGCTCAAAGGATTTCCTCCAACAGGTCCACAAGTTGCTCGGAACTCCGCTCCCCGGCACTTGAACGCCCACCCAAGGACCGACACCGAGAGCCCCAATCACTCGCACCGCTGCATCGCTGCGATCGGCCCGCTGCGCTTGCCACTCGCCGTTGGTCATCAACTCGCGTTGGGTCCCGTCTTTGGTCTTGATGAACAACTTGGCAATCAGCCCCGCCGCATTCACGGAACCTGTTCCAGGATCGTTGATGGCTTCGATCTCAATCACGTTTTCTCCGGCTTTGAGCAGCTTGGAAAATTCCACACGACTCGGTTGCTGCCAACTATTGCCTTTTCCCGCTTCCTTGCCATTGACCTTGAGCTGGAATTGGTTATCCGCGGCGATCAAACCGCTTGCTTGCTCGATGACATCGCTTTCCGCGAGGGTCAATTTTTTGACAAAAAATCGCGAACCTGCCGGCGCATTGCTGCTGGGATCGACGCCGGGCTCATCCGCCCAAATCCACTGCGCGCCATCGAGATTGAGAGCAGGAGCCGTCGTGGGAGTGAGCCAGTGGGCTTGCCAGTCGTGGTCCGATGGCGATTCCGCACGGGTAGGATTGATCATCAGGGCCATAGCGGCCAGAGAGCCTTGAAAGATGCGAGCTAGGGAACGATTCATGAGTGCTTGCGCTGGACACTAGGCGAGCCGATGCCGTTTCGCCAATGAAAAAATCCGCGCTTCTTGAGCCACGGCGTTGTTTCAAAAAATCTTGCTTCCCTCTGCCCGAAAGATCGCTAGTCTCGCCTCATGCGCGCGGTAACAGCTTTTGCTTGGCTTTTTCTGGGCGGCATGATGCCCATGCTGCCGATGCTGGCGCACGCCCAGG
>JBDLWB010000240.1:0-21336 GCA_039804425.1 Verrucomicrobiota bacterium
GTATAGGAATACCTTTGTGACTGTAAAGCAGATTGATAGTGTTCTCGAAGAGAAGTTGGGTTTACCCATGAAAGCGAAAACTAAATAAGTGACTAGGCGTCTCTCTCAGCACCTAAATTGCCACGAGTTTCACTCTCCATGACCATTCAACTATCAAATCGCAGTCAACGTCGCGCTCTTGGGTAGGTCTGAGAGGAATTCGATGAATCATCCCATGCCAACAGTATCAATCACAGAGAAGATGCCGTGCGGTTCAGTTGCTGCATTTGATCTTTTGCACGATTACTCACGACGTCTTGAGTGGGATACACTTTTACGAGATGCTCGATTGACTCGCGGTCACGCGAGTGCTGAGACAGGTGCGACTACGTTGTGTGTCGGGAAGCCGTTATTCGGCATCATTGGCATCGAAACCACCTACCTAACATTCACTCGTGGTGTCATTGCTGCTGTCAAGATGATCAACCGCCCCCCATTTTTTGATTCATTCGCTGCGAGTATTCGGCATCAGGATTTATCGCAGGGATCAAGTATCACTTATAAGCTCACTTTCAGAGCGCGACCAAAGTTCCTTCGATGGATTCTAGAGCCTATCATGATGATCGTTCTTTGTCATGAGACTAAGCTGCGATTAATGGCTCTTTCCAGCTATCTCGCTTCAGCACCATCACATGATAGCACACTTGGCTCATCACAAAGCAACGACGGGTAGCGCCCTTCTATGACCTAGGGTTTTCATTCGGGTCGTGTAGGGCCTATGTATTGTGCTAGAATATGAACATAAAATCGAACTGCATAAAGATGCTTAAGATTCTGGGCCTCGCACTGGGATTTTATCTTCTGTTACCGCTGGTGATCTTTGATTTCTCAAGTGTTGCTGTGCCCTATGACGAAGAGAATCATTCCGGACGAAGTGTTGCTATCGGACCTCGTCCAAGAGACTGGGTTCCGTTTGTTGCTAGAGACGTTGACATTCCGGGTGGTGCGGATTACAGTCCTGACTCCTGGATGTTTCAGATCTGGAAGCCCGTTTGCGTTGAATTCTGTAAGGCAAAGGGCTACGCGCTACCAGCCAGATGGCGATGATTTCAACAACTGCTAGAACCACATATGCAACAGAAGTCGAATCAGCCCCATCATCGAACTACAAGAAACTTTTCAGCTTCCATGATGTTCCGTAACGATCACACGAATCCCGTGATCCATATCCGCACTCGCTTTTAGTGGTGCACGAAAGAATCCTTGTACAAAAAAATGAATCACATCAAAGACATACTGACATTCGCCTGGAGAGGAAACGGCAAATACGTTTTGATCACCTGTGCGGTATTATCCATCATCGCCGATCTTGCGGGATTAGCGCCATTGATTGGAGCGATTGCCACACTATTTCTGAGCGGGTATTTTTGCGCCATTTATTACCAGTTGATTCAGTCCACTGCGACAGGAGGCCATGAGGCTCCAGAATTTCCCGATACATCTAACATATTTGAGGACATCATTTGGCCTATGTTGCAGATTTTCGTCGTAGCGCTCGTTTCGTTTAGTCCCTTACTTGGTTACGTGTTTGGGGCAGGTGATGAGAGAGCCAACCCAATCATCGTATACGCTCTTTTGGGGCTTGGTGTAGTCTATTTTCCGATGGCCATTCTTGCAGTCGTCATTCTTGGATACACAGGTGCCTTGAGTCCGCATATTGTGATTCCAGCAATATTTCGCGGTGGTTGGATCTACTGGATCGGAGTATTCTTGCTTTTGGCGCTCTACTTTCTCGGCGCGGTCGTAGATCACGTCTTCTCGGGGCAGATCATCGTCGGACATTTGATGATGGCCATCGTTGGATCCTACACATTGATGACAAATGCTAGGATACTCGGTGTGGTTTATCGTGAGAGGCAAGAGGAACTCGGGTGGCTCTAGAAAGGTTCAAGTAGCACAACAAGACTCACCATCCAATCACCAACCGACGCTCTGTTCCGATCATTTTTGTTAATTAAAATACACATACTTCGTTCTTCGCTTGCTACGCTAGTGGGTTTGTGCTTTTCAACAATCGTAAAATCCATGATGAATCAAAACTTAGATGAACTTCCCTATGGCCCCATTCGTTCGGCGATGGAGACGATTTTTGGACGAGGTGCTGCCTACCTTTTCGCATGCATAGTCGGATGTGGTATCGGCAGCATGATGGCTGGCGGTGAATCTGGTTCTTTTCTTTCGGGCATAGTCGATTCTCCCATCATCTTCTACGCGTCATTTCTATTCAGTCATGGTCTGTGGGTCTGGCCTCTGGTCATGGTACTTGGTGGATTCTATCTCCGGTTAGAACTTCCGCATTGGGTTCTCGTATTTCCTGTCGTCGCCGCGATATGGTTATCGTTCTCAGTGGTCAAGCATTTGAATCACAAGGTAGAGAACTCTTCATTTGCGGTATTGAGGTCGATGGGATCCAGCCCAACCGAACAAGTCCTCACACCTAACTTTGCACTGCCGTTGATTCCATCGTTCATCACTGTTATCGCCACCAGTCCGTCGTCGACCTAGTAACTCTGCAGGCGTATGAGGAATCAGCGTTCACTGAAATCAAGATCACCAAGAATGAAGCAGTATTCCTATCGTTTTATCGTCAAACAGCCTCCCCATTTATGTAGTGCGTTACTACTCCATGCATACGAGAACCAGCACGAATTGGGTGTTGAGATCAGTCCGGGTTGGAAGCACAATTCACGTTTAATCATAGGGAAGATTAAGGGTACGAATATGATTCTCCACAGCAGTCGCCTCAGTAGTAATGCGCATGGAGCAATTCTATATGCGGATATTTTGGATCATGAACAAGGTTCAGAGATTGTTGGTGTGTTCCGAATGAATCCGAGCATTTCCTTTATTGTGTGGTTTTGTCGGATTTTCTTTACTGTTTTTTTCTTCGCACCCATTACCATCTTGTTGCTAACGAAGTATCGTGATTGGCAATCTTTTCCAACATTCGGGTTGTCATTGGCAATCTTGATTATGGTGAGCATTTATCTGCTATTGATGTTTGGTCTAAACAGGCTACGGGTTATTCCGCTAGAAGATGTGCACTTTGTTCATGACTTTATTGTAAAAGCTACATCGTCAAGCACTTCAAAAGAAGCCGAACAAGTCTTGCATGACAGCGCCAATTAGCCCTTATTCTGCTGATGCACCCAACCGATGATCATATCACCCCGCGTTCCGCGAAGTCGGTCGCGTGCGAGGGAGGTCATGATTTTGACGTTGATTCAAATCAAAACTATGAACGAAATCACAAATATCGAACCTGAGCACCAAGGACGGCTATCTTTTAGGAGGCGCTTGTTCATTTGTTTAGGGATCGTTCTGATTGGGATGACTTGTGCATGCCCTCATCCCGGAGCAATCATCTTCGCTCCCTTCTATCCAGTCGGTTTGGACAGGTTTTTAGGATCTTCCAGTGCTAGTGGTGGGGGAGTTGTTGGATATTCCGTTTTTGCAATTGCGATTCCAGTCATTTTATGTGTCTCTCGAAAACTACCTTTTACTGTTTTATGTTTTTTCCTTGCCGTCATTTGCGGCATGACAAGCAGTGGATGTCATCATGTCTTGGAAGGCTTGAAGGGAATCACATGAGCTATAGTTTATAAATTTGCCCGACAAGTCTTGTCGTCATCAGTCCTAGCAGTCGTTTCGTTACGATGTTTTTACCGATAAAAATTTCAACCCTGTGCTCGACGCTCCACACCTTTGCTAATGGTGTATGAGTGTGTTGTTCGCTCATCCATGGAACCTACCCTTATCGTTATTGCATTCTTCGCGATTCTCTTACTATTTCTCGGGATCGCATGTTCTGCTCCGAGCAAACGAGGCCGTGTCATTGGAGCATTTGTTGCCTTTGCTTGGTCGTGCCTGATGTTTATGGCGGCGAATATGGTCGAGAGATTTAATCTGAATGCTTGGTACAGTTCAGCCGCCGATGAGCTTCTCGATTCTTCCATCGAGGCGATCGATGCAGGACGTGCGGATCATGTTTCGGCTGAGCTTGCTGAGATGAGGGACGAGCTTGAGGTTACATACCAATACCGAGGAAAATTCGATGAGCTGGCACGAGCTACAGCAAGGCGGATCCGTTCTACATCCTCTGTGGGTGACAAAGCAAAATCAGAAGCTCAACAAGCCGATCGTGGGCATGCCGCTACCCGCCACGAGTCGCAGTCGGACGGTGGCGATGCAGCTCAACCTGATGAAGAGGGGCGCTCTCAGTAGTGCCAGAGTATCCTTGGCTTTTCTGTAACTGTATGAGTGCTTTGAGATATCAGTTGTGTGCTTTGTTCGTCATCTTACTCAGTATTGCTGCCACTTGGGTGATTCGAGGGATGTGGGATGAAGCATTTTTCATGAACAACACGTTTCACGTAATCAATCATTCATCAAAGAGCATTCATCTCCAGTTGCAGTTCCCGTCAGGTGTTTCGTATGATTGTAAGATGCAGGGTGGGGGAAGTGAATGTTTTCGCGTTGGTGCCACAGGAGAAGGATCAGTCAAAGTTGTTGTGAATCAAAAAGTGGTTGATCGTGTCGGCTATGTGAGTTCGATGAATTCGATCATGGTTTTTTCAGTCGATGAAACCTCAGCAACATTCTCGCAGATTTTTCCTAGCATGGATCTAGATGAGATCATTCCGTCGAGGTGAAATGACTTTCAGTTGTTGTTGTCATTTCTGATTCATCGTATTTTCATCTTTCTATGCCTGATCCCTACAACAATCCAGATTCTCAACCGGAAGCCACTCTTCAGGCGATGATCCAACGCTTGGAAGAGCGGGGACGTCATCCCAGTTTTTTGGCTATGATCGAGGCGTATGTTGACTTGGTGCCGAAAGATCGTGCGCTTTGCGCGTTGGATCTTGGCTGCGGCACAGGCGTCGTGTCGCGGCATTTGCTCAAGGCGTTGCATCAGGATTCGGTCATTCACGGTGCGGACATTAGTGCCGAGTTGATCAAAGAGGCGTCGCGCTTATGTCCTGATCCACGTGTTTCATGGGATCGCCTCGCGCCGGGGGATTTGCCTTATGAAACAGCGAGCTTCGACGTGATTGTCATGCACACTTTGCTCAGTCATGTTCCTGAACCCATGCCGCTGCTGAGAGAGGCGAAGCGATTGTTGAAGCCGCAGGGGCAATTGATCATCTTCGATGCCGATCATGCGGGAACGACCTATGCGCAGGCTGACTACGAGACGACGCGTCGAATCGATCATTTGCTCATCTCCGCCATTGCGACGCACCCAGCGATCTGTCGACAGATGCCTCGATTGCTCCATCAAGCGGGCTTGGTGTTGGTGCATCACGATGTCGATGTCATTTCCGAATGCGGGAAAGGGGATTACTGGTTATCGAGCGTTCAAGGTTTCGCGCGGATGATGCCCAGCATCCATGCGCTAACGCCCGAAGAAGCGGATGCATGGGTGAAGTTCATGCTCGATTCCCACGAAAACGGTAGCTTTTTTGCTGCTGGGGCGTTTTACACTTTTCATGCGAAGTCGGAAAATGAGGATGCGTGAGCGCGATCAAACGTTGAAAGACCGAACTCGTTGATGCCGTAAACGTCGTCATGAAAATTTGCCTCGCATTGTTGACGATCTGGCTGGCGCATGTGGTCGGTGCTGAGGAAGCAACTCGCGCGCACGGTCACGTTGGCCTCAGGCTTTTGCCACACGACGCCGTACAAAGCAAAGAGCCGTGGTTAGAAGGCATCGGCAACTACGCGGATCTGCAAGGCCGGTATCCTGTCGTTGCAGAAAAAGTCGATCTTGTCTGGGGGCCGCGCGGTTGCTTCAAGACTGACAAAAGTTTCTTCGAATGGTACATCGAGGATGACGGCGGTGATGTGGTCAATCCTGATCCCAAAACAAGCAAACTCATCGAATACATTCGTCGAGCAGAGCAGTTGGGAATGAATCATGCGCTGCAATTTGCGACACCTCCTAACCAAGTAGTGACCTCATCGCAAGCGGTGTCGTACATTTTGATATGCCGCGAAACAGGGCTCACCCAGCGAGGAAAACCTGGGCCGTTTCCGCAGGACTATCGCATTCTTCATCAGTCTGACGTCGTTGCCTTGCGCAAACTTTTTCGCGATGCGCATGCCGTTGGTCTCGTCAAGCATGACAATTACAAGCTGATTCAAATGGTCGAACATCCCCATTTTTTTGCGGATCATCCAGAAGCGCAAACAATCATCATGTTGATGGATGGAGTGGTCTACGAAGCGCACCAATTCAATCGACACTGGCCCCTAGAGACAGGTTGGTCGAGTCCTCAGTCAGTGGTCAAAGGAGCAAAGTGGATGCTGGCCCAGGGCAAAGAATACATCTTCTACTTCGGTCCTTTTTTGTATAAGGAGAGTGAGCATTACCGTGAATTCATCGAGCGCGAGTGGCTGCATGCCTTTTGGAAAGCTGGCTTGCCCAAGCGGCATCCACAAATGCACTATTTCATCAACGCCTTCCCGCATGCTGGGTGCAAAAGACCTGTGGGACCAGAATCGGATCCTCATTCTAACTTGGGTTTGACAAAGTGGCTCATGAAAGAGCTCGAAGCGTCCGCTGATTGATGGGGTATGATTATGTGATTTTCGCATGATTTCACAGTGCTCCGTCGACTCGTTGATCCCGCTCATCCACCCTAACTGACATCATGAAATCGATATCAAAACTCATCAAGTCATCGCTGCTATGCTTGATCATGCTTCGTGCGGCAGAGGTCCATGGAGAAGTGTTGAGTCCTGTATGGAAACCTGCGAAGAAAGTTGATCTCACCGAGGCAATCCAGGAAACTTCGAAGAGAGCAAAGATCGATCCATCATTCGTCAAACAACCGACGATCTTAGCCTACAAAACGGCACTGTTTCTCTCTCGACGTTCCTTCGATGAGCCGACAAATGGACGCATACAAAGCATCAAAGCAGACTTTGGACCCGGTGAAGAGCAATGGGAGAAAGCGACAGTAAGCGTCGAATTCATGGGCTACGCCGATGATTCTACTTTAGGTGAGCGCTATACTTTCACGATGTTTGTAGATTCATCGGGAAATTGGCAGATCAGCGAAGCGAAGCGCGAGGCATACGGCAGAGGGGATCATCAATGAGGTGGTGTTAGATGTCATCTCTCACTCCACGCGACGGGCGATGGTGGAAATGATTTGCGCTTGAGCAATCGATTTGCGCTTGGGTCGGAAGTCGGGGATTTGTTGTTCCATCACAAAGCCCGCTTCTTTCCATAACGCTTTCCATTCCGTGCGTCGATACCAGTGCAGGATCTGCTGAGATTCGTGAGATGCGAGGCATTCACCCTCTGGAGAAAAGACCTCATAGCGATGCCAGCGATGCAACAGTTGTTTCTCGTGGTCGAGTTGATGCTTCGTATGAATTGTCGCGAGATTGCTGTCAGGGAGCAACGTTTGATGATCGGGATACCATTGATTTTCGGGAAGGTCGCCTTGGATTTCTGCGATGGGCATGAACGTGCTGGCATACAATCGCGAACCAGGATTTAGGGCGGCATGGAAGCGCGTTAGGGCCGCAGCCGGATCGGCAGAAAGTTGCAGCGTGAAGGCGGGGATCATGATGCTATCGTAACGGCATGGTGCTTGCCAGTCGTCCATATTGCCGTGATGCAACATGGTGTTTGGGCCGCACAGCTTTTGCTGGCAGAGAGCAATCATTTCTTCCGAAAGTTCAAGCCCTTCCACCTCATAGCCCAGCTCTCGCAGAGGCAACAGCAGCCGACCCGAACCACAGCCGACTTCGAGCGATCTCCCAGGATTGGCCGATAGGAAATCGATGAGCAGCGGAAGCTCCTCAGAAGGGCCGATGCTTTGCCAAAAGGTATCGTGCAGTGAAGCCTCGAGCGACAGATACGCATTCATGACGCATTTTCGCGACGCGTGCGAACCGCTTTCGCAAGGCGATCAAGAACTTCGAGAGTGTCTTGCCAATTGATGCATTGATCGGTGACGGACTGACCATAAGTGAGTTTCGTCAAATCAGGCACCAGCTTCTGATTGCCTTCGACCAAGTTCGATTCGATCATGCAAGCCGCGATGGTACGCGAGCCTTCTTCGATTTGTTTGGCGATCGCATTCACTACCAGCGGTTGATTGCGGAAGTCCTTCATCGAATTGCCGTGAGAGCAATCGACCATGACGTAAGCAGGTAGCTTTTGTTCCTTCAGCGAAGTTTCTACCTCCGCCACACTTTCGGCATCGTAGTTGGGCCCCTTCGAACTGCCGCGCAGAATCACGTGGCACGAAGGATTTCCTTTTGTGGAAACAATGGCTGAGACACCTTGTTTGGTGACCGAGAGAAAATGGTGAGGTCGCGATGCCGAAAGAATGGCATCGAGCGCCAATTGGATCGATCCCCCCGTGCCATTTTTGAAGCCCACTGGCATCGATAATCCCGATGCGAGTTCGCGGTGCACTTGTGATTCCGTCGTGCGCGCGCCGATGGCTCCGTAGGTGATCAGATCGGCGATGTATTGTGGTGAAATCGTATCAAGAAACTCCGTCGCAGCGGGGATGCCGCGATTGGCGAGTTCCAGCAACAAGCCGCGGGCAACGCGGAGGCCGTGGTTGATGTCGAACGAGTCATCGAGATGAGGATCGTTGATGAGACCTTTCCAACCGACCGTGGTGCGTGGTTTTTCAAAATACACCCGCATGATGATCAGCAGATCCTTTTCGTGTTTGGCAGCCTGTGCTTTCAGCAAATCAGCATACTCCAAAGCAGCCTTCGGGTCATGAATCGAGCAGGGGCCTACGACCACCAGCATGCGGTCGTCCTCGCCGCGCATGATGCGCTCGGCAGCAAGACGTGTCGAGCTCACCAATTCGGCAGCTTGTTCCGACATGGGCAAGTAGTAGGCGAGGATGGCGGGCGAAATCAGAGGGCTAATTCCCGCAATGCGTAAATCATCGGTGCGCGTCACGGGCGGGAGCGTGAAGCAAGAATGGAGGAGAATCAATGCTGAAATCGGACAAATCACGAAATCAATGGCTTGGCCGTCATCCATTTTTCTTGCCCGAACCCAAGGGATTTTTTAGCGTATTGCCGAAATGACAGCGACACCTCTGGCCTTGGGCATTGATTTTGGCGGGACGACCATCAAGATGGGCGTGATTGATCAGAGTGAGATCATCGATACCGCACCACCGATTGCTACCCAAGATTACGATGGTCCCGATGCGTTGATCGAAGCGATGAGCCGGGTCATTCGCGACCTTCGCGGTCGTCATCCACGGATTGCAGCGATCGGTGTTGGCATGCCCGGCTTTGTCAATTTCGAGCACGGCATCGTGCACAATCTCACTAACGTTCGCGGTTGGGTGAAAATTCCTTTGAAGCAGCGCCTGCAAGAAATCACGCAATTGCCGACCGTGATTGAAAACGATGCGAATTGCATGGCCTATGCGGAGTGGAAACGTGGCGCGGGTGTCGGACTGAAACATCTCGTGGCGGTCACCATGGGTACGGGTGTGGGCGGGGGACTGATCGTCAATGGTCAAATGGTGCGCGGGGCTCAAGATGGCGCTGGCGAAATTGGTCAAACGAGCATCGACTTCGAAGGTCGCACGGGAGCTTACGGAAATCGTGGTGCGCTCGAAGACTATGTGGGCAACAACGAAATTTCTGCCGATGCTCGCAATCGATACGAAGCGCGTGGCATCTACAAAAACATCACCGACTGCTCACCAGCGGCCTTGGCGGCAGCGGCGCACGCGGGTTGTGATATCGCCGCGCAAGTGTGGGACGACATCGCCCGCAAGCTCGCGACCTCACTGATGAACTGCTGCTGGTTGCTCAATCCCGAGGCGATTGTCATCGGCGGTGGCGTGGCAAAAGCGGGCGATCTGATTTTTGTGCCCTTGAAGCGCTATCTCGATGAACAACTCTCTGGTCCCTTCAAAGATCATCTGCGCCTGCTGCCCGCACGCTTCGGTTCCGAGGCGGGCATGGTCGGTGCGGCGACCTTGGCGCTCGAAGAAGCGGGGCTAGCGTAAGACCTTACGAAAGCTGTGGCAACTTTGCCTCCGCTGCTTCAATCGCTGCCGTCAGTTCGCCCCATTTGCTGTAGGCAATTTCTAACGACTGTGTGATTTTTTCCAACGCATTCGTCGTTTCGCGAAACTTCTGTGGGCTGGCCGCGACTTCTTCGCTGGAGAGATGCTGCGTTAGCGACGCTTGCGCTTTCTCCATTTCGGCAATCTTGGCTTCGACGCTGGTGAGTTCCTCTTGCAGAGGTTTTAGTAACTTATTGCGTTGATTGCGGATTTCTGCTTCGAGCTTGCGTTGATCCTTGCGATTGCCTGCAGCTGCAGGAGCGGTCGTGGTCGGGGCAACGATGGGGCGTTTCGATAACTGCGGAGCGCTTTGACTCGCTTTCTGAGCGATGCGATTTTTCTCCTCGCGTGCACGATCGGCGGCGGACTTTTCGAGATAATAGCTGATGTTGCCCGGATAAAGGGTCGGCGCACAGCCGGGGCGAAACTCGAGCGTTTTCGAAACCAAGGGGTCGAGGAAATTGCGATTGTGCGAGACAATCAACACCGTTCCGGGGTAATCGACGAGGGCGCGTTGCAGCACATCCTGCGATTGCATGTCGAGGTGGTTCGTCGGTTCGTCGAGAATCAAGAAATTGGCCGGTTGCACCAACATGCGCACGAGAGCGACACGTGAGCGCTCGCCACCCGAGAGCACGCCGATTTTTTTGAAAACGTCATCGCCGCGGAACAAAAAGCAGCCGAGAAGATTGCGACAATGCGGAGCCGCATCACGCGTAGCCGTTTCCTCTACCGTCTCGAGAATCGTTTTATTCGGATCCAATTCATCGGCGTGGTTTTGCGAGAAATACGAGACACTCACGCGCATGCCGAGCGTGAACGTGCCCGATGTCGGTTCTTCTTGTCCGGTAATCATCCGACAAAACGTCGACTTGCCCGCACCGTTGGGTCCGACGATGGCGAACTTTTCGCCCTTCACGACTTCGAAGTCGAAATTCTCAAAAATGGTATGATCACCGTAGCGTTTGCTCGCTTTCTCCAACTTCGCCACCGAGTGTCCCGAGTTGGGAGGATTGGGGAAGCGGAAATTCATGATCGGGTCTTCCGCTTCAATCACGATGCGCTCGACCTTCGCCAATTGTTTGATGCGCGACTGCACCAAGGTCGCCTTGTTTGCCGAAGCACGGAAGCGATCGATGAACTCTTGCGTCTTGGCGATTTCCTTGCGCTGGGCTTCGTATTGGCGCAGTAAATTCTCCTTCCGAGCAACGCTTTCTTTTTCGTAGTAAGAGTAATTTCCAGCGTATTCCTCAGCCCGACCTTTATGAAACGCAATCGTCCGTGTGCAAAGGGTATCGAGCAGTGAGCGGTCGTGCGAAATCAGTAGGATGGACCCAGGATACTGGACGAGGTAATTTTCCACCCACGCCTGCGAATCGATGTCGAGGTGGTTCGTCGGTTCGTCGAGCAGCAGCACTTCGGGCGACTGCAAAAACAGCTTGGCCATGGCGATGCGCATTTGCCAACCGCCCGAGAAATGGCCGCAGTCGCGATCAAAGTCTGCTTCGGAAAATCCCAGTCCGAGCAAGACCGATTGGATTTTCGGCTTCATGCGGCTAGGGTCAAAGGCCTCGAGCTGCAATTCGAGATTGCCAATTTCTTCGAGGCATTCGCTGAAAGGAGAAGAGCGTGGATCGAGATGTTCCAGCGAGTCCGAGAGCTCATCGATCTTGCGCTTGATCTCCACCGCTTCGGCAAAAGCGGATTCGGTCTCGTCCCACAGCGTAATGCCTTTGACGTGAATGCCTTCCTGCGGCAGATAGCCGATGCGATAACCCTTCGGAGCCGTCACCTTGCCCGCGCTCGGCTGGATGATGCCAGCGACGCATTTCATCAGCGTCGATTTTCCCGCACCATTGTGACCAGCGAAGGCAATGCGCTCGCGAGGTTGCACGCTAAAGGTGAGATCATTGAACAACACACGAGCGCCGTATTCGACGCGGAGACTTTGGATCGAAAGCATGAGAAAAGAGAAAAAGAGGTCGTCGAACGAAAATTACGCGTCGGCGGCGGTGTCCTCATCCTTACCGCAGCATTGCTTGACCTTCTTGCCCGAGCCGCAGGGGCAGGGGGCATTGCGGCCCGACTTCGAGATATCGAAGCTGGGTCGGCGTTTGGGTAAGTTCAATTTGACAGCGGGCGTTTCCGCAGCGGACACGGGGCTGGGTGCGGAACTGCGGGGCGTGCTCGTGGGAGCAGGCGTTTCAGCGCTGAGAGTTTGGTGAGGAGTGCTTTGCAACTGCTTGATGAAAGCTTCAATCGCGGCAGCCGAGCGGAACAGATTGTGGAATGCTTCTTGTTCGATATTCCCCATCAGTTCGACAAACAAATTGTAGGCCTCATTTTTGTATTCAATGAGTGGATCCTTTTGCCCTTGAGCGCGCAGATACACGCCTTCGCGCAGAGCATCCATGTTGTAAAGATGCGCCTGCCATTGTTTATCGATCGCAGCCAACACCATGCGGCGTTCTTCCTCTTCGAGAATTTCCGGTGGCAAATTGCTCGCGCGGGACTCGTAGGCTTCTTTGACTTTCGTGACCAGAAGTTCCGTGATCTCTTCCGCCGACTTCGCCTGTTGGATTTGTTCTTTGTCGATGCGGATGGGCAAATTGCCTTGCACCCAATGATACAACTCGCTCCAGTCAGGTGAATTTTCATCACGACCTGCCATGAAATTCATCACATTGGCGGGGATGACTTTTTCGATGATTTCATTGACCAAATCGCGTGGGCTTTCGGTGGTGAGGACTTCATTGCGATAGCCATAGACGACTTCGCGCTGCTTGTTCATTACGTCATCAAAATCAAGAACGCGTTTGCGCCAGATGTAATTGCGTTGCTCCACACGCTTTTGCGCGGTTTCCACCGAACGATTGAGCCACGAGTGCTCGAGCGCCTCGCCATCGGCCATGCCGAAACGTTCCATCATCTGCGTCATGCGCTCGGCAGCAGCGAAGTTGCGCATCAGGTCGTCTTCGAAGGATAGGAATGCTTGCGACAAACCAGGGTCGCCTTGACGGGCGCAGCGGCCGCGCAACTGGCGGTCGACACGACGCGATTCATGGCGCTCTGTGCCAATCACAAAAAGCCCTCCGAGCTCTGCCACGCCGGGTCCGAGCTTAATGTCCGTGCCGCGACCCGCCATGTTCGTCGAGACCGTAACCGCCCCACGGCGACCGGCTTGGGAAATGATTTCCGCTTCCTGACGGTGGTATTTGGCATTGAGAACTTGGTGCTCAATCTTCTCGCGTTTGAGCAGTCGGCTCAACGTTTCCGATGCCTCCACCGAGGCTGTGCCGACGAGAACCGGTTGTCCTTTTTCGTGCGCCTCGGCGATTTTTTTCACCACGGCATTGAATTTTTCGCGACGTGTTTTGAAAACCTGATCATTCAAATCAATGCGCTTATTCGGCTGATTCGTTGGGATGGGTAAAACATCGAGATGATAGATGTCCGAAAACTCCGCCGCTTCGGTTTCGGCGGTGCCGGTCATGCCTGCGAGTTTTTCGTAAAGACGGAAGTAGTTCTGAATCGTGATCGTGGCATAGGTTTGCGTTTCGCGCTCGATCACGCAGCCTTCCTTCGCTTCCACGGCTTGGTGCAGGCCATCCGACCAGCGACGTCCGGGCATTTCGCGACCGGTGTTTTCATCGACGATCACGACCTTGCCATCGCTCACAACATACTGCACGTCTTTCTCGTAAATGCAGTAGGCTTTGAGCAATTGTGAAATGTTGTGCATCTTCTCACCTTGTTGATCAAGACGTTCTTGCAAGGCTTCCTTGCGCGCAAAGCGCTCTTCATCCGTGAGCGACGCGTCGGCATCGATCTCTGCATACGCGCTACCTAGGTCAGGGAGCACGAAGGCATCGGGATCATTGGGTGAAAGGAAATTGCGGCCCATCTCCATCAGGTCGGCATCGTGTGCTTTTTCATCGATGGTGAAATACAACTCTTCCTTGATCGCAAACAGCTCGCGCTTTTGGGCGTCTTGATAGAACGAGAGTTCGGTCTTTTCGAGGAGTCGACGATTCTCTGGTTCTTCCATCAAGCGCATCAACTGACGATTGCGCGGTTGGCCGAGCTTGAGTTTGAACAAAGCGCGACCCGCAGCATCGGTCTCACCGGCTTCGAGTTTTGCCTTTGCTTCGGCAGCAAGATCATTGCAGAGATCCGTTTGCTTCTTCACCAAGCGCTCGATCAGCGGCTTGTAGGTATCGTATTGATGCGAAGAAACCGTGGCGGGGCCGGAGATGATCAAAGGCGTGCGTGCTTCGTCGATCAAAATCGAGTCCACCTCATCGATCACCGCGAGGTAGTGGCTGCGCTGCACTTGTTCATCGGCTGCAGTGGCCATGCCGTTGTCGCGCAGGTAGTCGAAACCAAATTCGGCATTGGTGCCGTAGGTGATGTCGCAAAGATATTGTTCGCGGCGTTCCTGCGGGTGCATCTGATTCTGGATGCAGCCTACGCTGAGGCCGAGGAATTGATAGAGCGAGCCCATCCACTCCGAGTCGCGTCGTGCGAGGTAATCATTGACCGTGACAATGTGAACGCCGAGGCCGGTGAGTGCATTGAGATAGACGGGGAGCGTGGCAACGAGCGTTTTGCCCTCGCCTGTTTGCATTTCCGCGATCATGCCACGGTGCAGTGCGATGCCACCGATGAGCTGGACATCGAAATGCACCATTTCCCACGTGAGCAATTGATCGCACACGGAGATTTGGCGACCACTCATGCGGCGCGCGCCATTTTTGACAACAGCATAGGCCTCGGGGAGGATTTGCTCCAGATACTTCGCGCGACGTTCGCGGAAAAGCGGTTCGATGTCGCGAAAGGCGTCCTTCGCAGCTTCGATCGCATCAGGTGTGGGCTCGATGGTGGCAGGGAGTTGGGGGAATTCATCGCGCAGTCGAGAAAAGCGTGCTTCGAGCGCCGTTGCAACTTCGCGCAGTTCCGCTGCATCCATGCGGAAAAGCTTTGGTTTCGGTGGCGCAACGAGTTCATGATAGCGAGCCAGGTGTTGTCGCCATTTCTGGGTCAGCTCGCGCAATTTTTCCTCGGGCTCACGCTGCAACGCTTCCTCGATTTCATTGATGCGCGCCACGATGGGACGAATGCGGCGAATTTCCCGTTGGTTTTTGTTACCAACGATTTTTTGAAGGATCCATTTGATCATAGCGTTGCGAAAGAGTGGGGCGAGAGTTCAGATTGGCCCGTGAGGCAAAGGGGATATAGGGCGGGAGAGGGAAATGCAAGGCAATAATCCTTTGAAGAACGGCAGGGAGATCAAGCGAGGGGGGAGAATCTCCCATGATAGGAACGCAATCAGGTGATCGAGGCTGGTTTTGACAGAATTTCAGAATTTTTCAGAATTTTGTCGTGGTTATCATCCCGAGATTCACCAATCCGACCCCGCTTCGTTCAGGTTTTCCGAATAAGGATTCATCTCTTTTTGTGGTCATTCAGAAAATTTTGAAATTCTGTCAATTCGGCCTCCCTGTATCGAGAGCAATTGCGAAGTGGGTTTCCGCTGATGAGGTGTCGATCAATGCGTTTCAAGGGCGCCTGTGGGGATGGCCTCGGTATGCAGGGCGACCATGAAGTCTGATTCGCAGGGCACGCGTGAGAGCTGGACTTGGTGGCGGATGGCTTGCTCTTTCCACAACGAAAAGTGCTGTTGGTAGGCGGTCCGATAACGCTGCAGAGTGGCGGCATCGATGCGATGCGGGTGACGGCTGTCGTTTTCAGCATCGATCATTTCGTAATGCCCTTGCCAGGTCGGCTCGGCTTCCTGTTGAAGGAAGGGCGTGAGCACGATGCCTTGGCTTTGTCGACTCGTTAGCGCGCGCAGCAGCGGCTCTGGGCTACCAGGGTAGAGCAAATCCGAGATCAGCAGGCGAATTGCTTGTCCTTGCAGCGGCATGCGCTCCCACGCACTGGGGAAAACGTCATCTTCACGAGCAACCGGGATTTGCTCGATCCAGCGGTGCTGGGCGAGGGCTTCGTAGGGAATTTCCTGAGACTGATCGCCGGCAATCAAGTGCAAGCGCAAGGCCGCACCTTGGCGACGCGCCGACTCGGCACAAAGATAAAACACCTCGCAGACGCGCGTGGCTTTTTGTTCGTCAAAAAACATCGATGCGGAAACATCGAGAATCAGATCAACCACCGGTCGCACTTCTTCGCGGTAGAGTTTCATCGAATACGAACCCGTGCGGGCATAAGCTTGCCAGTTGATGTGGCGCGGGTCGTCGCCCGGCGCGTAGAGTCGATGATCCTGAAAGTCCAGCGATGACCCCGTGCCTGCGCCCGCAAATTCTCCTGCTTGCCCTTTCCATACCCGTGAGCGCAGCGGCAGTTGGATGCGCGCGCTCATCGCGATGGCGCGTTGGTGCGCTTGCTGGCAAAGCTCGATGCTAGGGCGATGAGGCATATTGGCAAGTAGGAGCGGGAAAGCAGAAAAAAACCGCACTGAGTGCAGTGCGGTTTTTTCGAAGATCGGAAAATGTGATTATTTGCTGAGCTCGGCCAACTTGGCGCGAGTTACAGGACCAGCCACAGCTTTGTATTGTTCGCGGAATTTCTTGGCATCCGCAGCGGTGACGACTGAACCGGTATTGCCGAAAGAATTGCGCACATAGGTCATGACAGCAGCGAGTTTTTCATCGTCCATCGTTGGGCCAAGAGCTGCCATCACACCGAGCCAATCTTGGTTCTCTTTGGCGATGCCATTTTGCAGCACCAGAGCGAAGATCGCAGGATTGCCCGTGGCGATTTTGGAACCGGTGAGAGAAGGAGCCATTTTTTTGGCGCCAGCAGCGACACCTTGGCCGTCCATGCCGTGGCATGCCGCGCAGGCCATGTAGCCAGCTTTGCCAAGCTCCATGAGTTTGGCTTTTTCAGCATCGTCAGCAAGTGCGATCGAGGGAACAACGAGGGCGAGGATCAGGGATGCAGCGTATTTCATGTTAGGATGATTCTTCGTTTCAAGAACTGCCGATAGTGTAGAAGTCCGACGCGGGATGTCAATGCAGCAATCACAAATCCTCGCCGATTGACAATTTTTCATTCCTCGCTTGAAAAATCATTGGCTTGGCCACAAGCTGCTCGCGCACGTGCCCGTAGCTCAGTTGGATAGAGCTCCCGCCTTCTAAGCGGATTGTCGCAGGTTCGAATCCTGCCGGGCACGCTTTTTTTCTTTTTGCCCAAAACTGTATGACCGTGGATGCATGGAAAAATGAAGGGATGCTGATTGTCTTCGAAGGCATCGATGGCACGGGGAAATCAACGCATGCCAAGAGGCTTGCGAGCTATTTTTCTTCGCTGGGTCGTGAAGTGGTGCTCAGTCACGAGCCCACCAATGGTCCCTGGGGGCGCAAGCTGCGTGAATCGGCATCGATCGGTCGACTCGGTGCGGAGGAGGAGCTGGAGTATTTTCTGCGCGATCGCAAAGAGCACGTCGAACAATTGATCAATCCCTCGCTTGCGGAAGGCAAGGTAGTGATTCTCGATCGCTATTATTTCTCGACCATGGCATACCAAGGATTGCGGGGATTTGATCCTGAGCAGATTCGTCAGAAAAACGAGGCCTTTGCCCCCGTGCCAGATTTGCTGATCGTCCTCGACCTTGATGTCGATCTCGCCCTGCAGCGCATCACTGGTCGTGGCGATCAGGCGAATCATTTTGAAAAGCGTGAAGCTCTGGAAAAGATCCGCGAAACGTTTCTCCGCCTGCGCGATGAACCCTTTGTGCGAGTGATCGATGCGAGCCAGTCGATGGACGAGATCGCGGCACAAATTGTCGATTGTTTCGATTCCTCGAAATAAATGTGTCCTGCACTCCGTAGTAGAGTGTGATGAAGCACAAGTTCTTTTTTGCCGTGATCGCTCTTGCGAGTGCTTTGCAAGCACATGAAGGTCATGATCACGCGGCGCACTCGCAGGAGAAAGCCATCGAAGATTTCACGGCGGAGGCGAAGTCGTTTCTCGGTCAATTGCCCAGTGAATTGCAACAAAAAGCAATGTTTGAGTTTCAGGATGCGGAACGCGAAAACTGGAAATTTACGCCCCAGCCGCGCAAGGGGCTCGCCTTGGAGTCGCTCGATGCCGATCAACAAAAGGCCGCGAAAAAATTGCTCGCGACCATTCTCAGTCAGCAAGGCCTGCTGAAAGTGAACACCATCCAAGAGCTCGAAAAACTGCTCGGCGAGATGGAGAACGATCCTGTGAAGCGCAATCATCAGGCGTATTTCACTTCGTTTTTCGGTAGGCCCGAGTCGGGCAAAACTTGGGGCTATCGCTACGAGGGGCATCATGTTGCGGTCAACGTGACAGTCATCGACGGCAAAAAAATCGTCGCCTCGCCGACCTTTCTCGGCGCGAGTCCGGCGAAGGTCAAGGAGGGGCGCATGAAGGACACGCAGGCTCTGGCGAAGGAGGAAAATCTGGCGCGCGAGCTAGCCGTTTCGCTGCACCAACGTGGTAAGGCGGTGGTTTACACGAAACAATCTCCGGCCGATGTGTTGACGGCGGAAAATCGTGTCGCACAACAACTCGAACCGGTCGGCGTGACGATGGAGCAGGCGACAGCGGCGGAGGTGAAGGTGTTATTTCAACTGATTGCCGAATACGCGCATCGCTATCGGGCAGAAGTGGCCGATGCCGAGCTTCATGCCATCGAGGCGCTCGATCTCAAGGACATCCGCTTTGCCTGGGCAGGGGACCTGGAGCTAGGCAAGGCCTTTTATTATCGCATTCAAACTCCCAAGGTGCTGATCGAAACCGCCAATTCACAAAACAACGCCAATCACATTCATACCGTGTGGCGCGATCACACCAACGACTTTGGTCGCGATTCGCTGGGCGAACATTATCAGCATGACGAACATTGATCTGGATTTTTTCCTTCGTGTCATACAGCCTTCGAAATCATGAAAATCATTAATGCGCTATTCATCTCTCTTGCCACGACATCCATGGCGATGGCGGACTTTCGGATCGAGGTGGAAAAAGACACGGTGCGCCTGCTGGACGGGGAGACTTTGGTGACGGCGTATCGGACCGATTCCAAGGTGCCCTATCTCTATCCGATTTCCTCGCCCAGCGGCCCCAATTTGAGTCGCTATTGGCCGATGAAAGATGGCGTCGAGGGCGAGGAGCTCGATCATCCGCATCATCGCTCGATGTGGCATTCGCATGGCTCGGTCAATGGCTTTGATTTCTGGGCATGGACGGGAAACAAGGACGCGCGCATTGTTCACCTCAAAACCGAAGAGTCACAGGCCTCTGGCAAGAAGGCGATGTTTCGCACGAAGCTCGAATGGCGCGGCGATCAGAAGGTTTTGTTAGAAGAAGATCGCGAGTATCGCATTGAGAATCTCGATGCCGAAACGCGTGCTTTTGATGTGACATTCACGCTCAAGGCGGTGAATGGTGATGTGGTCTTTGGCGACACCAAAGAAGGATTTTTTGCCTTCCGCGTCGACCGCACGCTGCGATTAAAAGGCCCGATGGCGAAAGGTGGGATCAGTGATAATCACGGTCGCAAGGATGCTGATTGCTGGGGCAAGAAGTCGAGCTACGTGACATTCCATGGTCCCGATGAGCAGGGCAAGACGGCGGTCATTACGATGATGGATCATCCGAAAAACCTCCGTCACGAGACTTGGTGGCATGCGCGCGATTACGGTTTGCTCGCCGCGAATCCTTTTGGCATTCACGACTTTGAGGGCAAGCGCGACAAGACCCTCGGCAATTTCACGCTGAAAAATCAAGAGTCCATCACCTTCCGCTACCGCCTTGTGGTGCATCGGGGTGAGGTCGATGACAAACGCATTGCCTCTTGGTATCAACAATTCGCTCAATAAATCCTAACGAAAAAACCCACTTTTTTTATGCAAAGACGTCAATTACTGCAAACCTCTCTCTTGGCCGGCACTTGGTCATTGCTTTCTCCTCTCGCTCGTGCCGTGGGCGCAAATGGAGACATCCGCGTCGCGGTGATCGGTTTCAACGGTCGTGGCGGTGGTCACATCAACGATTTGCTCAAGGTCAAGGGCTGCCGCGTGGTGGCATTGTGTGACTGCGATGAAACAGTGCTCGCGAAGTGGAAGGACATGCTTGATAAAAAAGGCATTGCGGTGAAAACCTACACCGACTACCGCGTGCTGTGTGAGTCGAAGGAAATTGACGCCGTCAGCATTGCCACGCCGAATCACACACATGCACTGATTGCGCTCACTGCTGCTGCCAACGGCAAGCATGTGTATGTGGAAAAGCCCGTTTCGCACAACGTATGGGAAGGTCGACAACTCGCCATCGGCGCGAAAAAATATGGCGTGATCATTCAACACGGATTCCAGCGTCGTTCCGAAACTTCTTGGGCCGAAGCTTTTGATTGGCTTAGCGACAGGCCCATCGGCAAACTGAAATTGGCCCGTGGTTTTTGCTACAAGCCGCGTCCATCGATCGGCAAAGTGAGCGCGCCGATGGAAGTGCCGAAAACGATTCATCAGGATTTGTGGTTTGGTCCGCGCGAAGTAGCACCGGTGCAGCGCAAGCAGTTCCACTACGATTGGCATTGGCAGAGCGCTTATGGCAATGGCGATCTCGGCAACCAAGGCCCTCATCAGCTCGATGTCTGCCGCTGGGCTCTCGGCGATCCGCGTTTGCCCGAGCAGATCACGACCATTGGTGGTCGCGTGGGCTATGACGACGATGGTGATACAGCCAATACGCAAATTCTTTTGCTTCAGCACCATGGCAAAGCGCCGATTCTCTTTGAAGTGCGTGGTTTGCCGAAAGCAGGCATGAACTACGGCGGCGGCATGGATCGCTACAAGGGGATCGATGTCGGTAACGTGATTGAATACGATGGCGGCTATCTCGCTGGCAACCACACCGATCAGTGTGCCGTCTATGATCCGCAGGGCAAAGTCATCAAAGAATTTCGTGGCGGTGTGATGGCGCATCAAACTTGGATCAATTCGATTCGTTCCAAAAGAATTCCCGCCATTCGCAGCGCCGAGTGTGGGCACTACTCCTCGGCACTTGCGCACTTGGGAGCCATCTCTCTGCAACTCGGCAAGCAAGACGATTTGGTCAACTGGATCACCGATCAGAAAATCGAAATACTCAGCGAAGCATCACAGCGCATGGCGGCCCACCTGGGAGCGAATCGAGTCGACTTCAAAGCTACACCGCTGACCATGGGCGT
>JBDLWB010000241.1:0-4735 GCA_039804425.1 Verrucomicrobiota bacterium
GAGGGTAGGGATGTCAAAGATACCTCCTGAGCTTCGAGAGACGGCTGCGAAGGCCATCGGTATCGAGCGACAGGAGGTCGGCTGTAGGAAGTTCGGACATGACGGCGCGGAAAGTGACGCAAACGCTGAGATTTGGCAAGAATGTTTGTTGCTGCGTGGATGGAGTTTTTGCGATGGGTTTGCTGATGCGCGGAAACAGCAGCCGAGGAAGGCAGGTGGTCGCTGTCGAAAATCTCTTCCATGATGATTTTTGCGTGAATGTTTGACTCTGCTCTTGTTTTGGTGCTAGCGTGGCGCTCCACAAGGGGAAATTATGTTCATTGATCACATTCGAGTATTTGCCAAAGCTGGAGATGGCGGGCATGGAGCGGTGAGTTTTCGTCGCGAAAAATTCGTGCCGCGCGGGGGACCCGATGGCGGTGATGGAGGTAAGGGGGGGGATGTGATTTTGAAAGTTTCCCCTCATACCGACAATCTTCGCCAATTCCACTATGATCCGAAGATGATTGCCGAAGGCGGTGTCAATGGAGCAGGGGTGCGAAAAACTGGCCGTGGCGGAAAGCCTTTCATCGCCTTGGTTCCGCCGGGAACGGTGGTGTATCGGACGACGGCCACCAACGTCCAAGAGGCGGTGGAGTTGGAGCGTAGCGAAGAGGGCATCGACATGGAGCCGATTGCTGATTTGACCGAGGAGGGGCAGGAGTTTGTGCTGTGCCAAGGAGGCAAAGGCGGCAAGGGCAACTGGCATTTTAAAACGCCGACCAATCGTGCGCCGGTCGAGCATACTCTTGGGGAAGATGGCGAGCTCGGAGTATTTTATTTGGAGCTTCGTCGCATCGCCGACGTCGGACTGGTGGGTTTCCCGAATGCTGGGAAATCGACATTAATCGGCAAGCTATCTCATGCGCAGCCTAAGGTGGCATCTTATCCATTCACCACATTGCAGCCTGTCGTAGGAGTGGCAGAATTTGAAGGATACAAGCGTTGCACCATCGCGGATATTCCGGGGTTGATTGAAGGTGCGCATCAAAACAAGGGATTGGGACACGAGTTTTTGCGTCACATCACGCGCTGCAATTTGTTGTTATTTGTGATTGATATGGCAGGAACCGACGGTCGGGATCCGTTGCAAGATCTTGAGGTTTTGCGCACGGAGATTCGCGAGTATGATGAAGATCTGGCCAAATTTCCGTGGTTGGTGGTCGCCAATAAAATGGACTCGGAAGTGGCAGAGGAAAATATCGTGCGATTCCGACAACGATTTGCGAAGGTGGAAATTGTGCCCATTTCTGCCGAACTGGAGATTGGGCTCGATGAATTGCGGCGGGTTCTCTTGGAGCGAGTGGCAAAACAAGCGTCATCGAAAGCTCGCTGATGAGACAAGCATGCGCAGAATCGAAAATTCCTGTGTTATGCTTGCCAAGTCCTATCCCCCGTGTTAGGTTACAAAAAGTTGAACGACATGGCCACCACCTCGAAACAACCCCCAATGAATGACATGTTTCCCTTCGAACTGGTGCGTCCGCATCTTGAACTGGTGGAGGCATCGATTCGTGAGCAAGTACGCGCATTTGACCCGATGGTGGAGCCTTATGTGGCATACGTCTGCAACACCTCAGGCAAAAGAATTCGCCCTGCACTGGCCGTTTTGACGGGTGGTGCCTTGGGTGAGGCAAATGAAAATCATCGCAAAATCGGGGTGATTTTAGAACTCATTCACATGGCGACCTTGGTGCACGATGACATCATTGATGGCGCTACGACGCGTCGCATGGTGCCGACAGCGAATGCCAAATGGGGTAATGGTTTGTCGGTATTGCTCGGTGACGCGCTTTTTTCTCATGCGTTAACATTGGCCACCGATTTTGATTCGATCGACATTTGTCGAAAGGTCGGACATGCGGCTCGCGAGGTATGCCAAGGAGAGATCATTCAAACCCAGCGTCGTTTTGATCTGACCCTGACGAAGGACGAGTATTTCCGCATCATGGAAATGAAAACGGGGGCCTTGTTTGCCGCCGCCGCTGCACTGTCGGCGAAGCTTTCGGGTGCGAGTGAGGAAGTCGAAAAACGCATGTATGATTACGGCTTGCGACTTGGAGCAGTCTACCAAATCTACGACGACTGCGTGGATCTTGTTGGCGTGGAAGAAACGGCAGGCAAAACACTGCGCACCGATCTCGAGAAAGGAAAGTTGACTTTACCGATTCTGAATTTGTTAGAGACTGCCAGTGATGCGCAGCGCATGAAATTGACGGCAAGGATCGTGAATCAGCAACCGCTGGATCTGCCGGTGCTTCTGGGAATTGCGGAATACGAGGGCGCTGTCGAGGCCGCCATCGATACGGCAAAAGACTTGCTGAAGCAATGCCACGATGATCTCTCTGTCTTGCCTGAAAACGAGAGCTCGCAGGCCTTGCATCAGATTGCCTATTTCCTTGATTCGTTGCTCGAAAAATGCCGTCGTTGATTCGTTGCATTTCTCATGAAAGAAGATCGTTCGACCGCAGTGCAAGAGAATCAGAAGACTGCTGTGGCGACCGGAAAAATCGGTGCTGCGGTCATGTTGAGTCGTGTGCTGGGATTGTTGCGCGATATCTTCATGGTGCGTCTGTATGGCACTAGCGTCTTGGCGGACTGTTTTGCTCTGGCCTTCAAAATTCCCAATTTATTGCGCGATCTATTTGCCGAAGGGGCGTTGTCTCAAGCTTTTGTGACAACATTTTCCAAGCGCCTGAAAGAGCACGGAGACGCTTCTGCATGGCAATTGGCCAATCGGGTTCTTTCTCTTGTGGTGGTCTTCATGAGTGGCGTGACGATCTTGGGCGTGTGTGTGGCTCCGTGGATTGTGGATTTGATGCTGTCATTTGCCGACAAAAGTTTTGGTCCGGAGCAGCGCGATCTCATCGTATTGTTGGCGCGCATCATGTATCCCTTTTTATTGCTTGTCAGTCTTGCGGCCTTAGTGATGGGGATGTTGAACGCAAAACAGATTTTTGGCATGCCTGCATTGGCGTCCTGCTTTTTCAATCTAGGATGCATTTTGGGCGGTGGCGTGCTCGGTTATCTGCTTGACCCAGAGTGGCAAGAAACAAGTTTGATAGGAATTAGTGGTGGTGTCTTATTGGGGGGCTTAGGGCAATTGCTCGTGCAATTTCCTGCGCTCAAAAAGGTGGGATTTCGTTGGTGTTGGGATGCCTTATGGAGCGATTCAGGGGTGAAAAAAATCCTGTCATTGATGGTTCCTGCGATGATTGCTGCGAGTGCTGTACAGGTTAACGTAATGGTGAATGCCATGTTTGCCACCAGCACGGGAGAAGGCGGAGTTTCTGCTTTGAACTATGCATTTCGCTTGATGCAGTTGCCGATTGGGATGTTTGGCGTAGCGGTCGCGACCGTGACATTGCCCGCCTTATCCCGTGCAGCGATCGGAGGCATCAGTCGAGACTTTTCGCCGACGATTGCTCGTGGGATGAACTTGGTGACATTGCTAGTTCTGCCCTGCGCGGTGGGATTGGTGGTATTGTCCCAGCCATTGGTCGCGGTGATTTTTAAGGGGGGGGACTTGCAGCATCGCAGCACTTTGATGATCGCGAGCGCGTTGCAATGTTATGGCTATGGATTGTTGGCATACAGTTGGTTGAAAATCTTGCAACCGGCCTTTTATGCCATCGACCGCCGCTGGGTGCCGATGTTGGTGAGTTTCCTTTCGATGGTTTGCAATTTTGGATTGAATTGGTACATGGTGCGAGTGATGCGTTGGGGGCACGAATCGCTTGCCTTGACCACGAGCTTGGTGGCGGTCATGAATTTGATACTGCTATACGGATTTTTGCGTTTGTATGTGAAAGATCTTTCGATTGGTTCAATGTGGCAAACACTCTGGCGCAGTGGTGCAGCGGCACTGCTGATGGGGGGCTTTGTGTGGTGGGCTAAGGGAATTTTTTTCCTATCGTCTCTGCCTAAGAGTTGGTGGTTCAGTGCGATCATCTTGATGGGGATTGTGGGAGCGGCGGCGGTCTTGTATTTCGCCATCTGCCTCATGCTCGGGGTGACTGAGGCTCGCGATGCGATTGGCATGGTGATGAGGCGTTTGCCTTTATTGAAAAGATTTGCACCCGAGCCGCAGAAGTGATTGATTCACAGCATGCGCGCACGCTTGACCAAGGAATTTCGTTTTGAGGCAGCTCACACGTTGCCAAGCTTGCCCGAGGGGCATAAGTGCCGACAAATGCACGGGCATAGCTTTAAGGTAACGGTGACCATTGAAGGCGAAGTCGATCCAACCATTGGATGGATTTATGATCATAAGCACATTTCCGAGGCGATGAATCCATTGTTAGATCAGCTCGATCATGGATACCTGAACGACATCGAGGGGCTGGAGAGCCCGACGATTGAAAACATGTGCGCGTGGTTTTGGCGTAAGATCGAAAATCAGCTTCCTGGTCTCTACGAAATCTGCATTTACGAGACGCCTACGGCAAGTTGCTCGTTTCGTGGTGAGTTTTGAGATGCTCGTTTATGAGGCATACAATCGTATACTGTTAGGAGTAAATCAATCTATTTGATCAATTAAATGAAAACAGCACTGATCCATATTGGGTGGCCTAAGACAGGCACATCATCATTGCAGTATTTTTTAGAAAAAAACCGCAAAGTACTATGGAAGCAAGGTTATCTGCTGCCACGCAGTCTAGGGTTTGCTAACCACATCAATGTAGCTGTGTCATGT
>JBDLWB010000242.1:0-8940 GCA_039804425.1 Verrucomicrobiota bacterium
CTCATTTTTGGAGAGATCGGCTTTCACCCCATGGGGAGGTGATCGAGTTAATGAGGGTTTTTGGATAAAAAAAGAGACCGCTTCGTAAGCGGTCTCCTGTGCTAATGGGTGTATTCCCTTATTCCAGGGAATGTCTGACCTATTCCTCCGGCTTTTCCTCGGAGGTAGTGAGGGCGGGCTGGGAGGGGGTGGTGGGTTGGAAGAGGAGCTCTTCGCTATTATCGCGGCGGATGACTTCGACATGGTCACCGGATTTGATGTCTCCACGGAGTAGGGCTTCCGCCAAGGGGTCTTCGAGGTAGCGTTCGACGGCGCGACGCATGGGTCGGGCGCCGTAGCTGGGGTCGTAGCCTTTGGCAATCAACAGATCGCGCGAGGAATCGGTGAGCACCAGGTCGATGGCTTTGTCCTTCAGGCGCTTGGCGAGTTTCGAGATCTCAAGATCGACGATGCGGGAAAGGTCGGGTTTTTCCAGCATGTGGAAAACCACCAGTTCGTCGAGTCGATTGAGGAACTCGGGTTTGAACGAGCGCTTGGCTTCTTCGATGATTTTTTCCTTCATCGTATCAAAGTCCGCTTCATCGGCCGTCATGGCATTGAAGCCGAGTGAGCTTTGGCGCTTGATGGTGCTAGCACCGACGTTGGAGGTGAGAATGATGATGGTATTGCGGAAATCGATCTTGCGTCCCATCGAATCCGTCACGACACCCTCTTCGAGGATTTGCAGCATGAGATTCATGACATCGGGGTGAGCTTTTTCGACTTCGTCAAAAAGAATCACACTGTAGGGGCGACGTCGCACTTGTTCCGAGAGTTGGCCGCCTTCCTCGTAACCGACATAGCCAGGAGGTGATCCGATGAGGCGGCTGGAGGTGAATTTCTCCATGTATTCCGACATATCGATTTGAATCAAAGCATCGGGATCGCCGAACATGAATTCTGCCAAATTGCGTGCAAGATACGTTTTGCCGACACCGGTGGGGCCGAGGAAAAGGAACGAACCGATGGGGCGACGCGGATCCTTGAGGTCGGCGCGGGAGCGACGCAGGGCCTTCGAGATCGATTTGACTGCTTCATTTTGTCCGATGACGCGAGATTGCAGTTCATCCTCCATTTTCAGGAGTTTATCGGCTTCCGTTTGCTCCATGCGGCGAAGCGGGACACCGGTCCATTTCGAGACGACGGCCATGATGTCATCGTCATCGACATCGATGATCGATTCCTCCGATTGAGCGCGCCATTCCTTCAGGGTGTCTTCGAGCTTCTTCTTCGCATTCTTCTCGGCATCGCGCAGAGCGGCGGCTTTTTCAAAGTCTTGTTCGGCGATGGCAGCGAGTTTGTTCTTATTGATCGTTTCGATTTCGCCCTCCAGTTCCTTGATCGCTTGGGGGCGAGTCATTTGGGAAATGCGAGCGCGAGAGCCTGCTTCATCGAGAACATCGATCGCCTTATCCGGCAGATAGCGACCGGTGAGATAGCGCGAGGTGAGTTTCACGGCTGCCTCAATCGCGGCGGGGGTAAAGCGCGCTTTGTGGTGAGATTCATACTTCGCGCGGAGGCCGTAGAGAATTTTGATGGCATCCTCTTCGCTGGGTTCATCCACCTTCACCTGTTGGAAGCGACGTTCCAGAGCGGCATCCTTTTCGATGTGCTTACGGTATTCATTCAGCGTGGTTGCGCCGATGCATTGCATTTCCGAGCGGCTGAGGGCGGGTTTGATGATGTTCGAGGCATCCATGGCACCTTCCGCTGAGCCGGCGCCGACGATGGTGTGGAGTTCATCGATGAACAAAATGACATTCTTCACCTTGCGAATTTCATCCATGACCGCCTTGATGCGTTCCTCAAACTGACCACGGTATTTCGTGCCTGCGACCATCAGGGCGAGGTCGAGAGTGATCACACGTTTGTCGCGCAAGATTTCTGGAACATTGCCGGCGGCGATTTCCTGGGCGAGGCCTTCAGCGATGGCGGTCTTGCCGACACCGGCTTCGCCAATCAGAACTGGGTTATTTTTGGTGCGGCGGCAGAGGATTTGGATGACGCGTTCGATTTCGCTTTCGCGTCCGATGACAGGATCCAGTTCGCCGTCGCGGGCACTTTTCGTGAGGTCGCGTCCAAACGCTTTCAGCGCAGGAGTTTTGGTTTTGCCCTCGGCTCCTTCACCGGCATTTGCGCCAGGCTTCGAGTCATCGGCGAACTCGCCATCGTCCTCATCAGATTCGTCCATGTCCATGTCATCCGACTGGTCATTCGGTGTGTAATTCGGGTCGATTTCCGCGAGGATTTCATTGCGAGCCGTTTGGATATCGACTTCCAGCTGTTTGAGGACGCGGGCGGCGACGCCATCTCCTTCGCGGAGGAGGCCGAGAAGCAAATGCTCCGTGCCGACGTAAGAGTGATTGAGAGCCTTCGCTTCCTTATCGGCGAGAGCGAGGACCTTCTTCACGCGGGGAGTGTAGGGGATATTGCCTGTGCTTTGGCCCGCTGTGCCCGTGCCGACTTCCTTTTCCACCTCCATGCGGACACGATCGAGATCCAGTCCCATGCGTTCGAGGACATTGACGGCGACACCTTGGCCGAGTTTGATGAGGCCGAGCAGGACGTGCTCAGTGCCGACATAATTGTGGCTAAAGCGATCGGCTTCCTTACGGGCGAGCGCTAAGACTTGTTGGGCGCGTGGAGTAAAGTTGTTCATGGCTCTGGTGATGGATTAGAATCAGAGATTTGTTGCTGCTTGTGATTTGACAAAACAGTAACAGGGCTAGGAACATTTTGCAAATGCAAGCGCATGATTTGTGCGCGGCGTTCGTCGCGTTGTTCTGGGGAAAGTTTTTGTCCGCAGTCGAGCTGCAAGTGTGCCGGCTGAATTTCCATCAGCAAAGTGTCGCACAGTCGCACCGTTTCTTTGGGGAAAAATCCGAGGCAGGCGCCCAAGCGGAGGATCGACAGGTGATTGAGTGCCTCCTTCGAATCCATCAGCCAAGCATGGCGCAGGACGCCGAAGGATCGGCCCATTTTATCATGGAGCATGATGGGTTCATCTTCCAGCAGCTTCAAGCGAGCATGAGCTTCGTGCATGGCGACCTGTGAGATCACGCGTTCCAATTGTTCGATGATCTGCGGTTCGCTTTCGCCGAGAGTAGATTGATTGGAAATTTGATACAGGTTGCCGAGAGATTCCGTGCCTTCGCCATATAGACCGCGAACGGCAAGACCGAGGCGGGCGATGCCATTGAGCACTTGTCCGATTTGATTGCTGAGAACCAAGCCGGGCAAATGGAGCATGGCAGAAGCACGCATGCCCGTGCCGAGGTTGGTGGGGCAGGTCGTTAAGAAACCGAGCTTGCGATCAAAGGCAAATGGCAATTTTTCTTGTAGGGCATCATCGACCTCATTCAGCGCTTCATAGGCGACGCGGAGATTGAGGCCTGGGCGGATCGACTGCATGCGCAAGTGATCCTCTTCATTGATCATGATGCTAAGAGTTTGCCGGCGTTCGATGACGGCAGCGCTCCCCTCAGTGCGAGCTGCGTGTTCGCGGCTAATCAGGTGACGTTCCACGAGCACTTGTTTTTGGACGGCTGTCAGTCCGCCGAGAGACTGAGCAAAAGCATCCTTCATCGGTCGCAGTTCCTGAATCACAGGGAGCATGAGGTCCATCGCCTCGCGGCGTTGTGTGGCCGTGGCCCAGCCAGGAAAAGGGATCTTGCGAAGATTGCGCGCGAGACGAATGCGAGAAGTCAGAACTACCGCATTGTCGACTGCGCCACCAATCATCCATTCGGCTGGATGGCGAATCAATGTGGAAAAACGCATCATGATTGGGAGAGACCTGGTGAGAGAGTTTCGAGAGTGCGAAGTTCATCGCGCAGGCGAGCGGCGGCTTCGTAATTTTCCGACTCGATCGCCTGATCGAGTTGAGTCCGCAGTTGTTCCATTTTTTCCTCGTGGAGGTGCTTTTCTTCTTGTCCGCGAGGAACCTTGCCGACGTGGCACATGCCCATTTGCATGCCAGGCAGGATCATTTCCATTTCCGAGCGGAAAACGTCATAACATTCGCTGCAACCAAAGCGGCGGACGCGGCTGAGGTCATCAGCGCTGAAGCCGCAGTGAGGGCATTTTTTCTCATCGCTTGGCCGTTTTTTCGAAAAAATCGGTGAGCCGATGATGGCGCTGGTAGGAGTGCCAGAGATGAGCATGTCTGCGAGCGAAAATCCGGTGGGGTCAGTGACGCCTTTCTCTTGAGCGCAGCTCTCGCAGAGGCAGACTTTTTTCATCTGTCCCTCGACAAGTTGAGTGAGAAAGACGGTGGCTTTCTGGTCGCAGAAATCACATTTCATGTGTGCAGAATGACGTTAAACAATGGGAGTGCCCGAGCTGTTCGCCAGAGCGCGGAAAGCCGCAATCAATTGTGCCGTGATGGGACCAGGCTTGCCGTCACCGATGGGGCGGCGGTCGAGTTCGATCACGGGAATGACTTCCGCAGCGGTGCCAGTGAGGAAGCATTCATCCGAAATGAAAATGTCGTAGCGAGACAGAGTCTGCTCTTTCCAGGGGATTTGCAATTGTTCGGCAAGTTCCAAGATGACGCGACGAGTCACTCCATCCAGAGCGCCATCCGCCACAGGTGGGGTGAGCAGAACACCATTTTTGATCAAGAAGATGTTGTCGCCGGTGCACTCCGAGACATAGCCTTGCTCATTGAGCATCACTGCCTCCATGGCTCCTGCTTGGATCGCCTCGACCTTCGCCATGACATTGTTGAGGTAATTGAGGGACTTCACCTGAGGCATGAGCGCTGCAGGTGTCGGGCGGCGCGTGGCGCAGGTAATGATGGCGAGGCCATTCGTGTAATATTCTGCGGGGTAGAGGCTGATGGTCGATGCGATGATGAACATGCTTGGTTTTTCGCAGAGATAAGGATTGAGTCCTAAACCGCCGGTGCCGCGTGTGACGACCAAGCGAACATAGCCATCCTTGAGGTCATTGGCTTTGATGGTATCGACGGTAAACTGCATGACCTGTTCGATGGTCCATGGCATTTTCAGCACAATGGCTCGTGCAGAATCGAACAAGCGGCGGATGTGTTCTTCGAGGCGAAAGACACGACCGTTGTAGAAGCGAATGCCCTCAAACACGCCATCGCCGTAGAGCAGGCCGTGATCGAAGACCGAAATTTTTGCGTCTTTTTCGTCAACCAGAGATTCGTCCAACCAGATTTTCATGTGCCACCCAAGGTAACGGCTTGCGACTATCTGACAAGCCCCTAAAAAAAGAATTTCGACATGAAGAGGCAATTCTTGGCGACCTTTGCGACTGGCGGAAAAAAGCCGTGATTTTCCGCAAGAGTCGTGATACCTTGTGGCTCCAACTTATGTCCGACGCCAAATCCGCCATTACACCAACACGCAGCGAAAATTTTCCTGAATGGTATCAACAAGTCATTCGCGGGGCCGATTTGGCAGAAAACTCGGAGACCCGAGGCTGCATGGTAATCAAGCCATGGGGGTATGGGATTTGGGAATTGATCCAGCAGCAGTTGGATCGTCGATTCAAAGCAACAGGGCATCAGAATGCGTATTTTCCTTTATTGATTCCCCTGTCTTATCTCGAAAAAGAAGCGGAACATGCCGAGGGCTTTGCTACCGAGTGCGCCGTTGTCACGCACCATCGTTTGGAGGCGCAAAAAGATCCGGAAACTGGAAAAACGCGGATGATCCCGACGGGTAAGCTCGATGAGCCTTACGTGATTCGTCCGACATCCGAGACCATCATTGGTGCGGCCTTTGCGCGGTGGATTCATTCCTATCGAGATTTGCCCTTATTGATCAACCAATGGGCGAACGTGATGCGATGGGAAATGCGGCCGCGGATGTTTTTGCGCACGGCGGAATTTTTGTGGCAAGAAGGCCACACCGCGCACGAGACCCGGGAGGAGGCGATTGAGGAAACGCGCTTGATGCATCGCGAGTATGAGGTCTTTTTGCGCGACCACTTGGCGATCCCGGTAATTCCCGGTGAAAAGACCGAAAACGAGCGATTTCCTGGCGCTGAGATGACCTTAACGGTGGAGGCCATGGTGCAGGATCGTAAAGCGATTCAGGCGGGGACATCGCACTACTTAGGACAAAATTTTGCGCATGCGCAGGACATCAAATTTACGGGTCGTGATGGCTCCATTCAGCACGTGCATACTACCTCGTGGGGTGTTTCGACGCGGATGATTGGCACCTTGATCATGGCGCACTCCGACGACGATGGGTTGGTATTGCCACCGCGCGTGGCGACGCAGCAAATCGTGATCATTCCGGTGACGCCGAAAGAAGACAGCAAGCAAGCGATCATCGATGCTTGTGAGGCATTGGCTGCGACCTTGCGTCAGCAATTGTATCATGGCGACCCCTTGCGTGTGCATGTGGATCGTCGGGATTTGGGTGGTGGAGTGAAAAAGTGGGAATGGGTCAAAAAAGGTGTGCCCATTCGCATTGAAATTGGCCCGCGTGATTTGGAAAATCGGAAAGTGGCCTTGAGTCGGCGCGATCAGTCCTCGGGAGAAAAGAGCTTCATGGAGCAAGAAGAGTTTTTGCGTCAGGCGACCGAAATGTTGGCATCTGTTCACGAAAACTTGCTCCAGCGGGCGACGGCATTGCGGGATGAAAACATTCGCTACTGCGATCAGCTCGATGCCTTTCATGCGCATTGGGGTGAAGGCGAAAATCCTGGTTGGTTATTGACCCCTTGGAATGGGAGTCCGGAGCAAGAAGAGGAATTAGCCAAGCAGCACAAAATCACCATTCGTTGTCTGCCCTTGCACACTGCGTCCCTGCCGCAAGTGCCTGCTGCGGCGCGCTGCCTATTGACCGGAGTGGATACTTCGCAGATGGCCATTTGGGCAAGAAGCTACTAATCCCCGACGTTGCTCATGAACACCTTACGACAACTGCGCGGCTTTCTGTTGATCATCTTTGCCATCATCGGCGGGCTACTGGGGCTGTGGTCGGGTCGTTTTTTACCGGGAGCGGCAGGAGAATTTTTTGCGCGGATGTTTCACATCATCACGACGCCCATCATTCTCGAGATCAGCTTTGGGGTGTTGGGACTGATGATCGTTGTTGCCCTCGCGCATTATCACGAAACAAAGGCGGATGAGTGGGTGGAAATGGATTTTCCGAAAGAGGACGAGTGATTTCTCGTCTCTCGTTAGATCGATCCGTGTTTTTTGAGAAAAGGCACCAATTCCTCAACCCCGAAGTCGGCGAGGACATGGCCATGCCAATCAAGAGTGGGTGCCTTGGACTGGCCGGAGAGAGCAATCATTTCATCCATCGCTTGGCGATTGCCGGTGACGACGATGGTATCGTAGTCGATGCGTTGGCGGTTCAGGTAAGAAGTGACTTCTTCGCACCAAGGGCAGGCAATTTTGATGTAGAGGACAGGTCGGCTCATTGTTGAGATGGGTGATGTTGTTTTTGTTGTTTTGCGGCGTTTTCGAGAATGCTACGTTCGCGTTTGCTCAGTCCATTCATGCCTTTTTCGGCGATGCGATCAAGAATGCGGTCAACCTCCTCTTGGGCATCGCGGCGTTTTTTGTTTTCGGCATAATCCTGGAATCGTTGGCTTGGTTGGTGCGGGGGGGCTCCGATCTGGATGGATGGCAAATGCTTGAGCCATTTGTGGCGAGTCATCCACAAGACGAGAGCAAGCATCAGGGCGTAGGGTAGCCAATCAGACATGGTTTGATCAATCAATGAAGCGAACGGCGTGTTTTTTCGAGAGTTTGAGGATATCGCCCGCTTGCAGTGAGGGGCAGGCGGAAGGATCGAGCAATTTTTCGCCATTGAGTTGTACCGAGCCACTGGTGATGAATTGCTTCCGCAATTCGCCATTGGATTTTTCCATGTCGAACGCTTGCGCAAAGGCCCAGGCGCTGAGGGAGAGCACGGTTCGTTCTTGAGGTGCGTGGGCGATCGAAAGCTCAGGCAACTCGGCATCCGCGAGATTGCGTTTGGAAAAGCGCAGTTCCCAGTCCTCGCGCGCAGCGCGGGCATCTTGTTCCGAGTGGTAGCGCGTTGTGAGTTTTTGCGCGAGAGCTTTTTTGGCATCCATCGGGTGCTGCGTAGGGTCGCGCTTTTCGCCGAGCAGCAGTTGGTAATAGCGATCCATCAATTCATCCGAAACGCTCATGAGTTTGCCAAACATTTCTTGAGGGGCGTCATTGACACCGATGTAATTGCCGTAGGATTTCGACATTTTTTTCACGCCATCGAGTCCTTCGAGCAGCGGCATGAGCATGACGACTTGTTGGGCTTGACCTTCTTCCTTTTGCAAATCGCGGCCGACGAGGATATTGAACAACTGATCTGTGCCACCGATCTCGACATCGCTGCGGACCATCACTGAATCCCAGCCCTGCATGATGGGGTATTGCAATTCGTGAAGCCGGACCTCTTGAGCGCCCTGCACGCGAGTGCGGAAATCTTCTCGTTGGAGCATTTGTTGCAGAGTGACGCGACCATTGAGTTTCAGTACTTCTTCATAGGTCATTTTGCGGAACCAATCACCATTGTAGACGACCTCCGTGAGCTCGCGATCGAGAATTTTAAAAGCTTGGGCGGTATAGGTTTCGGCATTCGCGAGAACTTCCTCGCGTGTGAGCGGCGGTCGTGTCGCCGAGCGCCCCGTGGGGTCGCCGACGGTTGCAGTAAAATCTCCGATGATGAGCACGGCTTGGTGACCGAGAGTTTGAAATTGGCGAAGTTTTTCGAGAGCTACGGTATGTCCGAAATGGATGTCGGGCGCGGTGGGGTCGACGCCAAGTTTGACACGCAGTGGGCGACCAAGAGCGAGTTTTTCGGCCAATTCCTTTTCCGAAAGCACCTTCGCGGTGCCAGCAGTAAGGGCTTTTAGTTGATCGGCGGGCGACAGAGACATGAGCGG
>JBDLWB010000243.1:0-3847 GCA_039804425.1 Verrucomicrobiota bacterium
CAAGCAGAAGCCGGGCTCGCCCGCGCCGAAGCAGCATGGCAGACAGCTCAAAGCGAAGCTGCGCGCGTGCCGGAATTGCTCGCGGCCCGTGCGATGACTCAGGAGCAAGCCGATGCCCGCCTTTCCGCGCTCGCTCAAGCCGAAGCCGCGCACAAGGCGGCCAAGGCCGACCTCCAACTGGCGATGCTCGATTGGCAGCGCACGAAGGTTTTGTCACCGATCGACGGCAAAATTTCGCGTGCATTGGTGACGACGGGAAATGCGGTGAATCTGAGCACGACACTGACCACGATTGTCAGCGTCGATCCCATGCACGCCTACGCTGATCTCGATGAAAATACGCTCTTGCGCGTGCAGAGCTTGTTGGCAAAAAAACAATTGAAGCTCGATGATCAAGGCCGCATTCCTGTGGAATTGCAATTGGCCGATGAACAAGAGTTTCCTCATCATGGCTGGTTTGAATCGCTCGATAACCGCGTCCAAGCTGGCACCGGAAGCATCGTGCTCCGTGCCATCATCCCTAATCCCAGTGGCCGATTGCTCCCTGGCATGTTTGCTCGCATCCGCATTCCTCTCAGCGCCGAACAAGACACCATCGTCATTCCAGAAATGGCCATTAAAACCGACCAAGGGCAAAAGTATGTGTATGTGATCGATGAAAAATCTTGTGCGCAGTATCGACTCGTCACGCTCGGTCCCACACGCGGCATGGACCGCATCATTCGCAGTGGGCTCAAGGAAGGCGACACCATCGTCGTCAATGGGCTAGCCAAAATCTTCATGCCTGGTATGCCTGTAGCGCCTGAAACCTCATCGACCCCCACTCCATGAATATCGCCCATTTTTTCATCACACGGCCCATTTTCGCCGGAGTGCTCTCGATGATTTTTCTCGTACTTGGCGGCATTTCCTTATTTTTGCTACCGATTTCCGAATACCCAGAAGTCGTGCCACCGACGGTGATTGTCACCGCCACCTACCCCGGCGCGAATCCCAAAACGATTGCGGAAACCGTAGCGTCGCCGTTAGAGCAAGCCATCAATGGCACGGAGGACATGCTCTACATGAGCTCGCAAAGCACAGCCAATGGTGTGATGACGCTGACCGTCACGTTTAAGATCGGCACGGACATTGATAATGCTCAGGTGCAAGTGCAGAATCGCGTTTCGCAAGCGTTACCGAAGCTGCCCGAGGAAACGCGGCAGATCGGCGTCACGACGGTGAAGAGCTCGCCCAATCTGACGATGGTGGTGCATTTGCTCTCTCCGAATGATCGCTATGATTCACTCTATCTGCGCAATTACGCGATTCTGAATGTCAAAGATGAGCTCGCCCGCATCCCCGGCGTTGGTCAGGTGGAACTATTCGGCGGTGGCAATTACGCCATGCGCGTCTGGATCGATCCCGAAAAATGCGCTGCCCGTGGGCTCATCGGCTCGGACATCGTGCAAGCGATTCGCGAACAAAACGTCCAAGTCGCCGCTGGTGCCGTGGGCCAACAACCTGTCGCGGAAAGTGTGCCGCTGGAACTCACGATCAATGCGAAAGGACGCTTGGTCGATGAAGAGGAGTTTGCTGACATCATCGTCAAAACGGGTCCGCATGGCGAAAAAACCAAGTTGCGCGATGTCGCACGCATTGAACTCGGTGCGGGGGATTACAGCTTGCGCGCGCTGATCAATAACAAAGAAGCAGTAGGCATTCCGATTTTTCAAGCGCCAGGCTCGAATGCACTAGAGCTCTCGGATGATGTCCGTGCGAAGATGGAGCAATTGAAGAAAAAATTTCCCGAAGGACTCGACTACACCATCGCCTACGACCCCACGCGTTTTGTCAACAAATCGATCGATGCTGTGATTCACACTTTGCTCGAAGCAGTGTTGCTGGTGGTGATTGTCGTCGTTCTCTTTTTGCAAACATGGCGCGCCTCGCTCATCCCCCTCGCTGCTGTTCCGGTTTCATTGATCGGCACGTTTGCCGTCATGCATTTGTTCGGTTTTTCCCTCAACAACCTCTCGCTTTTCGGCTTGGTGCTGGCGATTGGCATCGTTGTCGATGACGCCATCGTGGTGGTGGAAAATGTCGAGCGCAACATCGCCCTCGGCCATCCTCCTATCGAAGCCACGCGCATTGCGATGCGAGAAGTCACAGGTCCCATCATTGCGACAACGCTGGTGCTTTGTGCCGTGTTTATCCCGACCGCATTCATCAGCGGCATTAGCGGTCAATTTTACAAACAGTTCGCCGTGACCATTGCGATCTCGACGGTGATTTCCGCCATCAATTCGCTCACACTCAGTCCTGCACTTTCCGCACTTTTGCTGCAAGCGCATGGCAGCAAGCAGGATCTGCTCAGTCGCATGATTCAGCGTTCGATGAGTTGGCTGTTCGATCCATTCAATCGATTTTTTGCATGGTCATCGAAAATCTACGTCGGACTCGTGCGACGCATCGTGCGCTTTGCTGTGGTAGCTCTGCTCCTCTACGGCGGTCTATTGTGGTTGACCTATCGCACCTTCGACACCACTCCCACGGGCTTTGTGCCATCGCAGGATAAACAATACTTGATCGCCTTCGCGCAGTTGCCCGATGGCGCATCGCTCGACCGCACGGAGGAGGTCATTCGTCGCATGAGCGACATGGCCCTCCAGCACCCAGGCGTCGATAACAGCATCGCTTTCCCCGGTCTGTCGATCCAAGGATTTTCGATCAGCCCCAACTCCGGTATTGTCTTCGTGGGATTAAAAAACTTCGAACAACGCACCACACCGGAACTATCAGCAGATGCTATTGCCGCTTCGCTCAATGCCCAGTTTTTTTCGATCAAAGAAGCACTGGTGTTGAGCCTATCGCCGCCACCAGTGAATGGCATTGGCACATCGGATGGCTTTAAGCTGATGATCCTCGATCGCGCCGATGCGGGCTATGATGCACTCTATCAACAAACACAACAGTTGTTAGGCCGTGCCATGCAATCGCAACAGTTTGGTCAAACTTACAGCGGGTATACCGTCAACGTGCCGCAGCTTGATGCGGATGTCGATCGCGAGAAAGCCAAGTCCGCGGGCGTGCCACTGCGGAATCTGTTTGATACCTTGCAAATCAATCTCGGCTCGGTTTACGTCAATGACTTCAACCGCTTCGGTCGCACATGGCAAGTCGTTGCCCAAGCTGACGCCCAGTTCCGAGATCATCCCGAAGACATTGGTCAATTGAAAACGCGTAATGCGCAAGGCGACATGGTGCCCATTGCGTCGATGGTCAAAATCACCAGCAGTTCTGGACCAGATCGTGTGACGCATTACAACGGCTATCTCGCGGCTGATTTGAATAGCGCAGCTGGCCCTGGACTGAGCTCTGGCGATGCCGAGAGTTTGATCGAAAGGATGGCAAAGGAAACCCTGCCTCCTGGCTTTGAACCGGAGTGGACAGATTTGGTCTATCAGCGCATCCTTGCAGGTAACTCAGCGGTGTACATTTATCCACTGTGCCTATTGCTCGTCTTCCTCGTATTGGCCGCGCAGTATGAAAGTTTACGCATGCCACTGGCGATCATTTTGATTGTTCCACTCTGCCTGCTCTTTGCTCTCGTCGGCGTGGTCATCAGCGATGGCGATAACAACATTTTCACGCAAATCGGCTTCATTGTGTTGATTGGCTTGGCTTGCAAGAATGCGATTCTGATTGTCGAATTTGCTCGTGAAAAACAACACGCAGGCCTGTCGGCGATCGATGCAGCGCTGGAAGCATGCCGACTACGCTTGCGCCCGATTCTGATGACTTCGATTGCCTTCATTGCCGGTTGTTATCCGCTGGTAGTCAGCACCGGAGCAGGTGCCGAAATGCG
>JBDLWB010000244.1:0-24518 GCA_039804425.1 Verrucomicrobiota bacterium
GTGATGGGTTTTACGATGATGGTCTCTGGTTGAGCCACATTTTTGGCCTGGGGCGGTGTAAATTTCTTTTTTGCGGTCGTCGCGACGGCTTGGCTCTTGCTCTGTGCAGGAGGCGGCTGAACAACTTGCGGTTTTTTGGAAGTAACCGCGCTCGCCGGCTGATTCTTCACGGAGGAAGAGATTGCCGATGCCTTTTTACCAGAGCTCTTGGAGACCTCAGCGCTGACCTTCTTGGATGCTACTCCACGAGATGCCGCTGCCGAGTTGGTTGATTTCTTCACAACAGGAGCTTTCACCGCTTTTTTGACCGGCAAACTCGCCTTCTTCGGCACAGCGACTTTCTTTGTCGCAACTTTCACGACTTTTTTTGCTGCAGAGACCACCTTCTTCGCAGGTGCTTTGACCATCTTCTTCGCCGCCGCTTTCACAACTTGCTTCGCGGGGGCTTTGACAACTTTCTTCGACGCCGCTTTGACGGTTTTTTTCGGCGCAACTGCGGGCTTTTTCACCGCGATTTTGACGGCTTTTTTGACCGAGGTGGCAGGCTTAGGAGAAGATTTTTTTGCAGGAACCGCCACAGGTTTTGCCTTCGTGGATTTCTTCGACACCGGAGTCGGTGCTTTTTTTGCAGCTTTCTTGGCAGCCATAGTCGTATCAGATTGTGGATTAAGTCTTGCAAAAAACCTTCGTGCAAGAGCGTTGTTGATTAGCGGTGCTTCCATCGTTCTGCAAGGGAAAAATTTCAAATGCGAAAATTATTTCCCGTTCTGATGACATCCATGCATTTGCATGCTTGCACCTTGCCCAGAAGACTCTTACTCTCCTTCCCGAAGTATGGAGTTGCCATTAATTGTAGAAGCCTTGCTGATCGCCTCGAGCGAACCTCTCAGTGCCGATGAATTGGCTCGCTTGGTTCGTGCTCGCGTGGCAGAGGCAGAGGATGTTTTTCAACGCGAGTGCGATGAGGGTGATGCACCAGAAGCGCTGCCACTATGGCTTTCATCGCTCGCCGCCGTCGGCAGCGCAGAGGTGCTCGAAGCAATCCACTCGCTCAATCAGATTTACGCCTCCAGCGGTCGATCTTTTTCTTTGCAAGAGCGAGCCAAAGGCTGGAAACTCTACACTTCTCCCGAATTGGGCGACTTCGTGCGACAGCTTTTCCCGGGTCGCAAACCGGAGCGACTGAGTGGCCCAGCGATGGAAACCTTGGCGATTGTCGCCTACCGACAACCCATCACCAAAGCAGCCATCGAGGCGGTGCGCGGCGTTTCTTGCGATGGCATGCTGCAAAAACTCTTGGATCGCGACCTCGTTCGCATCGGCGGCAGAGCAGATTTACCAGGTCGACCCCTGCTCTATGAGACGACCGAACTTTTCTACGAGCATTTTGGCATTCGCAACATTGATGACTTGCCCAATGCCGCTGAACTAAGAAAGGTCAAGCTGCCTGAACCAGCGATTGAGTCGACCGAACATCTGCAACAACTGCCACTGGCACCCGCGCCGACCAATCCTGAGAAAGAACTCCCACTCTCCGAAGAAGAAAATCCTGCATCTGATTCACCGTGAGCCTCGAAGATATTAGAAAAAAAATTGATGCCGTCGATTCCGCATTGATGGACCTACTCTCCCAGCGCGCCGAATTGGTGCACGAAGTAGGCGTCATCAAAAAGAAAGAAGGCCTGCAAATTTACGCTCCTGAGCGCGAAGATGCCTTGCTGAAAAAATTGCTGGAGAAAAATCAGGGACGGCTCCCCGACAAGTCGGTTCTCGCCATTTACCGCGAGATCATGTCTGCCGCCCTCGCTTTGGAAGACGATTTGAAAATCGCGTATCTCGGACCAGAAGGCACCTGGACCCATCAAGCAGCCATCAAGAAATTCGGACACTCGGTGGAGTATGCTTCTCAGCCAAACTTCGCGGATGTGTTTGATCAGGTCGCCCGACGTCGTGCTGACTACGGCGTGGTTCCCATCGAAAATTCGACAGAGGGCGCGGTGTCTCATACGCTCGACCTTTTTGTCGACTCCCCGCTGCACATTTGCGCGCAAATTTTAATGCGCATTGAAAACAATCTCATGGCGGCGATTCCACGAGAAAAAATTCGCACTTTGTATTCTCACCCCCAAGTCTTTGGTCAATGCCGTCATTGGATTTTGAAGAATTTCCCCGATGCTGACTTGGTCGAGGTTTCCTCAACCACCAAAGCCGCCAAGCTCGCACTCGAATATGCCGACCATGGCGCTGCGGCTCTCGGCGGCGCCCTTGCGGCGGAAATCCACGGCTTGACCGTACTCGAAACATCGATCCAAGATCGCGCCACGAACACGACTCGGTTTTTGGTCATCGGTGAAAAAACCTGCCCACCTACGGGAAATGATCGCACTTCGATTTTGTTTTCCATCCAAGATAAGCCCGGTGCGCTTGTCAGTGCATTGCAATCGTTTGATCAATTTCAAATCAATCTCTCGAAGATCGAATCCCGACCATCAAAACAAAAGGACTGGGAATACATTTTCTACGTCGATCTTGCAGGCCATTGCGAGGACGCGAAGGTAGCAAATGCGCTGCAAGAACTCCGACAGCATTGCTCGCTGGTCAAATTGTTGGGTTCTTATCCTGATGTTGCGGAATGACCCGATGGAGCCTTGGTTTCATAAGGTTTTTTGCACAACAAAAGGATCGGCGCTTGCCAGTGTCTCTTTCCTGTCCTATGGTGACAGCGGATGCGATGGGCGGATGTAGAATGGATTTTGCGCGGTGAGTCATTTCAAATGGATGAAAGTGACAGCACCAAGGATTTTCCTGCGATCTTAGAGCACTTAGTCCGACAACGCAACATTGCCTTAGAAAACTCGCTCGATCGTTTTCTTGATCCGAAACTCAAGGATCTTTCAGACCCGTTTTTGCTACCAGAAATGGATCTCGCTGTTGCTCGCTTGTTTACGGCCATCGATCAAGGGCAAAGCATTGGCATTTTTGGCGATTACGATGTCGATGGTGTTACTTCGATTTCTGTCATTTATGATGCGCTGAGGCAATACGGCATCGAGCCGCGCTATTTCGTACCACAACGCAGCTCGGAAGGCTATGGCTTGAGCATGGCAGCACTGGAACGTTTTGAACGTGAACTCGGCCTGCCCGATCTCCTGATCGCTGTGGATTGCGGCACCAGTTCTGTCGATGAAATCGCCATGCTGCAAGGACGTGGCATCGATGTCATTGTGTTCGATCACCACGAACCCGGCTTGCGTGGTCGTCCACCTTGTGTGGCTTTGGTGAATCCCAAGTGCGGCAGTGATTTCCCCTATCTCTGTGCCGCTGGGGTTTGCTTTAAGGTGGTCCATGCCATGTTAAAAATACGGCCTTTGCCCAATTTTGATCTCAAAGATTTTCTCGATCGAGTGAGTGTTGCCACCATTGCTGATATCGTGCCGATGATTGGGGAAAATCGACTCATCGTACGCCATGGTCTGAAACGTCTGCCGAAGAGCAAAAACTTGGGTCTGCAAGCCCTTCAGAAAGCGGTAGGCATGAATGGGTCGGCCACTTCCATGGATGTCGGATTCCGCATCGGTCCACGTCTCAATGCCGCTGGGCGCATGGATCAACCCGAAATGGCACTCGCCACTTTGTTGACGCAAGATGAATCAGAGGCAGAAGAACTCGCCGCCATTCTCGATGATTTCAATCGCGAACGCCAAAGTCTCGAGGAAAGAATGCGCCGTGAGGCACTTGCGATGATGAAGGATTTTGAAAACGATCCGGTCATCGTGCTCGGTTCCCGCGATTGGCACCCTGGTGTCGTCGGCATTGTCGCCTCTCGTTTGATGCGACAATACCATCGACCCACGTTCATCATTTCGATCGATGATCAGGGCATCGGCAAAGGATCGGGACGATCGATTCATGGCGTTTCTCTCGTTGCCGCGATTGAAGAATGTCGCTCACTCCTCGTCGCCGGCGGGGGTCATGAAATGGCGGCGGGCATCTCGATCGAAGAATCGCGGCTCGATGCCTTCCGTCAGAAATTCGCCGAACACGTGTTGCAAAACACCACGACTGAGCAACGCATGCCGAAAATCTATCTCGATGCCGAGCTCAGCTTTGATTGGCTCTCACTTGATTTCTTGAAATCTTACGAACTCCTGCAACCCTTCGGCAGCGGCAATCCCCAACCGGTCTTTTATGCGCGCAATGTCTTCCTGAGTCGACCGCCGATGCACTTAAAAAACAAGCATTTGCGCTTGTTTTTACGCCAAGGAAAAAATGGCCTCAACGAGCAATCGGCGATGTTTTTTAATGGCGGTGAACGCCAACTCCCCGATCCTCCTTGGGACATTGCCTTCACCATCGATCGCAATACCTTTCGCGGTGTGACTTCGTTGCAAGTGGTGATCACCGATGTCCGCGCTGCGCGACCCGATGTGAGCTAATGTCTCGCGTCGTTTTTCCTTTTTCTTCTGTCTCTTTTTTTACCTCATGTCTGATACCATCCGCATTCTATTTCTCGGCGATATCGTCGGCGAGCCCGGCCGCAAGGCAGTGCAGCAACACTTGCCTGAAATTCGCCGCGATCACCGCATCGACTTTGTCATTGTGAATGGCGAAAACTCTGCGGCTGGCCGCGGCATTACTCCCAAAATCGCCATCGACCTGTTGCGCGCCGGTGCGGCCGTCATCACCACGGGCGATCACGTCTGGGACCAAGCGGAAATTGTTCATCATTTCCCCACCGAACCACGCTTGCTCCGCCCCGGCAATTACCCCAAGGGCACGCCTGGTGCGGGGTCCGTGGTGCTTGATACGCCGAAGGGCAAGGTCGCGGTGATGCAGGCACAAGGTCGCTCGTTCATGCAACCCCCTTTGGAAAATCCTTTCATCTGGGCCGACGATGAAGCGCTGCGCTTGCATGAGCTCGGGGTCAAAGTCGTTTTCATGGACTTTCATGCCGAAACCACCAGCGAGAAAATCGCCATGGGACGCATGCTCGATGGCAAGGTCTCCGCCGTAGTAGGAACGCACACGCACGTGCAAACGGCCGATGACACGATTCTGCCTCACGGCACGGCCTACCTCACGGATGCGGGCATGTGCGGCCCCGATGACTCCGTGCTCGGTCGTGCGGTGGACTCGGTGGTCTGGCGCTTTCGCTCGGGACTGCCGACTCGTTTCCCGATTGCTAAGGGTCCTGTACGTCTTTGTGGTGCGGTTGTCGAGGTCGACTGCGAATCAGGAAAAGCCGTTGAATTTTCACGATTCAATCAACTTTACAGTCATTTCTCGTAAATCTCGCCATGGCGCTCAGACCTTTCTATCTCTGTGGCCCCACCGCCAGTGGCAAATCGGCACTCGCTCTGCAGTTGGCGCAGGAATGTGATGGCGAAATTGTCAATGCCGATGCGTTCCAGCTCTACAGCGGCTTGGATTCGATTACAGCTGCGCCGTCTGCCGAGGAACAGCGACGGGGCCCCCACCATCTTTATGGTGTGCTCGCACCAAAGGATCTTTGTGATGCGCAGCGCTATGGCGAAATGGCACAGACCACGATCCAAGAAATCCTTTCGCGCGGAAAAATCCCCATTGTCACGGGTGGCTCGGGACTTTATCTGAAATTTCTCACCCACGGCCCTTCGCCACTGCCGCCGGGCAATCCCACCCTTCGCGCGGAGCTCGATGCTTTGCCACTGGAGGAATTGGTCGCGGAATTACAACGTGTCGACCCCGTGGAGGCGGCGCAGATCAATCAACAAAATCGACGCTACGTCAGCCGTGCGGTGGAGATCATCCGACTCAGTGGTCGCCCAGTCTCGGAACAACGCCGACAATGGGAGCATGTGCAGGCGGAAAAAATCTCTTCACTGCGCGGTGTCGTTCTGACCATGGAGCGATCGCTCTTGCACCAACGCATTGCCCAAAGAACAAAGCAGATGCTGACCTCAGGGGCCATCGATGAAGTGGCTCAGGCGCGCGACCATTTATCGAACACATGCCGTAAAGCCATCGGCATTGAGCAGATTCTCGATCACCTTGATGGCAAGATTTCGCTGGCACGATGCGAAGAGCTAATCGTGCAAGCCACCCGTCAATACGCCAAACGGCAAATCACATGGTTCCAGCGAGAAAAGTGGCTGACACCCCTGGAAGCACCTGGGGATGTCGCCACTTGTTCGCGTCTCATGCGCTCGTCCTAAGCGCTTCTGCGTTTTAGTAAAACTCCACCAAGCGCTGTTTCCACGTGGATTTCAAAGAGCCAATCGACTCGCGCACGAGCTCTTTTCCGGATTGCGTGACGACCAGATCCTGATGACCCGCCACCGCTTTGCCAATGACCGCAAAGGCATGCCCAGCGAAGTGCTGTTGCAGTGCATCCACTTGATCAGCAGGAACTTCGATCAATACGCGACCTGTCGATTCACTGAATAAGGCGACAGCCGGCGACAATGCACCGAAGCTGGCGAGATCGATCTCAATCCCTGCTTTTTCCGAGAATGCCATTTCCGCCACAGCGGTGAGAAGACCACCTTCCGAAACGTCGTGGGCCGATAGAATCTTCCCTTGCGCGCGAGCTTGATGGAATTTCCGATAGGCTTGCAAGTTCTTCGCGCAATCGGTCTGCGGCACCAGTGCGCCTTGAAGACCGTGATGACGCGCAAACACCGATCCACCCATTTCGTCTTTGGTTTCGCCGAGCAAACACAGCACGGAATTGTTGCGACGCAGAGACGAACCCGTGACGTGTTTTTGATCTTCGACGATGCCAATGCCGCTGCAAAGGAAGGTCACGGGAATGTTGATGGGACCATCTTCCGTTTCGAAGTAGTTGTAGAACGAGTCCTTACCAGAAATGAAAGGCGCTTCAAATTCTTCCGCAGCGGCGGCAATGCCTTTCACGCACTCGACCAGTCGACCCAATTCATCGGGATCGTTCGGGTTGCCCATGCAGAAGTTGTCGAGCAAACCAATTTGATCGGGATCAGCTCCCACGATGACCAAGGAGCGCATGGTTTCGTCCATGCTCGCACGACCCATCGCTTTAGGATCGGTTTTGCCCCATTCAGGCAATAAGGAAAGTCCCAGCGCCATGGCCTTTGACGAGCCATCGATGGCAATCACAGAACCATCCTGCGGCGCATCACCTTTGGCGCCAGCGAGCGGCTCGAGCAAGGTGTTGCCTTGGACTTTGTGATCGTATTCCCGAATGATGGGCTCACGCGAGCAAACGGCGAAGTCGGCCAAGATGGCGCGCAGCGAAGCGGCGAGGTCGATGTCGTTTCCAACCAACCCGGTCGCGCCAGGGCTGCCTTGGAAACGCGAGCGCAGTTGACGTGTGGGAGCGTCGTGGAGCTTGGAGTTATCGAGCTCACAAACCAATTCGCCCAAATGCCAAACTTTGAGAATGCCGGTATCGTCGGAGTGACCGAGCACCGTCAACTCCGTTTGGAAAGTATCGGCCAAGGCTTGCAGTTCGGGCAAAGCGGATTCTTCAACCGCAAGCACCATGCGCTCTTGACTCTCGGAAATGAACACTTGCCATGAGACCAAACCAGGCTCTTTCAGTGGTGCGTTGTCGAGGAAAAGTTCGCCACCCGTTTCGCTGAGCATTTCCCCGGCAGCCGAACTGAAGCCCCCTGCTCCACAGTCGGTGATGAACTCGATCAAATTCCGATCGCGCGCCGCCAAAATGAAGTCGGCGGCTTTTTTCTCTTCGATCGGATTGCCAATTTGCACCGCGCTTTGGTCTTCGACGTGGCTGTCGCCGGTAAGCGATGCCGACGAAAAGGTCGCACCTTTGAGTCCATCCCGACCCGTGCGTCCGCCAACGACGATGATTTTCAAGCCAGGTCGCATCGCTTTGTCGATGTACTTGTGCTCGATCACCCCCGCCGTGCCTGCGTAAACGAGCGGGTTGTAAATGTAAGTGGGGTCGAACTGAATCGCACCGCTCACCGTCGGGATGCCCATGCGATTGCCGTAATCGCGCACACCGCGCACCACACCGCGCATGATGCCGAGCGGATGAATCACGTCTTTTCCTTTGATCGACTCCTGCTTCGTATCGGGCGCGCCGAAGCAAAAAACATCGACATTAGCAATCGGGTTGGCGCCTTTGCCGGCACCGAGAATGTCGCGCACCACACCGCCGATGCCCGTATTCGCCCCTGCGTAGGGTTCGATGGCACTCGGGTGATTGTGCGTTTCCACTTTCAAGCACACCGCCTTGGTGTCATCGAGTCGGATGAAGCCTGCATTATCATGAAAGCAACTCAACACAAAGCCGGGCTTTTTCTCCATGATGCGCTCGCTGGGTTGCTTGATGAACGTTTTGAAAAGCGAGCGGATTTCCTCCGTGCCCGATGGCGTTTCGTGAGTGATCGTCGCCGCAAAAATCCGGTGCTTGCAGTGCTCACTCCACGTTTGCGCAATGACCTCCATCTCCACATCGGTCGGTTCGCGATCCCATTCGCGATAGATGCTCTGAACCACTTCCATATCCTCGCGCGAGAGCGAGAGCTTCATGGAATCACTAAGGGCTTTCAGTTCCTCACCGGAAAGATCGCGAATCGGGATGTGACGGTAGCTTTTCATGCGTAAAAAATCAAAAAAGTCATTCGCAGTTGCTCACGAACGACGCGGCGACTTCATCACACTTTGCCCCGATGTGACAGATTTTTTTGCAGCGAATTGAAGATGACCATGAACATGGACTTCGTTTGGTAATTTCGGCTTTGCTTTTCTTTCGCTTGAGTCTTCGGAACAATCTGATGAATATGGGCGGCGTGAATGAGTATGTGTGGGACCTGATCATTGTCGGGGTGTATTTTACGGTGATCATTGGGATCGGGCTGTACGCGGCACGGGGGCAAAAGACCATGGAGTCCTATGCCTTGGGCAATCGCTCCATGCCCTGGTGGGCGGTCTTGGCTTCGATCTTGGCATCGGAAATTTCCGCAGGTACGTTTTTGGGCACTCCAGGGGAGGGTTTTGCCAAATTGAATTTTGTCTACGCGCAGTTGGTGATCGGCACCATTTTGGCGCGCTTGCTGGTGGCGGCGATTTTCATCAAGCCGTTTTATCAATTCAACGTTGTCAGCATATATGAGTTCTTGGAAATTCGTTTCGGTCGCTTAACCCGACGCCTAGCGTCGTTTGTCTTTCTCCTAACTCGCTCGCTCGCCAGTGGCTCGCGGATTTATGTGGCTGCGATTCTTTTGGTGCTGGCGTGGCAAATGCTTCATCCCGAGTTCCGCGAACTCAGCCCCGATCAGCGCTTTGCGCAGGAACTGGGAATTTATGCCATTTCGGTGATCGTGATTACTCTGCTCACGGCATGGTATACCACCATGGGAGGAATCAAGGCAGTGGTTTGGACCGACATGATTCAAGTCTCGCTGATGTTTGGTGCGGCGATTTACGTGTTCTTCTGGTTGCTGGATCAAACCGGAGGATGGGCGCCTTTTGTTCAGCAAATCAAGACGCCCGCGTTCATCGATACCGGCATCAAAGCGGAACACACGTTCGGGCAATCGGTGCGCTGGATTCTGGAACAAGAATACACCATTTGGGCCGCCTTGCTGGGGTCGATCTTTACCACACTAGCCACACACGGCACGGATCAAGACATGGTGCAGCGCATGCTGACATCGAAGGATGCGAAAAAGGGCCAAAGAGCGGTCATACTGTCGGGCTTGGTGGACTTGCCGGTAGTCGTGGGTTTTTTGGCGATTGGCATTTTGATTTACCGCTATTATCTGATGCATCCTGTGAACGCGCCGACGAATGATGTGTTTGCGTGGTTCATGTTGCACGACCTCTCACCCGGCCTGCGGGGCTTGATTGCCGCAGGGCTGTTTGCCACGGCGATGGGCTCGCTATCGACGGCTCTCAATGCTTTAGCGACGACCTTTACCAAGGACTGGTATGTCGGAGTATTCCGCCCAAAGGCGAGCTCGGAGGAGCAAATGAAGGCCGCGAAAATTTCAACGGTGGCTTTTGCCGCAATCTTGGCACTGATTGGCATCGCGACGGCGTTCATCAAACTCAAAAACCCAGAGCTACGCATCATCCCTATCGTCCTTGGCTCGTTTGGATACACCTACGGATCTCTCCTGGGCATTTTCTTGGTCGGCATGTTGACCAAAAATCGCGGCACCTGCCGAGGCAATGCTTGGGCCATGATGGCCGGGCTCTGTGCCAGCTTGTTTTTCAGCGGTGCACACAACGATCTCTACGATGTGATCTATGAAAAAGAGGCGCGCTACCGTCGAGCCGTCGCCATGTTGCAGATCCAATCTCCCACCCAGCAGCCATCGATCGAATCCATCGCCGCCAAAGCACGCCTGTCGGTTGCGGAAATCCCCAAGATTTCTCAGCACCAGAATGCGCAAAAGCCTTTGTTTGCTCCGGCATGGTTGCCCACGATTGCCTTTACTTGGCGCATCATGGTGGGCACGCTTGCTACGGTGCTGGTAGCGCTGTGTTTTGCTCGCAAACGCGATTCGTTGAAAGCCTTGGGATAAGATTTTTTTCGAATGTCTTGCCTTTCCCTTGGTGGCTCTGGTATCAAACACGCAGCAATCGTGTCTTCTCCTTCTACGCACATCGTCGGCATTCTTCCTGCTCGCTGGGGCTCTACTCGTTTCCCTGGAAAGCCGCTTCATCGTCTCTGCGACAAACCTCTGATTCAGCATGTCTGGGAACGTTGTCTGGGCTGCCGATGGCTCGATCGCGTGATCATTGCGACAGATGACGACCGCATTGCCGCCGTCGCTCGCGCATTTGGTGCGGACGTTGTGATGACGTCCCCAGATCACCCCACGGGCACAGATCGCATTGCGGAAGCCGTTGCGCAGTTGCCCATGGCCACTCACGTGATCAATATCCAAGGCGATGAGCCGTTGATCGCGCCATCGTTGATCGATGAAATTGCGCAAGCGCTGATCTCTGATCCCCATCTCCCAATGGTGACGGCGGCGAATGTGCTCGATGATGAAGCCGCTTTTGATGACCCTAATGTGGTCAAAGTAGTGCTCGATTTGTCAGGCCACGCTCTCTATTTTTCCCGGTCTCCACTCCCTTTCCCCCGCAACCATGTTACGGGCTTGCAACGTCTGCGCCACAAGGGGATTTATGGCTACCGTCGCGATTTCCTCGAAGCCTTTGTCGCTTGGCCTCCCTCTCCACTGGAAATGTCGGAATCACTGGAACAACTGCGCGCCCTCGAAAATGGTGCTCGTATCAAAGTCCTTCTCACCGACGATGACTCCATTGGCCTCGATACTCCCGAACAAGCAGCTCTCATCGAATCTCTCCTCTCCCTTTCTTCTCACTGATCACTTACCACTAGCAACTACATGAAATACATTTTTGTCACCGGCGGCGTCGTTTCTTCTCTCGGTAAAGGTCTCGCAGCAGCATCGATCGGAGCGCTGCTGGAGCAACGTGGGTTGAAGGTGTTGATGCAAAAGTTCGACCCCTACCTCAATGTCGACCCCGGCACCATGTCGCCTTATCAACATGGCGAAGTCTATGTGCTCGATGACGGCGCTGAGACCGACCTCGACCTCGGCCACTACGAACGATTCACTTCGGGCGTGTTGTCGCGCATGAACAATCTGACCTCAGGCCAGGTGTTTGATGCCGTCATCAAAAAAGAACGTCGCGGCGATTATCTCGGCAAAACAGTGCAATTCATTCCTCACGTCACGGATGAAATCAAATCGCGCATTTATGAGGTGACCAAAAATAATCCCAACGTCGATGTGCTAATGACGGAAATCGGTGGCACGGTCGGTGACATGGAAGGCCTTCTTTTCCTTGAAGCTCTTCGCCAATTTGCGTTAGAAGTCGGCAAGGACAACGTCTGCTTCATTCACGTGACTTTGCTGCCTTACATCAAAGCCGCAGGTGAGGTGAAAACCAAGCCAACCCAACAGTCCGTCGCCAAGTTGCGCGAAATCGGCATTCAGCCCGACATCATCATTTGCCGCACAGAAGCGGATCTCGATGAAGATAACCGCCGCAAGATTGCGATGTTCTGTAATGTCGAGAAAAAGAACGTCGTAGCCTTCCGCGATGTCGCACACAGCATTTACGAGTGCCCGCTCGATTTGCGTCGCGATAAAATTGACCGACTTGTCGTGGATAAAATCGGACTCGGTCACACCCCTGCGCCTGCATTGGAGCAATGGGAAAATTTCGTGCAGCGCGTGATTCATCCGAAACACAGTGTGACGATCGCTGTGGCCGGAAAATACACGGAACTGCAGGATGCCTACAAGTCGATCTACGAATCACTGATTCATGCTGGTGCCGCACATGATACGAAAATCAAGATTGTGCGCATCGATACCGAGGCTCTCGAAAACCAAAATGCCGCTGACGTCATTGGTCACGTCGATGGCATTCTCGTGCCTGGTGGCTTTGGTGACCGCGGCATTGAAGGGAAAATCTTGGCAGCGAAATACGCACGCGAAAACAACATTCCCTATTTTGGCATTTGCCTCGGCATGCAAATCGCGACCATCGAGTTTGCCCGCAATGTCTGCGGACTCACAGGCGCGAACTCCACCGAATTCGATGAGAAAACTCCCTACCCCGTCGTGAGCTTGCAAGAAGAACAGAAAAAACTCACAACCATGGGCAATAACATGCGCCTTGGTGCCTGTGAGTCGATCTTGTTCGCCGGCACGCAAACGGCACAATTGTATCATAATGCCGATCGCATCACTGAACGCCATCGTCACCGCTATGAATTCAATTCGGACTATCAAGAAAAGCTCGAGGAAAAAGGTCTCGTCATCAGTTCCGTGAGCGCCAAGGAAGGCTTGGTGGAAATCATCGAACTGCCAAGCAATCGCTTCCACGTCGCTTGCCAATTCCATCCAGAATTCCAGTCGAAACCGAACAAACCGCATCCACTTTTCTCAGGCTTCATCAATGCAGCTTTGGAGAAAAAAATGCGCGAGGAACTGTAGGATTCGCCGAGCATGATCCAGACGATTCACCTCAAGCGCTCCTATCAACTCGGCAAGAACCAACTTGCGGTGTTGAACGACATCAATCTTTCGATCGCGAAAGGTGAAAAGGTGTTTCTCTGCGGTCCCAGTGGCGCGGGAAAGACGACATTACTGTACACCCTCGCCGGCTTGGAAAGGCCACAAGAGGGAAAGGTAATCATTGATGGCACGGACCTCTACTCCTTGTCGCGCACAGCGCAAGCTCGCTTTCGCAATCAGCGCATTGGCTACATTTTTCAAAATTATCATCTCTTGCCCGAACTTACGGCGTTGGAAAATGTCATGGTACCTGGCGCTATCGGTGGGCATGACCACCGCATCGCTGCCATGGCTGCGCTGGAACGTGTCGGACTCAGCAAACGCTGCGATCACCTCCCCACCGAGCTTTCGGGCGGTGAGCAACAACGCGTCGCGATTGCACGAGCCATCGTCCATCAGCCTGACTTGCTTTTTGCCGATGAACCAACAGGCAATCTCGACTCCCACAACAGCACGGCCATCATGCAACTCTTGCTCGATCTCGTTCGAGAAAATGGCAGCACTCTGGTCGTGGTAACGCACGACTCGACACTCGCACAAACGGGCGATCGTCTGCTCACGATCCGCGATGGACGCATTTTGGACTAACATGGTTTTTCCTTGCCAATCACAAGACGCCACTTAGATTGTGTTGTATGAAAATGAATCGACGCACGATCATCAAATGGGGAATTTCAACGGCAGCACTTGCAGGCACCGGGTCACTTGCTGCGGCAACTGTTACGCATGCCCTACCCAATCTTCCTTATGCTGTCGGCGACCTCGAACCGCATATTGATGCCGCGACGATGACCATTCATCACAGCAAGCATCATGCGGCCTACATTGCCAAGCTCAACGAAATTCTGACAACGCAACCCAAGCTCGCCACCCTCTCGCTCGATGCTCTCATGAAGGAACTCGGGAAGATCGATGACCCAGCGATCCAGATGGCGCTGCGCAATCAAGGTGGCGGGCACTGGAATCATCGTTTTTTCTGGACAACCATGGCACCGCCCGCCCAAGCAGGTCAACCGTCTGCAGAACTCGTAAAAGCCATGAATGATGCTTTCGGATCAATCGATGCCATGAAAGCTGCTTTCGCTGATGCAGCCTTGAAACGATTTGGCTCGGGATGGGCTTGGCTGATTGTGCACAATGGCAAACTGAAGATCACCTCGACGCCGAATCAAGACAATCCGCTGATGAAGGGCTGCATCGCCGATGCCGATTGTGGCGAACCATTGCTGGGGATCGATGTCTGGGAGCATGCTTACTACTTGCATTACCAAAATCGACGCGCCGATTATATCACAGCTTGGTGGAATGTCGTGAATTGGAATGCCGTCAATGCTCGGTTTAAGGCATAAGCCGAAAAATCGCCGATGTTGCGCGTGAAGTTTGATGGCGTCCTCATGACTTTTCCTCTACAATTTCAGGAACCCGAATGGTTTCTGCTACTTCCTGCGCTGTGCTTTGCTGGTTGGTGGTGGCCTCAACTGGGGCTCTATCGCCCGCTACGATTGTTGCTATGCCTGCTTTGCTGCCTCATACTCAGTAGGCCTTCGATGCGACTTCAAGATGACTCGCTGGATCTTTATGTACTCTTAGATCGGTCCGACTCCACAGAGGAATTGATTGATCAAGGGCTTCCAGAATGGAAAAAATTGTTAGAAAATGCTAAGCCGAGTTCTCGAGATGAAATTCACTGGCTCAATTACGCAAATGAAGTCGCCACGCTCGGAAGTGATGGTGCGGTATTTACCGGATCGCGTAAACTCACACGCACAGCTCTTGCCTTGCAAACAGTAGCTTCCCTCGCCAAGGAAAATAAACCCTCGCGCGTTTTGGTGTTCACCGATGGCTATTCAACCGAGCCTTTGCAAGAAGCAACGGCCTTACTGCAATCGCGCGGCATCCCGCTGGATTATCGCTTCATTCGCGAAAATAGCATCGACGATTTTCGCGTCGCTCGCATCGAGCTGCCCGACCGTGTACAAGCCGGTGAGCCGTTTCTCATTTCTGTCACCCTACGCGGCTCACGGGACGAAGAGGTGCCACTATCGCTTCTGCGCGATGGACAATTGTTGACGGAGACCAAGGTAAGGTTGGTCAATGGTGTTGGTAAAATTGAATTCACGGATCGACTTTCACGCGCATGCTCATCGGAGTATTCAGCGCGCATCAATCCTGTGAAAGACACGCACAGCGGAAATAATCAGCTATCACGATGGATCGAAATCACTGGAGGGCCGCGTGTTTTGTTGGTTTCGCGATATGCAAACGACCCGCTGGCAGACATCTTACGCAAGCAGTCGTTCGATGTCGACCTCGTAACCGAACCTGGGCGTCTTCGCGCCAATCAACTGACAGGAACTCGTGCGGTCATCATCAACAATGTCCCTGCTCATGAGCTTCCTAACGAATTCTTGCGAGCATTGCCTTTTTATGTGCAAGAGCAAGGCGGGGGGCTGATGATGGCGGGCGGCGATCGCTCGTTTGGCGCAGGCGGATTTTTCGAGTCGGTCATCGATCCTTTGCTGCCCGTTTCCATGGAACTGAAATCGGAGCACCGCAAACTCAGTGTCGCTCTCGCCATCGTGATGGATCGCTCTGGATCGATGTCGGTCTCAGTTTCCCCTGGTGTTACCAAGATGGATCTCGCCAACCAAGGCGCCATCAATGCCATCAATCTTCTCGGTCGCATGGATCAAGTTGCCGTCATTGCCGTGGATTCGGCACCGCAAACATTTGTGCCGATGACGCGCATCGATGAAAAACAGCAAGCTCTCACCGCACGAACGAGAAAGGTCACTTCTTCCGGTGGCGGAATTTTTGTCTACGAAGGACTGAAAGCTGGATGGGAGGCGCTAAAAAAATCATCGGCTGGCACGCGGCACCTGATTCTCTTCACCGACACGGCCGATACCGAAGAACCGGGAGACTACAAGCGTTTGATCAAAGAAATGACTCAAGAAGGCGCAACCATTTCCGTGATTGGAATGGGCAGCAAATCCGATCCTGATGCGCAACTCTGTGAGGACATCGCTAAGCGCGGCAACGGGCGAATGTTCTACAGCGACAAGCCGCAAGACATTCCTAACATCTTTGCACAAGAAACGGTAACCATCGCGAGATCGGCGTTCATCAAAGAGCTAACTCAAGCCAAACCAACAGGAAGATGGACGGAAATTTCACCAAAGAATGTGCAGTGGTTGTCGCAGATCGATGGCTACAATTTATCCTATGCGCGGGAGGATGCCACAGTATCATTGGTTTCCCAAGATGAATACCTCGCACCACTCGTCGCGACAGCACGACGTGGATTGGGTCGCACGGCTGCCATTTCTTTTCCTCTGGGCGGCGAACATTCTCAATTGGTCAGGGCATGGCCCGATTATGCCAATTTCCTACAAACTACGACACGCTGGCTGATGGGGCTTGATCTTCCACCAGGCATTGGACTCAAACATCAAACCCAAGGCACTCAGCTTTCACTGGACTTGCTCTATGATCCAGAAAAATGGTCGGACACCTTCTGGCAAAACCCTCCGCGCATTCGACTAAAATCGCAATCACAAGATCCCGCGTTCGATGTGCCATGGCGACGCATTGCGCCTGGACAATTTTCTCTTACCCGTGATTTTGAGGAAGGCAGCATCATTCGCGGTGCCATTCAAATCGGTCCGCACGCCATTCCTTTTGGTCCCATCACTGTCGGCTCGTCTGTTGAATGGGCTTTTGATCCCGATGCCGTAAAAGGACTTCGCGATGCCTCGCGTGCAACATCGGGCCGAGAACTCATTGACCTCAGTGATGCATGGCTACGCCCAACCATGATTCAGGATCGTTCGCTGCAAATCCCTCTCCTACTGGGCACAATTGCAATTTTTTTGTTAGAAGCGCTCACCACACGCACAGGATGGTCGCTACCCGTCTGGGACAGAAACAAAACCGCCCGCGCCCCCAAGCCTACGCGTCAGCCGAAAGTCGGAAGAGTCAACGCTGCCAAACCTCAAGATTCGACACCATCACCAAGCTTGTCGCAGCCCGATCCAAAGCTGGATCTTGATCAAGCCCGACGACAACGTTTCCAAAAAGCCAAAGATCGCAAATAACGCCGCAAGTCGTCATGGCGAGGGGGGCTCAAAAAAAATGCAACGATGCGTTTGTCATTTCAACATTCTTTGCTACGCTTCGCGCCGTGAGCGATCCTCTCGATACCCAAAAACGTCTTCTTTCCGCACTCGATCTCGGGCCTTCGTGGGCGCGTGATGCTGTGCCACGTCCTGCCCATCGACCCGCGAAGTCGGCTACAACAGCGGATGATCTCGAAGCCAAACCGGCTCGACGTTCTGAGGATCGCCGTGGTCGCGGAGACGGGTTTCGCAGAGATGAGCGCTCGGGGCGACAAGACCGACGCCAAGGCTCGCGGGGACCAACTGGACAAAGTCGCTCTTTTGCTCCTGCCGAAGCCCCCATCAATCCAGCTCCAGGCGTCAAAGTTCGGATCGAGCCAAATCCTCAAGCGTTGCATCTGATCGCGAAAGAAATCCTACACGTTGCACGCGTTTACTCGCTTTTCGATGTCGCCAAAACCTTGGTGAGTGAACGCGAACGCTATCACGGGATCTTCACGGTTGACCCAAAAAAAGCACCACTATTTTACGGTCATCGCGATCATTCTCTCTGGCTCACCAAAGAAGAGGCGGTGTTGCATTTCTGGAACTCCGATTGGCGCGCGGATTTGTATGAGGAAGAGGAAGTCGAGGTGGATGGTCCTGCCGGAAATTTTCAAGTGATTGCCAAATGCGGCCTCAGTGGCAAAGTCTTCGGCCCACCCAATTATCACGCGTATCAAGCCACGATTCGTCAGGCGCATCGTGAACTTTTCCCCACGATGCCTTTCGATCGCTACGCCGCCAAAATTGTCACGGAGCGCAGCGAGGAAGCAGTGCAAGCATGGCTGCATGGCATGAAAACCAAACGTCGTTGGCGTCCGGTCGGTCAAGAGCAAAGCGAGTGGCTGGAAGATCGAGCGGCAGTGGAACAGCACTTTTTGCAAAATCGCTTTGCGGAAATGTACGTCGCGACCCACGAAGTAGAAATCCCCGCCAACACACCCATTTCTCACTTCTCACCAAGTTTGCTGGTTTGCTTCAAGAATTCGGCACGTCATGCTGCTTCACATCCTGCCATCATCATTCCATCACTGTGCAATTTGTTAGAAAAAGAGCACTTACCTGTCTTCAAGAAACAAGGCAAACTCTACGCTGGCCCCTCGCGTCCACATCCGATCCCGGAAGAAACTACATTCGCCGATCGCATGCAGGAAATTGTCAACTGGATGCGTCTTCATCCTGAAACGAAATTGGGCGAACTCTGGAAAGCGGTGCTTCCTGCTGAAGAAAAAGATCCGTCTGCAGATTGGCTGGCAGACCTTTTCTGGTTGCTATCGCAAGGCCACTTGTTGTTGTTCGCGGATGACACGTTAATTTTACCGCAACGCAAGAAAAACGATGCTTCGCCGCAGAAAAATTCCGCTACCGAGGCACCGGAACAATCCGGCGAGAAGACGAAAAAACCTCGCAAACGCAACAAGAAAAAACGTCGCTCGCCGAATCGTCTACTTGCAATCGAAAAACGCGTAGCGGAACTTCCTCCATTTTTGCGCCGCAAACTCCGCGGCTATGAACTTACCATCAGCCACCGCCTGCGCCTCAAAGCCCAATCCCGTATTGCCCGCCAAGAACCTGCCGACGAATTCATCACCACTGAAGATCAAGAACTATGAGCCAACCAACCTCCTTCTCTCAAGTCACTGTCGATACCAAAGCAAATGTGTATTTCGACGGCAAAGTCGTATCGCACAGCATCCATTTTGCTGACCAGAGCAAAAAAACTCTTGGTCTGATTTATCCTGGTGAATACCATTTCGGCACCGCCGCTGCGGAGCGCATGGAAATCATCGCGGGCCACTGCGAAGTAACCCTCGATGGCTCGACGGATGTAACCACCTATGCCGCAGGCACTCATTTCGATGTTCCCGCCAACAGCGGTTTTACCATCAAGGTGAGCGAGGGCATTTGTGAGTACATCTGCTCATTCCTCAGCTAATGCCCATCGCCATGGCGGTCAGGATTTACCAGTCCTGACCGATTCCATAACGAGCGCCGATTTCGAGCAACTCTTCGCGCATCGGCCATTCGTCCGCGCGCTCGCTTACTTGGTGACGCTTGCTCGCACCTTTCAGCATCATGCACCCGGTATTGTCGCCAATTCGGCGCACTTCCTCGATTTCTTCAGGCGTGAGTCGCACATCTGGAAGCGGAACGAATTCGCGAATCTTATCTTCGATCGGACGCTTGTCGTCACCAGTTTCCTGAAGGAAGGTTGGCACGACCGAGGACACCGCAGGCTGAGAAAGATTCCAGATCGCCGCAAACTGCAACATGCTGAGCCCATACTTTTGCGCGATAGGACGCATGCGCTCCATTTTTTCAATGCCATGTTTGACCCAGCCCGCAGGGCGATACGTCCGATGGTCACCAGGCTTGAATTCGTGATCTTCCGAAAATTCCTCAGTAAACACACCGCCGTAATCAACCACACGCGTCAGGACCTTGACGTTGTTTTTCTGATAAGCATTGAGCGCCAGACCAACAGGCCATGGCTCGAGAGGATTGAGAATCACCATGGTCCAATCGATCAACCCTTTGAATTTTTCAACGTTATGAATGGTATCGAGCGTAAAGCCATTGGCAGGCCCAGGAGCTGTGCCCAGCATTTTGCTCAATCCTTGCTCTTTCAACGCACTCATACCACTCCATACGGATTCATGAGTATAGCCAATTTCATCGGGATTATGCAGCATCACGAGATCGAAATACGAGCTGCGGCAACGCTCTAACGATTTTTCGCAAGCCATGCGCAAGTAGCTCTCATACTGTTCAGGCCCGCGCAAAGTGGGATCGGTGAAACGGGGGTAGCCGGTATTTCCTTTCCTTTGTCCTTCATAAAAATCGTGGCCAATCATGCCAACAAGACAATAGGTCGAGCGATCGACTCCTTCTAACGCTTTGCCAAGTAGATCATCAGCACGACCGTTGCCATAGACATCGGCAGTAACAAATGTCCGAAATCCGGAGTCGTAAGCGAGGCGAAGGCTATCGATAAATCGCTCTTCGGTGAGCATTTCGCCATAATGCATGAATCTTCCGCCGCTCCAGGTGCCGTATGCTTCTTGTGTGAGTTCCATAGTGTTCGTTGGTGTCTGTGCCCCCTTATTTACTGCAATTCATCAAAAGGTCAAAACAAAGCAAATGAGGACGAAGAAAGATCAGAATTTGCGAATCAGCCGAATGGCTCCAGTGCATGCTATTCCAAGGTTGTCGTCGGTTCCGTGGATCGACGACGTGCCGAAAAGGATAACACTTTGCTCACTGCTGCCGCGTGGGGATACCCGAGACGCGTGACAACATCTGGGGTAGAAAGCCGATACCTCCTCCGCTGACGTTGCCGCCTACGAATGATCCATGCCGTCGCGCAGACCAAGCATGTGAACACAAAAAACCAACCCCATCTTGCCCACCAATCCTGCAACTTCAGTCGCCAATCCACAGGGGTTCTCGGAGAAATGGTTTCCGCAGACACCTCTAAGGGCGCAATGACCCCAGCTTGCCACGCTTTTTCCATCCAGTAGAGGCGGATCGACATTTGAACACAGAAACTATCCAATTGATCGACTGGTTGACTTTTGACTCGCGCCTGATTGATCGCACTCTGTAAAGCTCTAGCCCGCTCCGCGCCCCCCACGGAACGCAACAATTCATCGCTGAGACAAAGTTCTGCTCGCCCAGGTTCCTCCATGTAATAAAACACAATGGCGGTCGGCCCAGACTCTGCGAAATGTTGCTGGATGACCTGTTGCGCACGTTGATCCTGCTCTAGTTTTTGATGCCCTTCAAAAAGATACACATACAGTCCTACCTGTGAGTCGCTGTCGTGGTATTTCAGAAAACTCAAACGATCGCGATACTCTTGTCGAGTCAGGATATTTTGCGGATCGATGAGAAAGGTAGTCGGTTTTTGTGAAAAATACTGTGCAAGAATCTTTTGCGGGATCTGGCTGACTTTCTTTTCTTCCGCTAGTTCGCGCTCATACTGTTGCCAGGAAAATCCTTCGATGATCGGCGCTACGTTTTCAGCATCCTTGAGGGACTGAAACAATAAATCAGAAATCAAGCTCTCGCCTAATTCCCATCGACGCATGTCTTCGCTACTCCACTCAGGCAAAGGCGGTAGATCTTCGACAACAACCTCATCGACTTGCCCTAATGCAGCGGAGAATAAACAGACGCTTATGGCAATGCCGTAACCTAGTTTCATGAAGAACCTCCTCTCTGCTCCTGATCTTGATCCGATAAATGGCCGATTTTCATTCGCAGCCAATTGGGTAGGAAAGAAGTTTTCTGCGGCTCATTCTGCTGCTGATGCCGGCGAATGATGATTTTTTCCAGAGCTTCAATGGTTGCTTTGATGCCGAATAAATAGCGCCCCGCTCGCCAATGTTCGCAACCTCTTGCAAGACATTTTTCGACATCGGCATCGTGTAGCAAACCCTCCCAATGGTAGCCATACACAAGCGTCGCTTGTTTTTGCTCCATGTCGATCAAAAGCAACAATCCTGCATCTGCATCGAGCCAGCGAGTCTCTTCAAAACGACATCGATTCATGATCGCAAGTGCCGAAACGGAGAAGTTTGCCTCTACGGGCAAGCTTACGGTCATCAATGCTAAAAAACGCCCAGGAAATCGCTGTGCAAATTGCATCAGCAGGCGTGTCACCGCTTGCCGCTCTTTCAGCTTTAGCAATCCCGCATGATCGGAAAACAACGAGCATTGCCGCGGAAGATCGATGAGCCATTGATGGTCATGCGCATGAAGGAATCCACAATGCGGGCATTGATCGGCGTGATCGAAGAGTTGTTGATCGCACTGAGGACACTTCATTGTTCGACAACCAAGTTGTCTGATTTCAGATCGAAGGTCAAAAGCAAAACTTGAAGCAACATCAAATCAACGACCATCGACCGACCCGCTGCGCCACCAATCTGCATCACGCTCCCACGGCGCACGTTGACTGGGAGCCGTTGTTGCGGCACGTTTCTGTTTCGTTTCTTCTGCCAACTCTTCGAGCAATGCGTCGACTTGCGGATCCCGTCGCGAGGCTCTCCAGCGCATACTCAATAGCAGTAGCGCGATGACACCCAAAGCGCTGAAAATCACGGCCAGCATGGCAATCGCAAAGGCATCGGACTCGATAACTGGGTTCATGGTCTGATCTGACTCTCTAGGAAATGATCCTCCGCATCGGTATCATGCTGGAATATTCAAAGCCCATTTTTTTGAAGAAATGTTGCGAGTCCGCACTAATTTTATCGGTTAAAAGAGTGATCCGCTTGAAGTCTTTTTTCTTCGCGAAATCGAGAACGTATTCGATCAACATTGTCCCGTATCCATGACCGCGATGAACGGGATGAACGATGACATCTTCCATGAGAATCACAAATCCTCCCATCGCTGTGGAAATCGTGAACAATAAATTCACCATACCAAAAATCCGTTCGTCTGAACGCAACACAAAAATCCTCCCGCGCGAGGGTTGTTCAAGAATCAAACGCAAACCGTATTCTTGCACCTGAGAGTCGGCACGTAAGTCACCTGAGTGAGCAAACAAATCCATCGTCAACTCGACCAAATCAGGCAAATCATCAATCGAAGCTGGCTCGACCCGCAGGTTCAATCCCCCGTGTCCGTTTTTTTGCTGAGATGGGGAAGGCATGGAGGAAATATGCACCAATCGTTCCAAAAGTCACGCTTTTCTTGCCAGCGCCAATCATCAATGAGCATCGAGCTTTACCCAACTACGACATCCTCCGTAGCGAGTTTCGTAGGGAAATTTCCATGGTTGCTCAAGCGCGATCACCCTTACTTTTGCGACATGAATGCTGCCGCGACTCATGCCTTTGCCCTCCCAATCAAACCGCTCACGCACAGTTTTTTCGGTATAAATGTGCTGATCTTTGAGCGCTGCAACATCTTGCCAATCCGTGAGGGTTTTCGCCCATTCGACCTCGACCCGATGGGTAATGACGATGTCATCACCCACCTGCCATTCAGGCAATGGCGTCAATTCATGCGTCACACGTACTTGCTCACTAGTCGCGTGAAAACGTGTGGGGAAAAGATAGAACCGTTCATGAGCGAAAGAAAATCCTTCCCGACCTTCATGAATGCCGCCTTTGCGCAAGATCACAGTCTGCCGACCGTCCGCCAGTGCATCGCAAACAACCTGCCACTCTTTGAACCCGACTTGTTCGTCCATGCCGCTTTCCTTAACCTCCTGTCGTTGCTCGATCAAGCAAGAATGCACAGCCATTTCATGCCCCAAGCCAGAGATCGACGACAATCCACGCCACCATCGCTACTCCCACAAGAACTTGCATGAAAATCCCGAAGGCAACCCCCACCATGCTGCCAATGCCCGACACAGCAGATGGACGCAACTCTTTTTTCGCCAGCACTTTTTCCAAAGCGAATGCCCCCACGAATGGACCAACCAGTAGACCGATGGGAAAGAAAAACATCCCCACCAATCCACCCAAAACAGCTCCCCAAGCTCCCCATTTACTTCCTCCAAAAAACTTCGCCCCCGCCGCAACACTCGCCCACTCAATCCACTGTGCCGTCGCCCACATGAGCAACAAGGCCACGAATGTCCAACGATTCAAGCATGATTCATCGCCGAGCCAGAGTCGGTGAATCACCGCCGCGAGCACAATCAACATGTGTCCTGGTAAGATCGGTAAAACACACCCCATGAATCCAAGAATCAGCAAGATCACCAGTACAACGTAGGCCATGATGACTGAATCCCATGGCATCGTCCAAGCGAAGAATTCACCTACATCCGACATCAGAACATCTTGGAGCATGACCTGTCGATGATAATGCAGACATCAGAGAGATCGATGAAAAAAAGGAATTTTAGACAAAAAAATCCCGTTGCGACATTTCCTTAATAAGGGTAGATTCCATTCACCCTTCGGGACAACAACAACACAACCATACGAATATGATCAAAAAAACAATCTGGACCATTCTTGGCCTCGTTTCCTTCGCAGGTCTCGCTCTTGCAGGTGACTGCAAAAAGTGCGATAAAGAAGGCGCAGCTAAGGAAGAAACTTTGCTGAGCGATTGCAAAAAGTGCAAAAAAGACGGTGAAGAAAAGCAAGAAGGCACCATTGCCAGTGACTGCAAAAAGTGCAAGAAAGACGGCGAGGAAAAAGAAGAAACTCTGCTGAGCGATTGCAAGAAGTGCAAAAAAGATGGTGAAGAAAAAGAAGAAGGCACCATCGCCAGTGACTGCAAAAAGTGCAAGAAGGACGGTGAGTCAGAAGAAGGCACACTTGCTTAATTC
>JBDLWB010000245.1:0-3731 GCA_039804425.1 Verrucomicrobiota bacterium
AGGTTGGTGCCGGCAGAAATCAGCAGTACGGCCTCATCGGCGCCCTCGATGGTCACGCTCTCAGGGGTGGTGGTGGTTTTTCCGCCGACGGTGGAAACGGCGAGCACCGTGAGGAATTTCACGCCCTCGCCGGACTCACCTTTGCCGGGTTTGTTGAACGGGAGTTGGCCCTCCATCACGAGCGTTTTGCCATCGGCACGGACCTTGGCATTCTCGGCGCGCGACAGATTGGCGGAAAAATGCAAGGCACCTTTCTTCGTAGCGCGGATGCGCATGGCGATGACTTCCGCTGGCTTCGAGACGATGAGCTCGCGCTGAAACTTTGTGCCCTCCACCGAGAACTGAGTGGTCGAGACGCCACGCATCACATTCAGGTCGCGACGGTAGTCGGCCGGGACGGTGGAGTTTGTCGGCAGCTCCAGACCTGTTAGGTTGATTTCGCTGAGTTGGAAATAGGCATCGCGCGGAATGAAAGTGAAGCGGTAGATGCGATAGGCAGCGGGTTTGGCGATCGTGAACGATTTTTTTTCAAAGCGATTCGGGAAAGGTTCTGGCATTACCTGCTTGTCGAGCGTGGTCCATTGCTTGCCATCGTTCGAGCCCTCAAGCGTCCATTCCTTCGGATCGCGAACGGGCATGTCATCGGCGCTAGTGAGGGAGTAGTCGGACACTTTCTGAGCGGCGGGGAGTGAGGCCTGCCAAATGACGGCGTTTCCGGCATTCGGCACGCACCATTTGGTTTGATCCGAGCCATCGAAGGTGCTGCGGATGGATTTGCCGGTGCTTAGTGTTGTAGGCGCACCTGCAACGCCGTTCATGCTGATGCCCATGGCAACGCCGACGCCGTCGCCTGAGGCGTGGCCGCTGGGGGAAGTGACGCCGGGACGGAGATCGGAAGATTTGAATCGGAGCGTGAGGTCGCCAAGGATTTGGTAGCAGCCGAATTGGTTTTTGTCACCCCAGCCGCTGATGCCCTCGCCATATTTGAAATTGGCATCGAGCAAGTTTTTGGCCGTTTCCAGATCGCCGGAGAAAATCGCCTTGCGGGTGGCTTCCAGCGATTGGTGGGCATCGTAGCGGTTCGCATCATAAGGGCCGCCCGACCAGACACTGGACTCATTGAGGACAACGCGGCAATCGTCCACGCCGCCAAAATCCATCGCGCCGAGTCGGCCATTTCCGAGTGGATTGGATTCGAGATAGGTGACGGCCGGTGTGGTAAACCATAGGCTCATGGGTTCGGCGGGGGCATCCACGGCGGAGAGCATAGAGAGCCCACAAAGGATCGCGGCGGATGTTTGGAATAGGATGGATGATTTCATGATGAAGAGAGGAAGATGTGAAGATTTTTTGTTAGTTCTGATTTCGTTGCTGACGCAAAGTCTGGTGGCGTGATTGCGGTGCTGTTTCCCAGCCGTGATTTTCGCCTTGTTTGATCTCGATCGTCTTGTTCGGCGTCTGGAGATGAAGATAAAGCAGCATTACGCCCGATGGGGGGCAGATATCATCACCGAGTCCGGTGAGCAGGTAAGTTTCGCACTTGATGCGCTTGCCGAAAGAGGTGGTATCGTAATAAGCGAGACCTGCTGCGTTGTCCGGACGCCATCCGCGCAAACGTCCTTGTTGGCTTCCTGTTAGATCACAGCACCACGGCTTCAGTGCCTCACAGCGCGTGACATCGGGATCGAGCGCTGCGGCAGCGATGGCCTGGAAGCCGCCTTGGCTGGGGCCGCTGACGATCAAATCATGGCCATTCCACTCAGGACGGCTTTTGATGTATTGCAGTGCACGCATCACACGAAGCAAGACACCGTTGAAGTAGGCGGTTTCTGGTCGGGCATTTTCCTCATTGTTGAAGCCGTAGTGCTTGAGCTCGCACTCTTCCAAGGTCTTGTAATAGGAATCTTCGCGACCGTTTTCCAAGCCATGCGCGCCGACATCGAGCACGATGCGGTCGGGTGAAGTTTGGATGGTGGCACCGCTCACGCCGTAGCCGTGAAACATCACTTGAGCGGGCAGCGACTTTTCGCGGCAGCCGTTCGGGATGGCGAGGTAGGCCGTCAGCGGACGCTTCCCTGCGCAGGCGACCTTGACGTCGTAGATCTGAAAGCCGGGTCGCGCGTCCGCAATTTCCTTGAGCTCGGCAGTCATGGTTACCTCGGCCAAGCGCGCTTTTTGTCGTTCCCAAAAAGCATCAAAATCCGCTGGCTCTGTCGAGCCTAACAGTTTTTCTGGATGTGCCGCAGCTCCGCCCTCGAATCGTAATGCTTCACCGTTTGGTGCTTTCATGGATGAGCCGTCTGGCTCCAACACATCGACTTCGAGCCGCACAAAACCAGGCTGCTTGATAGAAGTGATGATGACGACTGGTTGATTCGCGGAGCTGACCGCGTGGCCGGTGGCGATGACGCCATCATCGCCGCTGCGTCGCCATTGGAGCGTTTTTCCTGCCAGCGGTTGACCATCATCGAGCAATTGGATGATGCAATGCATGGTATCGCCTGGCTGATAGGAAACCGGCTCTTTGTCGGTTTTCCAGCTCATCGAAATGGCACCCGCAAAGGCAAGTGAACTTGCCATGGCGAGTGCGAACGACGTGACGGCGATGATCATTTTCTGCATATTCCCATTCAATCAGACATCGGTTTGACCGTATAGCGATCCTTCGGATCAAACTCGATGCCGGGGATTTGTTTCAGCAACGAATCATACTGGGGTTCAGGTCCGGCATTCTTGATGATGTCGAGGGCGGGCTGGGGCCAATTGGCATCGGGGATCACGTGGAGATCCGTAATCGTGCTGTTTGGCGCGCCCGTTTGCTGACTGCTCGAAGTCGAGTAAATGTTGCTGTAATGGTTGTCGCGCTTGCGTTTCCAATCATTGAGCTCGAAGTTGTCTTGGCCGGATACAATCTCGAACACCAAATTTTTTCCTGTGTAGTAAGCGGTTCCTTCATCGGGATGGTAAACGCCTTGGAAATGAGTGGTCGCGGCTTTGACGTAATTTCCGTTAGCCTCGGAATTCGGTTGACTGCCGAGGGTATAAAAGGCGCCGCCGTCGTGGAGCATTTTCATGCAGTCATAAATGCGATTGTGGTTGAAGGAATTATTGCGGCAGGTGGTGGTGGGGTTGCCGGGAACAGAGATTTCATCAAAATTATTCCAGCCCCAGCCAAGGCTGACGGCGCTGTATTGAGTGCCTTGGATGTGATTGTGTTCGATTTTGAGGCCATCGACAAAATAAGCGGTGAGACCCGCGTGACCGTAGAACAACGTGGTGAGTTCATGCATCACGTTATTTTTGATGAGGATATTGCGGCAGAGGCCTTCCGTCTGAGGAGAGTATTTTTCATGAGGACCGCCATCGCCGATGTAGATGTGTTGAGGATGACCGATTTGAAAAGCCGAGCCGCCGATATCGAAGCAGAGATTGCCGATGCATTGCGACTCGGTGACATCATTGATCATGCCGATGCCATCATTGCCGATATGCTTCAGGTGGCAATTCTCCACGATGATCGCAGTAGCGCTGGAGATCTCGATGGCGCAGGGTGTCGTATCGTAGGCGCGGTATTGAATTTTGTGCCAATCGGTATCATCAAAAGCCGTGCACCACGTAGCGGCTTGCACCGTGGCTTTTCCGGAAGAATGTTCGACCGTGGGAAGAATCGACTCCGTGAAAGCAAAGGTGATTCCTTGAAAAGAAAGATTCTCAACGCGTTGCGTGAGAGA
>JBDLWB010000246.1:0-3192 GCA_039804425.1 Verrucomicrobiota bacterium
TCGATCGAGTGCATCAGGGCGAGCGAGGCGACTATGATGAAGACGGTTTGAACAACCGACTCGAATACCTACTTGGCACCGATCCTACCAATGCCGATACCGATGGGGATGGTGACAGTGACGGCGAAGAATATCATGCTTTATCGACTGACGTTCTGACCCCGCACACAATCAACGATACCTTGATCGGCTCCATTGGTCTCCAACAGCCGATTTCGTCATCCGCCCCTTGGACTTGGACGAGTGGAGGTCTTTTATCCTCGAGCTTTCGAGGTGAAGCTACCTGGGCTTTTTCCGTGCCCAATGCCGCCCACTGGTTATTGCGCCTCGACATGGAAATGATGGGCGTCACCTATGGCAGTGAATCAGTGCCGATTGTTCTTACAATTGATGGGAAAACCGTGCAGAGAAAACTGGTTCATTTTGGGGCCAACAAGCGTGGTCTTTTGCAAGTTCTTCGTCCATGGCTGACTGCTGGTGAGCATCAAGTTAGTGTGCTCGTCGACAACTCCATCGCGCGCAGGACTGTGCGTTTGGTATCCTTAAAGCTTCTATCTCCCGCGAATGTGCAAGGTCTTCTCGCACAAGCCAATCGCGTGATGCCTTACGAGCCCAACTCACGAACTTCGCCTGCATTTATCGAGGGAGTTGCCCGCGATCCCGGTGCTGTGAACATCAATCAGCAATCTGCCATCATCGGCACGGGCCAAGGTCACTGGTATGCAAACATCCCACTGGAAAACACCTCCCAAGCTCAAACATCTTTGATACGCTTTGAACAAGGTTCCGAGACCACGGCCACCATCACCTGGCAATCGACCAACGTCATGGATGCAGAAACCTTAACCATTCGCCAAGGCGATGCTTTGCGCGTTGGTGCGTGGACGAGCGATCCTACGATGGCGGCGACGATCACCGCTCCCTCCGCAGCACCTGTGGTCGTAGGCAGTCAGGATCGACTGGTCATTCCGTTCCCGCAGCCTGGCAGCTACGCGATCCATGCCACACTAGCAAACGGGGGAAGTGCTGTCCTAACCGTGCATGTGATTGCCGCACCCCATTTCTCCGCTTCTGTGATCGATGCACTCGACAATAACCTGCGCTCATGGACTGTGCAAGCGGCTCATCAAGTTAGCTTTGAAGCCAATGGCGAGCTCAATCGCCTCACCATCGCTCGCCAAGACACCCAAGTGACTTTAGGCATTGCTCCTCGTCGCATTGAGGACATGGCGATAGCAGCCCGTTTGTTTCCTGGAGGGCCGATTCTCGCACTGCAAAGAATTCACGTCATTGGAGTCTCTGATGCGCTACAAAATGATTTGACCTCAAATGCGACAAGCCCGATTCCCGGATACAAAATTTTCAACACGCCACTGACCATTCTCAACCTCCCCCCCAATGCACGCGTCGAGATCGGGATTTTCCGTGCGGGTGTGATGTTCTTGGACGGCACCACCTATCGACAAATCTACGCCAGCGATGTGGAAAATGGTATCGTCAATCTCTCCTTCCTCTTCCCCTTGGGTCTGCCTGGCGGTTATTGTCATCATGTGAGTGTTTATGACCGGCATGGCAACCTGCTTGGGACGCGTTAATTGCTTCGGAATTTCTTTCTTCCGCATTTCATGCCTGCGATTCACCAGCCATCACGTCGCTTGATTGTTTCCCTGAGCCTCCTTGCACTGGGCATGGTGGGAAGCATGGTGGGCCTGCGGTATTTGCTGCCGTGGCGCACAACATCCGAGAACCCATGGCTCGGTGAAAACAGTTCGGACATTTCTTCTCGCGTCACAGCAGGGCGGGCGCAAACGTCGGAACGCCGATCACCCTCCGCAGCTGCGCCTAGTCGTTTGTCCTTTCTCACCGACATTCATTTGCCCTATCAAGCTCGTCTGATGCAATTGCGTCAAATCAGTGAGGAAGGCCTGAGCGAGCCAGAGCTACAACAACTCTACCAAATGCTCGCCTCTCCTGCCGTCCGTGGAGAACTTCCCGAGCACTGGTTTGTGATCGCCAACGACATTTTCGCGCTCCTGCTCGCACACGATACCCAGCCAGAGCGGCTGAGCCGTGAATTTTTGCAGGTTCTGCGCAATCCACAACAACCCGATGTGATGCGCGATTATGCCGTGCAGCATCTGAGCGCGTGGTTGCATCCCCGCAGCCGTCTCGCTTCACAGACGAAACTGCCGCAACCGCAGACAGCTCAACGCAAAAAGATTCTCCTAGCACTTGCGCAAGCAGCCACTGACCCAAGTCTCGAGCACACCAGCATTCCGGGCACTACACTGATGATGCTAGCGGATCTTGCTCGCGTGCCATCAGGTGTCGACTGCCAAGACGCAGTAACAGCGCTCACACCATGGTTGCGGCAAGCCTTGCAAGATGGTTCCTCACTCAGCCATCCAACCCGCGTGTCTGCCGTCTCTGCTGCTGGTATCCTCGCGCCAGACGAATTTCGCCCCGTCATACGCCAAATTGCCTATCAAGAAAAAGCCGACGCGTCCCTGCGCTTGCCCGCGATTGCGGCTCTCGGAAAAATCGGCGATGAACAGGATCGGTCCCCATTGGAAAACATCGCTCAATCCTCACCAGCACTGCATTACGCCGCTCGTGAATCAGCTGCAGCTCTCGCACGTCGCTTTCCTGAGAGCAGCGAAACCAGTTTGCAAGAGTAACTCCCACCATCTTCCCACCATCATCTAAAATTTTCTCACACCTTACTGAATCCTAACGATTTTATGAAACGATTTGTCACTCTCCTCAGCGCTTTATTTTTCATCGCCCTCCCCGCCCTCCAGGCCGTCAATCCACCAGGCAGCTCATGCAGCAATGGCTGCAAAGAATGCTGTGAAGGTTCAGAGAGCGGAAGCGGCACAGGCGGGGTACCGAACACTCCAGTTTATAAAAGCATCTACTGGGGCATCAACGTTGGTCTCGCGCGTTACCCTAAACCCCAAAACTTCACCACCATTGCCCAAACCGCTTTTGAGATTAATGGCAACTTGCCGAACTTCCGTGAAATCTACCAACGCTACTTCTCGTCGAACCCGATGCAGCAGCGCCAGATCCATCTCGAACTCTACCAGACACAAATTTCGGCGGCTCTCTTTCACCCGTCCGTTCTCTTCCTTCAATCCGAGGCACTCATCAACATTCGTAAAAAACCAGCCGCCAATGGTTTTCCTGAGT
>JBDLWB010000247.1:0-5757 GCA_039804425.1 Verrucomicrobiota bacterium
GCGCCGACATCGGCAATGACATCGGTGGCTCGCACTGAGATGGCCGCGATAGCGCGACTGGGGGCTTCTTCGCTTTCCCGCTCCTCGCGCTCGAGCCAACCGAGTGCGGGGTGGCCCATGACTTGGGAAATTTCGCGTCCGAGATAAAACTTGCCGATGCCATCGGCCGAAGCTGGACCGTAGGAGTAGGGCTCGCGGGGCGGAGCGGGCTCGGCGGTGGGCGTGGGAGTAGGGTTGATTGTTTCTTTTGGCGATGAATGTCTGGTCAACAAAAAGCCGGCGATCGCCGCGCAGATGAGCAACGCGAGGAGGATGGTGGTTTTTTTCATGAGAAGTGGAGTTTAGTCAGGAGATTTCTCCAACGCTGCGAGTCGTCGGTCGATCAGAAACGGGCCGAAGGGGATGAGTGTCGCGACAAAAGCGATGAAGGCCCAGCGGAAACTCAGTGCACCACCGATCCAGGCGAGGAGCAAGACGAGAGCGAAAGCGATGAAAAGAATGCCGTGAGCCATGCCGACGATGCGCACGGCTTGTGGCAACTCAAAGGCGTATTTCAAAGGCATGGCGATGCCGAGCAAGAGCAAAAAAGAAATGCCTTCGATGACACCGACAAGGCGAACGCGACCGATGGGAGAGGATAGAGAAATCATGGCGTAAGCATCCTATGTCAAAAAAATGGCCAGAGCAAGGGTTGGCATGCGGAAATCGGGCACTGTGATTGCGACTTGTCGAAGTGAACCATCGCGTTGTAGCATGTGCCAGATGAAGTGGGTGCGTTTGCTAGCGGAAATGGGTTTAGGTTTACTCTTTCTCTATGCGGGTGGCAAAAAATTGTTTGCGACCGGAGTTTCGGCCTTTGCTGCGGATGTGGAAAAATATCAGTTACTCCCCGCAGATCTTGTTCCTGTGATGGCCTACGGGCTACCATGGCTTGAAGTCGTCGTAGGGGTTTGTCTCTTGGGGCAATTCGCTCGTCGCGGTGCGTTGTGGTGGTCCTTGGGGATGACCTTGATGTTTGTCGGGGCCATTGCTTGGGCTTGGCGTCAGGGGTTGGACATTTCCTGTGGTTGCTTTGGGGCATCGGAAATGAAAATATCTTACCCGCAGAAAATGGGGGAGTTATTCTTGCAATTCATCGCAGTGTTGGTGGCGATGAGTGCTGGGAGAGGGGACAAGAAGTCACAGACGACAGAATCCTGAAAGGAAAGTTGGCGATTTCCAGAAGTCCGTGTTGCGGAAGTCGAAAAATCCGCTATGCACTGTGCAGCGGATGTTTGATGATGACCTACCGCATTTTTTCCTGATTTTCCCATGAATGCCTACTCTACTTTTGCCAGTCGCCACCTCGGAGTTTTGGAGCAAGATCGTGACGCGATGTTGCAGTCGCTTGGTTACGAGGAAATCGAAGGTTTGATCGCTGATGCGGTGCCTGCAGTGATTCGACAGGATCAGCCACTCGATTTGCCGGACGCGCTCTCGGAAGTCGATGCGCTCGCACGCTTGCAACAAGTGATGTCGCAAAATGGATTAAAAAAATCGTTCATCGGCCAGGGATACTACGGGACACACACGCCGACCGTGATTCAGCGCAACATTTTGGAAAATCCGGGTTGGTATACGGCCTACACTCCTTATCAAGCGGAGATTGCGCAAGGGCGCCTGGAAGCATTATTGAATTTCCAGACCATGATCACCAATCTCACGGGCTTGGATGTGGCGAATGCCTCTTTGCTCGATGAAGGCACGGCGGCGGCAGAAGCGATGAGCCTAGCGCTTGGAGGCAAGCCGAATGGCAAAGTGATGTTTGTATCCGATCGTTGTCATCCGCAGACCATCGATGTTGTCAAAACCCGTGCGGAACCGCTCGGAATCGAAGTTTTGGTGGGCGATCATCTTTCGTTGCAGCCTGGGGAAGTCGATGGATTGTTTGCGGTGTTGGTGCAGTATCCTGATACCTTCGGTCGAGTCGATGACTTTTCTGCGTTGTTTGAAAAATGTCGATTGGCTGGTGTCGTTTCGATGGTGGCAGCTGATTTGCTAGCCTTGACGGTATTGCGTGCACCAGGCGAATTTGGCGCGGACATTTGCGTCGGAAGCTCGCAGCGCTTTGGTGTGCCGATGGGATTCGGTGGGCCACATGCGGCATTCATGTCGTGCAAAGATGCATTGAAACGCAAAATGCCGGGTCGCTTGATCGGGGTTTCTGTGGATGCTTATGGTAAGCCCGGTTTTCGGCTTTCTTTGCAAACTCGCGAGCAACACATACGTCGGGACAAAGCCACATCGAACATTTGCACCGCGCAGGTGCTCTTGGCTGTCATGGCATCGATGTATGCCGTTTATCATGGACCCGCGGGCTTGCAAAGCATTGCGGGGCATGCGCACGGCATGGCATGGCGATTGGCGCAGTCTCTTCGGGCTGCAGGCTACACCCTTGATTCCGAGTTGTTTTTTGACACCATTACAGTGGAGACTCGCGGTCAATCGCAGCAACTGCTCAGCAAAGCAGCGTCGGCAGGATACAATCTGCGCATGATAGACGAAAATCGACTGGGCATTTCCTGTGATGAAACCACCACTGAGCAAGACCTTGTGACATTGGCATCGCTCTTGGGCGCGAGTCTGGTTGATGCTGTGGCGCCCTTCTCGGCATCGAAACTGCCGCTTCGTGAGAGCGAAATTTTGCCGCAGGCCGTGTTCCGACAGTATCACTCGGAAACCGAAATGCTGCGCTATCTGAAGCGTCTCGAGTCGAAGGATTTGGCATTGAACGAATCGATGATCGCGCTGGGTTCCTGCACAATGAAGCTGAATGCGACATCAGAAATGATGCCCTTGAGTTGGCCGCAGGTTTCGAGCTTGCACCCCTTTGTTCCAGCCGACCAGTCGGTTGGTTATGTGAGCATGCTGCATGAGTTGGAGCAATGGTTGGCGGAGATTACGGGATTTGCCGCGGTTTCCTTACAGCCCAATGCGGGTTCTCAGGGAGAATACGCCGGTCTGCTGGCGATTCGACGTTATCATTTGGCTCACGGCGATACGCAGCGGAATGTGTGTTTGATTCCGGTGTCGGCTCATGGCACCAATCCCGCTTCGGCTGTAATGTGTGGTTTCAAGGTGGTGGGTGTGAAGTGTGATGAGCAAGGGAATATCGACTGTGCTGACTTGCAAGTGCGTATCGCGGAGCATCGCGAGCAGTTGGCTGCTTTGATGATTACGTATCCGTCGACGCATGGAGTCTTTGAGGAATCGATCAAAGACATTTGCGAGTGGATTCATCAAGCGGGGGGGCAAGTGTACATGGATGGAGCCAACATGAATGCGCAGGTTGGTCTGACCAGTCCTGGATTCATTGGAGCGGATGTTTGTCATTTGAATTTGCACAAAACATTTTGCATTCCCCATGGTGGTGGTGGTCCCGGTGTGGGGCCGATTGGTGTGGCCAAGCAGTTGGTTCCTTATTTGCCGGGGCATGCCTCGCTTGCAGCAGCGGATGGCGCGGTTTGTTCGGCTCCTTATGGCAGCGCTTCCATCAATACCATCTCTTGGATGTACATTGCGATGATGGGGGCGCAAGGGTTGCGCTCGGCGACAGAGATTGCGATCTTGAATGCGAACTACATGGCCAAGCGTCTGCAGGCCTACTTTCCGATTCTCTATACGGGTAAAAAAGGATTGGTGGCGCATGAGTGCATCATCGACCTGCGGGCTTTATCGGAGAAAAGTGGCATTACGGTGGAAGATGTAGCGAAACGATTGATGGACTATGGTTTTCACTCGCCGACGATGTCCTGGCCCGTGGCTGGTACTCTGATGATTGAACCAACAGAATCGGAATCAAAAGCGGAGTTGGATCGTTTTTGCGACGCGATGGTTTCGATTTATCAAGAGATCGAGGAAGTGATGAGTGGGCGCGCAGATCGTGAAGACAACGTGTTAAAAAACGCTCCGCACCCGGCGACAGCAGTGGTTGCGGATGAGTGGGGTCATTCGTATTCGCGTGAAAAAGCGGCTTATCCTTTGCCTTATTTGCGGCAGCACAAATTCTGGCCCAGTGTGGGACGCATCGATAACGTCCATGGTGATCGCAATTTGGTCTGCACTTGTGACAGCGTGGAATCCTACACATGAACTCGACACACGCATCGACCATCGATTGGGCCAGTTGGCGAGGGGAGATTCTCGCGACCTTGCTTTTTGTGATTCACGAGGGAAAGATTTTGTTGATTGAAAAAAAGCGGGGCATTGGTGCGGGGAAAGTCAATGGTCCTGGAGGGAAAATGGATCCTGGGGAGACCCCGCTGGAGTGCGCGTTGCGAGAGACTCGGGAAGAATTGATGATCGAAGCCACCCGTGTGCAAAAGCGTGGTGAATTGTGTTTTGCGATGTCCGACATGCCCGATATTCATTGTCATGTTTTTGTCGCCGAGGGGTGGGATGGAGAACCGACCGAGACAGAAGAAGCAGTTCCTTTCTGGTGTCCGCTAACGGACATTCCCTACCATCGGATGTGGGCAGACGACATTCACTGGCTACCGCAAATGATCGCGGGGCAGTCATTTCACGGACGATTCATTTTCGATGGGGAAACGATCGTTTGGCAAGAAGTCCAGTTCGATGCTGTGTTCGACTCAGACGATTAAATCGTCATGGCATGAAATCCGCCATCGACGATGAGTTCGTGTCCTGTGATGAACGAACCGGCACTGGATGAAGCGAGCAATAGAGTTGCGCCGATCAGTTCCTCGGCATTTCCGAAACGGGAAGCGGGAGTTTGGCGCAAGATATCGAGCACACGTGATTCATCGAGAACTTTACGGTTTTGTTCCGCAGGGAAAAATCCTGGGACAAGAGTATTCACACGAATGTCTTTATCGGCCCACTCACGTGCGAGATTTTTCGATAGATTGTGGACTGCTGCTTTGGAGGCAGAGTAAGTAAACACTCGGGAAAGAGGATTGAGACCAGAGATCGAGCCGAGGTTGATGATCGAGGCGGGTTGGGCCTGTTCGATGAAGTAGGACCCAAACACTTGGCAAGAGCGGAAAATGGCAGCGAGGTTGGTATCCATGATGCGCGCGTATTCTTCCTCAGTCACTTCGAGAAATGGCGTAGGCGAGTTGGTCCCTGCTCCATTGATGAGAATGTCGACTTTACCTGATTTCTCGATCACGGTGTCGAGCAGGTTTTGCAGTGATTCACGCGAGGTGACGTCGACAGGGACAAAGTAGCCCTTGCCTCCGTGCGATTCGATTTCTGCTAAGCGACGCTCTGCTTTTTCGGGAATGCGACCACCGAGAACTACCTCGGCACCAGCACGCGCGAGGCCAACGGCCATCGTGCCACAGAGTTCGCCAGTGCCGCCAATGACTACAGCAACTTTACCAGAGAGATCGAAAAGAGATTTGAGAAATGCAGTAGAGGACATGGTCAAAAAAATTGTTGAGAGAAACGTGCCTGAGATGCGCATGCTTGCAAAGCACAAAATCTGACAATGCTCGACACGGCGATCAAGCTAGGGAGAGCCATACTTTTTATGGCAGACAATTGGGGAAAAGTTTTTCTCAATTAAGGGAAGCCGAGTTGACAGAATTTCAGAATTTTTCAGAATTTCGGCATGGCAATCATCCCATGATTCAACATTCCGATCCATTTTCGTTGAGGATTTTCGAATATTGGTTCATTACCTTCTATGGTCATTTGGAAAATTCTGAAATTCTGTCAAAACCAGTCTCGATAACCAACTTGCGTTCCTAT
>JBDLWB010000248.1:0-3086 GCA_039804425.1 Verrucomicrobiota bacterium
AAAACCCAATGTCCCAGCTCTTTCCAGATCGCTACTCCATTCCCCGCGAACGGATACACCCGCGGCGCATAATCAAAAAACTTGGGACTGCGCGACGGCAGTTGGCCCTCTTCCGGTGCCCGCAAGACCAGTGCCGCAATGGTCGCGCTGTCATCGTTTTTTTCAATCACAAAGGAATCCATCAACTGTCCTGCCAGAGGATCGGCTTTAACCCCCATGCGCTCGCAGTGCATTTGCGTCAGATCATCAAATAAATCTTCATCCGCCGTATTGGTTTTTAGAGGCAAGACGGTCGCATCACGCACGCTAAAAACGTGCATGACATCACCCGCAGGCAATTCGGGAATTTCGCCTGCCACCAAGACCGACGTCACCGCACGTCGCTCGAGCGGCATCCCCGGCATACCAGCCCAGATCTCCCAGCCAGCGGTTCCGGGCAACACCATTACCATCTCTACTTTATTATTCACGGTACGACTTCTTCTGTTTTTTCTAAAATGGTTGGGCGCCCCGTGCGATTGCGCATCACGAGCACGATCTTCCTTTTGCTATCCCCTGACTGCCCCATGCTCTCAATCCGCGTAGTACTATCGTTGACAGCAAGACGCTGACTGACAATCGGAGCATAAAATTCCGCCACGCCCAAGATTTGAAACACACTCACTCCACCTTGTCCACCATTCAGCGATGAAAAGGGTGCATCATCATCGGTCCCTCTGATGCCGTCAGGGCCTCGCACGATCTCCACTAAGGAGTTGGCATCCTCGAGCTCACACTCCGCCGCAAGGGCAATTTTTTCCGCACTTGCTTCATTGATGTCAAGACCACCCGCACTCCATACAGTGAACCAATCTCGCCAGTCGGGCTTCATCTGCTCGATGACATCCATGCCTCGCACCAATCGCATTTCTTCGAGCGAATAAAAAGGCCGATTGAAGGGTTGATTGATTCGCCCCAAATTTTCATAATACTCACGCTCCGCACCATTCAATTGCTTTTCATCGTTCGGATCAACCCAGTCGAATAAAGCATCCGCCACTTCTTGTGCTAATTCTTCTTCCACTCCCCAGTTGAGAAAAATTTGTTTGACCAAATTTTTGTCGTTCGCATTCAACAGCATGTAGTTGATGTTGAAGCGCTCACCTTCAGAACGCAGTTGCACTTGGTAGCCGAATCCCTCCTCGGAGAGTGCTTGTAGCATCGGATCATCTCTCCGAACCACCGGGTTTGCCCCAATCGCGATGCCCATTTCAGCCGCTTGCCGCGCCTTGAATCCATTGATCTGCGCATCTGCTACATCGAGATCGAAGGACAACAGCTTGACCGCTGTCAGCGCCGCAAAGGCTAATACGGTCATCAACCAGAGCACAGCCACTAAAGCCATGCCCTTGATTCTGGATGCACGAGCACCACAATGCCGTATCTCGATCGTTTTCATTGCTGACCTCCTCCGCTTCCGTTCGGATTCACTCGCGGCGTGATTTCGATCGCCCCCCCGTTCCCTGCATCCGGTCCCGGTGCACCATCACCGTCCCCTGAACCTGGATTCGGGGTTTGCCCTTGATTGGGATTCTGCGCAGTATTGCGAATCACCACTGCTGGGCTGATTTTGGGAACGATCCAGAAAATCTGTTTCATCTCTTCTCCGTAGGCACCTTGCGCTGTCACGAGCTCCAATTGTAAGGGAAGTCGACCCTGCAAATCCCAGTCCAAGAGCCACTCCATCGATCGACCATCGAGAGCCCGCCACTCGAAAAATCGCAAGTTTTCCATCAAAATGACTTCCGCAAAGGGATCTTCGCCCCGTGTGTCAGCCACTTGTTCTTCATCGGACAAGAGGGGATTTTCATAGTATCGCATGACCACGTTAATGAAACCATCCCGACGTTTCACGCCAGCGATTTCCACCGCTTTGGCAATCCGCTCGACACCACCCCAAGTGAACGCAAGAGGAACATTTTGGAGCACCAATTGGTATTCGTAGGGCTGCGCTCCTTTGGTGTGCTGCAATTGGATCCGCGCATTGCCCGGCAAAGAACACAAATGCTGTTTTAGCATCTCAAACAACCCTTCGCGTATGCTGTTTTCTGCCTGCTGCTGCTGGATGCCATTCGCGAGCTGAATGTTGGCTGTCGCTAACCGCGCACATAACAAAATCAAGGCCGCCATCATACCCAAGGCGATCACGACCTCAATGAGCGTGAAACCACAGCGTCGATGGTGCGAAATGACGACTCTCATGGCTGATACATCCTTCCATATCGCCACGTCGTGGCACTACGATTGAGCTCGACCGTTCCTTGTCGAAAATACGCTGTCACTGTGATCCGCCACATGTCTTGCAAGAGCTGACCTTGCTGATTTTCCAATTCCTCCAATCGATCGAATTGCGTAACAATGCGCATTTCACGCTCTTCGAGATCTTCCGTAGTCTCCCCCTCTTCGAGCACTGGCAGGGACAATGCTTCATCGATTGAACTTTGCAAAATTCTCGTCACTTGCATTTCTCGCGCGGCCAGGTCTGAGGCATCCGCCGCATATTGCAACGCTTTGGTAAATCCTGTAGCAACGAGAGCAAACAACCCCATTGCCAACACTACCTCTAACAGCAGATAGCCACGCATGACGCTTTTTGGGTGTATCGCTCGTCTCATCTTCTTGCCTCCATGCTACGATCCCGAATGCCTGCCGTCAGCGGATGAAAGTCCATTTCGATCCAACCATCCGCAAATTCAAACTTCACCCCCATCGGCTCACACATGCCTTTGGGGTCGAATCGCCAAATCAGTGGATCTTGACGCTGCATCGGCAACCAATTCACTGCACCCCAGCGGCGTAAAGATATGGCAAAATCCTCAAAGGGCAATTGCTCGCGAACGGGGCGGAATTTCAATCCCGTCTCGCCTTCGCTGCTAGCCTGGTCTTCGATGTTTTGTTTCATTTGCCGCTCGGAATCAGTCAAACCCGCCTCGACCAAAGGTCCTAAAGTCGCGGCACTTTCGGTAAAAGTAATGGCATAAGGAATCTGCTGAACCATGGCCAAGGCACGCGCTTTTTTGGCGAGAAGCTCGATGTCCGCCGAAATG
>JBDLWB010000249.1:0-3788 GCA_039804425.1 Verrucomicrobiota bacterium
CCAGCAGCAAGAAAGTGCCTACCAAAAGTTCCGTCTTTTTACGATCGTTCGTCATGCGTGCGAGAACCTGCCACAATCAGCAAGGATGGGCAAGTAAGAAGCGATTTTCAGCGATCGAGCGCACCCAGTTCTTCATCGAGCCGCTGCATGAATTGTTGCATCTCTCTCATCCGTTGACGCATGCGCTCCATGTCGTTTCGATTCAAGCGAGGTCTCACTTGACGAGTCCGCGATAGCGTTGGCCCCGGGTCAACCGTACGCACTTTCGCCAATTCGGCCGCTACTGGCTTGCGCGTTAGCATGGACTTGATTGTCGATGCCGGAATGACATAGCTGCGAATTCGTCCTGCTCGCGCGGCGCTCATTCCGATGACCTCACCGCGCAAGTTGAGGATCGGGCCACCACACTCTTCTGGGTGCAGCACCATGTCGGTCTGAATCACAGCAGGAAAGCCATCGCGAACCTGACTAATTTCACCTCCCATGCGCTCCATCACTTCCAAACGACGCTGCGGAAATTGGCCTGTTGCTTGCTTAGCAGCTAGTATTAGCTCAGCAGAAGCTTTTTTCTGTTCGCGTAGATAGACGATCTTGACCCGATCACCAGGTCGGTATGCGGCAAGCTGTGCACGAAATTCAGATGTGCTGCTAACGCTTTTTTCCGCGAGGGAAACGACCAAATCTCCCTCTTTCAAACCAGCTTGAGCCGCAGGTGAGCCATCGGCTACCTGACGCACCAAAACCCCTTCGCCATTGCTACCATTTTCTACCGCAACACCGACATAAGCTTGATCGCTATCGCGCAATACTCGTTCTTTGACGCTCACCACTCCCATGCCCAATGTCACATCACCTGGTCCCGCGGCGATCAAAAACTGACCTAAATCCACCAATTCGCTATTCGCCCATGACACCGGACGAAGTTGGGAATTCTTCAGTTGCAATAAAGCCATGTCTTCGTCTTCATATACCCCCACCACAGAAGCGTCATAGGTCTGATTCTCGCTGCCGACACATTGCAGAGGTAGTCCGCGAACCTTAGCGATTTCACTCCATTTGGCGAGAACCTGCGAGCCATCACCGACAACGGTGCCGAGGCACAATTGTCTTTTGCCTCCCGCCCAAACCCACACAGCCGACTTTCCTGCTTTTTGCGAAATCGGCGAGACGACATCGAACACCTCGCCGGATTGCCGACGTAGCACAGCGCGATCTTGCTCTTTTTGCAGAGGCAATTCTTGCGCAATGATGGGCAAGCCTAACGAGGCGATGACGAGGATGAAAAATCGAATCATACAAATAAAAGGTTCCACATTATTGCGCATCACCGCGACGTACGAGCTCGACTTCTTTGGTCAATTCTTTGCCGTTGCGCACAATTACCAAACAGACCTTGTCCCCCACTTGCTGCCGCAATAACTCATTGCGCAAGTCATCGAGATTGCGCAGTTTTTGCCCTTCGAGCGAAACGATCATGTCACCAGGCTGAATGCCTGCTTGCAGGGCTTTCGAACCGCGACTCACCGCTCCGACAATCAAGCCTTGACGCGACCAATCGATGGCGACACCCAGCACTGGCATGTCTTCGTTTTGGAGTGGATCCAGCACCAAGCGCCCCCACTGTTCGCCACTGAGCATTTTGTCCCAATCATCTTGAAATCCATCAATACCCGCATGATTGTTGACTTTCAAAGCTTGGCCAATGTTTGAGTTGATGCCGATGATGCGACCCTCCAAATCAAAGATTGGACCGCCAGAATCGCCACCAATCAACGTGCAATCGGTCGTAAAAAAATTTCCCGGTCCTTTGGAAACAACTCGACCAAAACGAATGGGAGGAGTGCGTGCAGGGTCAAATCCTGCGGCATGCCCCATCGCAATAACCCAATCTCCTACCTTCAAATTCTTCGAATTCCCCCGCTGTGCCGCTGGCCAGGAGTCCTCTCCTTCGATCTGCACCATGGCGATGTCCTTGCCGTAGTTCGCACCCAAAACTTTGCCTTTTTTGGTTTTTCCATCGGGGAAAATCACTTCCATGGATTCATTGCCCTGCACTACGTGAGCTGCCGTGAGGATGAGTCCACTTTTCTCCGTGATCACACCAGAGCCCGAGCTCGATCCGTCCGCCGCCACCAAAGCTACGGTAATGGGCATGCAACGCTGCGCAACTGTCTGAATTTTCGCTTCGAGCTCCTGCAATCGATTGAGATCAGTGACTGACTCCGCCGCTGCAAAGCTCGCCATCAAAGTCATTGTTATCAACCACCGTTTCATATGCACAACTTACCAAACGACACACGTTCGTCAAATTCTCTATGGTTTTTTGATTTTTGCAGAGAAATGCAGCACATTGATCCTGAATTGCCCTTTTTCTCTCTCTTTCGCATTTCTTAATTGCCTCCAACCAGTTGGTATGATTGAATGAGGCCATGAGCTTACGCACCAAAAACCCCACGGCCACTCGCGCTAAAATTCTCGAAAGTGCTCATGCGGAATTTGTTCGCTATGGACTGCATGCTGCTCGATTGAATGCGATTGTCGAAAACGCTGGCATCACGAAGGGTTCTCTTTTTCACCATTTTTCTGGTAAAGAGGACTTAGCGACGCAGTGGTTGCAGGAAACATTGTCGCCCCTTTTGGAGGAACTTTGGCTACAGCCACTGGCTCAGCAGGATGACGCCCTCGATTGCTTGCAAAAAATTTTGCGTGAGCAAGTGCGCCGCATGGAAGTGATTCCCAGTGCCGATTTTCACGGGAGCCCTTTGGTCACCGTGATTGCAACGATTTCTCGCGACGATAGCGCTTGGTATGCCATTCGTGAGGAGTTGCAACAACAATGGCATCGGGCGATCGCAGAGGCACTTACGCTGGGGCAAAAGCAGAAGAAAGTTCACAGCGCTGTGATTGCGTCGGAAGAAGCAAGTCTCATCATGAGCTTGAGCATGGGTCTCGAGTTGCAAGCGAAAATCATGGGCTACGCTGTTTTGCCTGGGCTCCTTCGCTCCGCAATTGCCTACCTCGAAACGTTACGCCCGGCATAAGATCAACGCATTGGCCGCAGCATAGTTTGCAGTATGTGTGAGGCTGATCTGAATGTCGATGATGTGCTGCTGGTCACAGTACCGTCGCGCCGCATCACTGAGCTGAATCGCAGGCTTTCCTTTGACATCGCGCACGACCTCGATGTCGGTCCATGCCACGACCTCGCCAATCCCTGTACCTAGCGCTTTTGCGACCGCTTCTTTCGCAGCAAATCGCGCCGCAAAATGAATTGCGGGTGCGCTTTTATCACGACAATAGGCGGTTTCTTGCGAGGTGAAAATCCGCTGCAAAAAACGCTCGCCAAATTGCTCGATCGAAGCCGCCAAGCGCTCTACCTCGACGATATCGATGCCGATGCCATATATATTTGCCATGCGCGTTAGGATTCCTAGCGGGTGGGTGACATTGTGTAAAGCAAAGAGCTACTAGCGTAAGCATGAGCTAAGGGCATTTTCTTCCATTCATGGCCCTTGCCCCACGAGTCGCTGTAGATGATTTCCTGCGTTTTGGCATTGTAGCCAATGATCAAGCGCATGTGCCCACCATTTGCTTGGGGTATGTCTTTTTCAGGAAACATCCCGAGACGTAAGCACCAGCAAAGTGGGATTCCTTGATCGATGTATTCAGCGATTTTGGTCATGAATCGCTTGCAGCCCGATTGCTCGCTTTTGACTGCAGCGAAAATTTCTGGATCCATCGCCTGCCATACCGCATGGGGGTTGAGCTGATAGCCATCGGGTGCCTTA
>JBDLWB010000250.1:0-8578 GCA_039804425.1 Verrucomicrobiota bacterium
AGACAATCGCACTCAAGGAAAGAATAATAGATTTTAGTTTCATCACTAGAAGGTATTTGATTAATTTTAGAGCGCAAGGCCACCAAATATGTAAGGGCTATTTTTTATTGACAAATTAAAGTTCCACATTTTAAATTGTCATTGTCAATGAAAAAATGAAAAAAACTCATGCGAACCGACTTTTGAGCTGCTTTTGCCTGATTGACAGCTTCGCTACGAGCGCTATTTTACCCGTATGAGCACCATCTTTGGTCTTCCTCTCTCGCGCTCCTTGCTGCTGACGATGGGAATTGCCCTGCTGATGGTTGCGATCTCCCCCATCGCCTGGCACTGGATGGAAGAAGCGAAGCAGACGTCCGATTCCCTAAGGCGAGCCAAATCTCTAGTGGATATTCTCTGGCAACAGTGGGCCGTCCCCACCAAAATCGTCATTGAGGGCAAAACGGTGGTCGAACGACAAAGCCCGATTGCGCAACTTGCCACTGCGGAAACGACCATTACGGAGTCTTATGCCGTGCGCACGACCTGGCTCGGCAGCGAAAAGCGCTTTCATGTCCGCGCTCGCTTCACAGGCAAGGCGGGCTATGATTTGCAGGAAGCCTTTGTCATCGACCTCGCCGCCCATGGCTCACGAGCCACCATTACGCTACCGCCGCCACGCTTGCTCTCCGTCGAACAAGCACAGCTCGAAATTTTGGAGGACGAAAGCGGCTACTGGAACCGACTCGATGCCACCCAACGCGCCGCAGCACTGGAGCAATTGAGCCAAAAGGCCCGAGCTTCGCTTCTCGAAAGCGGCATCCTCGCTCAAGCCCAATCGTCGCTCGAAAAGCAATTTGCCGACGTCCTGCGCCAACAACTCCCCTCCGGACTGCAACTGAATTTCCTCGTCTCTCCTTGATTGTTCCTTGCGCAATCGCACACCTGCGCTAGCTTGCACGGTCATGCAGAAACGCCTCGTCTCTCAAGCAGCCATTGCCTTGCTCGTCATTTGGCTGCTGGTCTTCGCCATCCGCAGTTGGGCGGGCTCGCGCAAGGTCACGGCAAAACGCCTGCAACAGGAAATGGCGGAGGCTCAGTTCGATGATTGGTCGCAAAACGAGTCCGGCAGCGTACTCGTGGCCCAAGAACGTGAGGAAAAGATTCACGAAATTGCCGACCTCACGAATCGACTCGACTTTCACGAACGTGAAAAAAATCGACAAAACCGCAGTGGCGAAGCTTTTTTCCGACTGCTCAGCCCACGCGAGCGCGCTTTGTTCATCGACCTCACCATCGCCGAGAGCATGAACCGCTTCATGCAAGCGCTCGATCAAATGCCGCCCGCCGATCGTCAACGATTTGTCAAACAAGGGCTCGAGGAAATCGCCAAAGGCCGCACGGCTGCTGACATGCAGCGCGGTCAAGAGTTCGGCCCCGAGGTGATTGAAAAAATCACCCAAGAAGGCATGCGTGCGTATTTTGAAAAATCCAGCGCCCAAACGAAACTGGACCTTGCGCCTCTGATGGAGTCGATGAATGAAGTGATGCAAGGACTGCGCGGCAATCGCTTTGGTCCACCACCCCGCTAAGATCATGAGCTGTCGCCCTTCGAAACGCTGCTCACCACTTCCCGTTCACGGATTTACGTTGGTGGAACTTCTGATTGTCATTGCCATCATCGGCGCTCTCGCAGCGCTGATTGTGCCACTCACCAGTTCGTTTTTGAAAAAATCTCGCCAAGCCGCTTGTCTCGGCAACCTCCGCCAAATCGGCATCGCGATTGAATCCTATCTGCAAGACCACAATCAAATGATGCCCAATCTCGAAGCAGGCCGCAGTTCTCGCCAGGAGGAGATTCCCGTGATGGACAATACCCTGAACGTGTATCTCTCGAACGAGGACGCCTTTCATTGTCCCGAAGACAAAACGCTGTTCCGCGATACGGGCTCGAGCTACCTGTGGAATTCCACGCAAAGCAATCGACCGCGCCATCGACTGATGTTTTTTCACGTCAGCGGCGATCCCGCACGGGTTCCACTCGTTTCAGATAAGGAAGCATGGCACCCCGGTGATGGCGGCGTAAACATTCTCTACGCCGATTTTTCCGCCAGCCAAGACATCAAATTCACCACCACTCCCTGAGCGCTCTCATGTTAGAAATCGATCATCTCGAAAAAAACTTCCAAGGCGCACCCGCCCTAAAAGGCGTTTCATTTCGCGTGGAGCGTGGACAAATCTACGGACTACTTGGCCATAATGGTGCAGGAAAAAGCACAACACTCGGCATCATCCTCGGCATGGTCGCCCCCACGCACGGCGACGTTCGCATCGATGGCATTTCGGTGCAGCACGACCGCTCACGTGCACTGCGCAAGGTCGGCGCGATTTTTGAAGCTCCTTCTTTTTATGAGTATCTCAGCGGTTGGCAAAATCTGAAAATCCTCATGAGCTACTCCGGTCGATTCGATGCAAGACTGGCCAAAGAAGTGGTCGAACGCGTGGGACTCAGCCAAAGGATTCACTCCAAAGTGCAAACCTACAGTCATGGCATGCGACAGCGCCTCGCCTTGGCACAAGCCCTATTGCCCGAACCGGAAATTTTATTGTTAGATGAACCGACTGATGGACTCGACCCAGAAGGGATCAAGTGGTTCCGCGATTTCATTCTCGAACTTCGGCGCGAGCGCGGCATGACGGTGCTGTTCAATTCGCACTTGCTGGCGGAGGTCGAGCAAATGTGCGACCGCATCGCCATCTTGCAGGGCGGTGAATTGGTGTTTGAGGGACCCATCAAAGGGCTGGAAGATGAACATCAGATGTATGAAATCGAATGCGATACTCCTGAACGACTCGCCGCTCTGACCGCGACTCATGGGGGGAAAGTCGAATCGGGGATGCTCATTTTACCCTCGTCCATCGACCCTGCGCTTGTTTTGCGTGATCTCGTGCAAGCAGGCATGCTGATTCGTTCATTCACCCCCAAGCATCGTTCCCTCGAAGACCTCTACATGGAAATCAAACAACAAGGCCCCATCTCTGCACGCGCATGAATTTTCTCTCACAACTCCGCGGCGAGCTGCGCAAGCTCTTTGCCCGACCACGCACGTACATCGGCTATGTGGCCTTTTTGGCCATGGAGATTTTAATTCTCGTAGTCTACAAGCTCGATCGCACGCAAGAGCTCACGCGTAAGCAATTGCAAACCAATGGACTGGAATTCGACACATACTACAGCTCACTCTCGATCACCTTCATGATCATGACTTTGAGCATGTTTGTATTAGGCTCGGTCTTTTTCGCTCTTGTAGCAGGTGACATTGTCGCGAAAGAAAATGAAGACGGCAACCTACGATTGATTTTCGCCCGACCCATCTCGCGCCTGCGCTTGCTCTTGGTCAAATACGCTGCGGTTTGCGTGTATACCATAAGCTTTGTCTTTTTTGTCGGCATCAGTGGTTACCTGATGGCAATTGCTGCCGTCGGCTGGGATGGCGGGCTCTTTGTCATGGAACCGAAAATGAAAGTGTTCGCCGCCTACCCCGAGTGGGCCGAAGGCGCATCGCGCTTAGCTCTCGGCGCTTTGGGCATCGGCTTGAGCATGATCACCATTTCATCGATCGCGTTTATGTTTTCCTGTTTCAAGATGAAACCCGCTGCCGCAACGATCATCACGCTCAGCATTTTGTTTGTCGATATGATCTTGCAGAACTTCCCCTTCTTTCGCCCCTACGAAGAATGCTTCATCACGTGGCGCATGAGCGCATGGCTCTTTCTCATGGAAACCTACCTGCCCTGGGCCAAGGTGATGGAATCCTTCGCTTTTTTGTTAGGTCTCAACGCCTCCGTATTTGTCATCGGTTGGCTGTGCTTTCAATCTCGCGACTTCAAAACCTAAGCCGTCCATTCCATCGCGCTGGGTGAGGAATGGCAGCCTAAGTCAGCATCACAGATGCTTGAGAATTTTTTCCACTGCCGCCTCTCGGGTCAAGCCGTGTTGCGCGCGCAGCACATCCGGTTTGCCGTGCTCCACAAACTCGTCCGGCCAACCCAGTCGTTCTACGGGAGTGTCAATGCCAGCATCGTGGAGCAGTTCGATGACAGATGCTCCAAAACCATGCATGAGAACATGATCCTCAAAGGTGCATACAACTCGGCACTTTTTCGCATAGTGGATGATGACATCCGCATCCAACGGCTTGATGAAGCGCGGGTTGATCAAAGCAACCGAGTATCCTTTTTCCTCCAAGACCTTTTGCGTTTGCTCCGCTAGCTCGAACATGGTGCCAAGCCCCAGCAAGACGACATCAGCACCATCACTGACCACTTCTGCTTTACCGAGCTCAATGACGCGACGTTCAGACGCAACCGGAGTGCCAGCGATCGGACCGCGGGGATAGCGAATGGCCGTCGGACCCGCATCGTATTTCGCCATGAAATGCAGCATATCGACCAGTTCGCTCTCGTCTTTCGGCTGCATGAAAACCAAACCGGGCACGTGACGCAAATAGCCGATATCGAACAACCCATGGTGCGTCGGGCCATCATCGCCCGATAGTCCACCACGGTCCATGCACAAGCGCACGGGTAGGTTTTGCAAGGCAATGTCGTGAATGATCATGTCGTAGGCACGCTGCATGAACGTCGAATAAATCGCCAAAAACGGACGAATGCCCCGGGTCGCTAAGCCACAGGCAAAGAGCGCAGCATGCTCTTCGGCAATGCCGACATCGTAGTAGCGCTCAGGCAATTCGTTTTTGAAAATGTCCAGCTTCGTGCCCCCGGGCATCGCCGCTGTGATCGCAACCATCGATTCGTCGGCTTTGGCGAGATCGGTGATGGTGCGACCAAAAATTTCGGATGCCGTCGGCGCGCCCCCTGCGGAGGTCGAACCATCCTCGATGTTGTAAGCTCCCAGACCATGGAATTTCCCTGGGTTGGCCAGCGCAGGCTCATAGCCACGACCTTTTTCGGTAATGATGTGAAGCACAACGGGCTCATTGAGAGTCTTGAGATGCTCGAACGTTTTCACCAACAAAGGCAAATCATGGCCATCGATGGGACCGTAGTAACGCATGCCGAATTTCTCAAACAAGACATTCGGGAAAAGCAGATTTTTCGCACCCTCTTCGACCTTGTGCGCCAGATTTCTCACCGCTTTGCCGGCAATTTTTTCGACAAAATTGGCTGCCGTATTGCGCACTGCGGCGTAGGTCGCATGCGTTTGCAAGGCATTAAAATATTTCGCAATCGCACCGACATTTTTGTCAATCGACCACTCGTTATCGTTCAACACAACAATGAACTTGCGAGTGGTTTCAGAAATGTTGTTGAGGGCCTCCAAGGTTGGACCACAAGTGAAAGCCGCATCGCCCGCCACTGCGACCACGTGGCTGTCTTCTTTGAGCAAATCTCGCGCTGCCGCCATGCCCAAAGCTGCCGAAAGACAAGTGCCCGCATGACCCGCGCCGTAGGAATCATGTTCGGATTCCGTGCGCAGCAAAAAACCATTCAAGCCACCATGCGTGCGGATCGTATGAATCTCCTTCGCACGACCCGTCAGCATTTTGTGCACGTAGCCTTGATGGGATACATCGAAAACAAACTTGTCACGCGGTGTTTCAAACACCCGATGCATGGCAATCGAAAGCTCCACCACCCCCAAGTTCGGCCCCAAGTGTCCGCCTGTTTTTGCAAGCGAAGTGATCAGCGAATGCCGCACTTCCGCCGCCAAAGCAGGAAGCTGAGCCTCATCCAGCGCCTTGACATCCTCTGGAGAATGAATCGCAGAAAGAAGCGGACCTAAGGCAGGGGGCACCGTGGGAAGGCAAGAGTCAGAAGAGGCTGATGGAGTCGTCATCGTGATCGGTCGGCGGCGTTGCCGGCGCAGGAACTTGGCATACTTCTTGATCGGATGCTAGTACGTTTTCTTGATCTTCGCGAATCGATAGTTTTTCGAGACGCAGCTTGGCGTGCTTGAGAAAACCATCGCACTGCTGGATCAATTGATTGCCACGTTCGTAGCGATCCATCATCTCTGAGAGACTCAACGACTCCTCTTCCAAAGCCTCGACAATGGCTTCGAGCTCAGCCATCGATGTCTCGAAGTTGATTGCCTCTGTTGCTGTTTCTTTTTTACGCGTCATGTGCTGTCTTCATTCGACCGCTCGAAGCGGTTGGTTGCTGTAGTAAACCATATCCATCCCCAGAATGCTCGCACGATAGCGATACTTGCTCGCGATCGTCGCTAATTTGGCATCTTTGTCGAACAATGTAACGCCCTGCGGCATCGTCGATTGATAAGCACGGCCATCAATGATCAAAGAAGTAAATTCCCCATACTGCTGCGAAATTTGCGAAATGCTACGGAAACCATGAGACGATGGCGTAATCAAGATGCCCACTACTGGCGTTTTCAAATTCGCCGCAACACCCTCGATCTCATCAAAGTTTTTGGCTTTTTTCGGCAACCAAATCGACGTGCGGTCAGCATACCACGCGACGGCCCACGGCTGATCGCTCATGATGATTTGATCTTTTTTCACCATTCGCTGCTGATCGAAATAAATATTGATGCCCGCAGGATAGTAAGGAGGCCAGTGCGGTATGCCCTTATCACCACGCACCAGGCCAAAGCGCGCCATGTTGTAGGAACCAAGAAGCAACGGCGCCGCACTGAGCACCACGATGACGAAGTGATGCGCATTGCGCAACAAGGGCAACACATTGACGAATTCAAGCTTGCCCCACATGATCGACAGAAAGGCCAAGCCGTATCCTGTCATGATGGGAGCAAACAGGATGTGAATTTGATTTGGATGAGTTCCTTCCGAACTCACGCCGAAAATCGACATGCCGAGTGCGGCGAACAACCACATCAGCAAGATGCACCATCGAAAATCAGCAATCGATTTGCGCTTAAAGGGATGCAACAAGGCCAAGAAAAACAGCGGAGCGGCAAAAATGGAGCCTAAGAACGGCAGGATGTCGGTCCCCTGAAGAATCGTCGTGCGAATGATCTTCATGATCAAACCGTCGAGTCGCAAGTTGGAGTCATCGGACGCAAAGTCCATCACGCGCATCGCCGAATCTTCGCCATCGCCCAATCCACTATAAATGACCAAAAAGGCGGTTCCCATCACGGAGCCACTCGCTTGATAGTTTCGATACAGCGGTGCCGCACAGACAATCAATGCAATGGCAATCACCAGCAAAGTGACCAAACCACGAGGACGGAAAGCAAATGCGGCAAAGATCAAGTAGCCGATCAAAATCCAAATGGCGATCCAATGGGTCAACGCCAATAGCACAAAACAAAAACCTGCCACCAGCGCTGGCATCAAAGGCAAGCGACCCTCCTGCACGTATTCGATGGCCCGATACACAAAGTAGATCGCACAGGAAAAGAGAAAGAGCATCAACATCTGCGCCTGACCCGACAAGGAAAAATTCCACATCAACTCGCAACACAGCATCAGCAACGCCGCAACTCCCGCAATCTTCGCATCAAAAATCCGCGTGAGCAGCAAGTAGTTGACACCAATCGCCAACAAGAAAAACATGGTCGCCACACCTGCCACGACTCGATCGAGAGCATACACCATCTGTTCTTTTTGGATTTTCCATTTCTCACCATCACCCGCGTCGATGAGTTTGAATACCGCCGCATTGACCAATAAATTCAACGGGGCATGAAACGTATCGCGAAACCCAGCAAATCCCGCATTGGCATCAGGCGCACGCTTGCTTTGCTCATATGCCGCAGGCCGAATGAATTTCGTTGTGATGCCTTCATTTCGTGCAATCTGTCGCGAGATCTGCGCTTGATCCATCGCTTCGGCAGAATTGAGGCCTCGAAACAACAGGAAAAGATTGCCCATCGTCAAAATCAGCATGAGCAGGAAAAAAAGAATTTTGCGCACCAACGAGGCGGCATCAATTTCTGGGCGAGAGTTGCTGCGATTCATACGATTTACTGAAGTCCTTTTTCTTTGAGTTTTCGTTGGAGCGTGCGACGTGAAATCCCTAGTAGCTCAGCCGCTACCGTACGATTTCCCGCGGCGCGTGCTAAGGCTGCTGTGATGCACCGTTGCTCAAGGGCATCTAAATTCAAATCCTCGGCGCTAGCAAGCGAGTTTTCCGCGGCTTTGCCACCACCAGCTCCCATGGCGCTTCGCCCTGATGACTCCGATCGCAAGAAATCAGGCAAATGCTCGATGCCAATTTGTGGAGCATTGCACATCACCACCCCATGCTCAATCGCCGTTCGCAATTCCCTCACGTTTCCTGGCCAAGAGTAACTACGCAATAACGCCAATGCTTCATCGGTCAAAGGTTTCACCTCTCGGCCATTCTCTTCGGCAAATTCACGCAAAAAGGATGCCGACAGCAAGACGATGTCTTCTCCCCGCTCTCGCAAAGGAGGCATTTGGATCTGCACAACATTCAGTCGAAAATACAAATCCTCGCGAAACTCACCACGATCCACCATGTCGCGCAAGTTGCGATTGGTCGCCGCCACCAAGCGAACGTCAACCTTGATCGGCGTATTGGAACCGACCCGCTCGATGCTGCGTTCCGATAAGACGCGCAATAATTT
>JBDLWB010000251.1:0-3330 GCA_039804425.1 Verrucomicrobiota bacterium
TGGCCCACCATGCTCGCTGTTGCTTCGGATCGGTTTCCTCGAAGTGGTGCCATTGCGATTTCCATCATGGGTGGTATCGGCATGCTTTCGGCTGGATTGATCGGTGGCCCAGGCTTGGGCTACGGCAAAGACCGTTTCGCCGGCGAGGCTCTGAAGGAAAAAGACGCTGCTCTGTATGCCGAATACAAGGCTGAAAAGCCCTCGACTTTCCTCAACCTGAAGTCGACCGAAGCATTTGGTCTCGATGGTGTCAAACTCGCTGCCGCGAAAGAAGCCAAGGAAAAAACCGAAGCGCAAAAAGTGGTGGTGGAAGCTGACCAACAAGGTGACCGTCGCACGCTGAAGGCCGACTCGTTCATTCCTTTGACCATGGCTGTCATTTACCTCTTGCTGATGCTCTACTTCAAAACCATCGGCGGCTATCGTCCACTGACGGTGGAAGAGGCAACTAAGGGTGCGTAATTTCGACCCCTTTGTCTTTTCTCGGGCGTCCTGTTCTGCAGGGCGCCCTTTTTTTATCGCTGTGCAAGCTGTTGACCGACCTTTTTCCAAAAGGGGAAAAAGCCACTGCGGGCGAAGGGAAAGCAACGCGCGTCTTCCTCTCTCCGAAGCGCGTGGATATCGACTTGCTTCCCAGCAAGCTCCAAAAGGAATGGTCGCAAGGCGTCATCGAGCGGGCCAACCATGGGTTTCATCATCACGATTTGTTCGATGGCATGCGCGTCAATGATGGGCTGGATTTCTTGCAGATCTTGCACGATTTCGCAGCGTCGCTGAAAATGTGAACCCACACGTGCGATGGCATCTTGGAATGCAGTTTGACGCCATTGCTGACGTGGCGAAGGCGGATTCGAAGCAGTTCGGTCAAAAAATACGATTCGCTCGGGTTGCAGCTTCGCTAAGGTGGTTTGTTCGATCGATAGGTCTTCTTCGTGCAGGAGAATCAATGTTTTGCGCTGCGTTGATGGTAGGCTTGTGGTGAGATCGAGCGATTCGATTCGCTCATGAGCCCGCTCCTCACTTGGGATCGATACCGTGATGGCGTCGAGCATTTCCATGCCCTTGCTGGGCGGAGCATGATGGTAGCGCTCGATGTTATCGCGTCGCACCAGATACGTTTTTCCTGCCGTCTGCAAACCGGCGACCCAACGCCAACTGAGTGTGTTGCTGGCGGCATCGGCATCGAGCAAATGTTTAAGAAAAAACTCCGCGCCCAGTGCCCAAGGAAGTTTTTGATGATGAATCCAAAAAGAGGCCCACCACATGCGAGCGTGATTGTGCAGGTAGCCCGTCTCGCGGAGTTCCTGTGCGAAGTCATCCATCACCGCGCAACCACTCTGGCCAAGGGCCACGGACTGCGCGCGTTGTCGATCTTCCTCCGAAAACCCCGACAACTGCAAGAGGTAATCCTGCCAGACACTGGGGCGCCATTCGAGCCAGCCTTTCCAATACGAGCGCCACAGGACTTCTTGCAAAAATTTTTCGACCGCAGGAATGGGCTGACTACTCAGCACGTGGCTCACCACCTCCTCTTGCGAGATGAGACGATGCTGCAAAGCGGCGGAGAGTTGAGAGACATTACGATGAGCATCGACCACGAAATTTCGCTCACGAGCATATCGATGAGCTCGCTTGGCAAAAGCATCCAACCGCGCAAGTGCTTCGGAGCGACTCGCAGCTTGCTGAGGAAAAGGGAATATCGATTGCGACATTGTGCGACAACTTACGAGGGCTTTGCTCTCGTGCAAGAGACTTTTGCCTACTGACACGTGAATGGCTTTAAAACCATTCCTGCTTGCAATCTGACGATGTCATGCAACTCTGTTGCCACTCTGCCATGTCCTCATCAGCGCCAACACTTGCTTCGTTTTTTGCACAGGATTCTTGTTCCATCAAAATTTGTGGCGTCAAAACAGCTGCCGATGCGCAAGCGCTTGTGGATCTGGGCATTGCAGCACTGGGTGTCAATTTCTGGCCTCTCTCCAAACGTTTCATCGAGCATGATGAAGCCGCACCCTGGCTGCGCGAGGTCGCAACGAAAATTTTGCGCGTCGGAGTATTTGTCAATGCAACGTCGGACTTGATTGAAGAAATTTACTCGAAAGAACTGATCGACATTGCTCAATTGCATGGAGACGAAACTCCTGAGCAATTGTCGCAATTACTGTCGCGGGGCATTCCCTGCATCAAAGCATTAGGGATTCGCGATGCTGGGGACGTGCCACATGCGCAAGATTACGTTGGTTCGCTTGGGTTGTTGTTGGATACCGCAGCACCCGGAGTTTATGGGGGGACAGGGGCTACTTTTGATTGGTCGCTTGCGCAGGATGTGCAAGCTTTGTTGCCACAAATGCCGATTTTGCTCGCGGGAGGAATCACGGCGGAGAATGCTGAATCGGCCGTTGTTGCCGTGCGACCCTGTGCGATCGATATTGCCTCGGGCGCAGAGATTTCTCCGGGCGTCAAAGACATCGACAAAGTGCGCGCGATTCAGGCTGCCGTAAATCGCGCAAAAACAGTCAAAGCATTTTCTTGACCTTGTGTCATTTTCTTGGCAGGTTGCGCGCCCCGTCGTCTCTCACGACTCGAGTTGATGGCGCTGATCTGACACAACTACATCATTATGGCCGCTAAAATTTATACCAATAAAGACGCCTCGCTGACACCGCTGAAGAAGAAGACCCTGGCCGTGATTGGCTTTGGTTCCCAAGGTCACGCTCACGCATTGAACCTCAAAGACAGCGGCCTGAAAGTGATCATCGGACTCTACAAGAAATCCAAGTCTTGGGCAGTTGCTAAAAAATTGGGCTTCGAAGTCATGGAAACTGCCGATGCCGTGAAAGCCGCTGACGTGATCTTCGTTGCAACACCTGACACCGTGGTGCCAGCTGTCTACAAGAAGGACATTGAGAAAAATCTTACCAAAGGCAAAACACTGCTATTCTCGCACGGTTTCGCCGTTCACTTCAAAACCATCACACCACCAAAAGACATCGACGTCATCATGGTGGCACCGAAAGGCCCTGGCCATACCGTGCGTTCGCAGTTCGTCAACGGTAAAGGCGTTCCTGGCTTGATCGCTGTGCATAACGATGCATCGGGCAAAGCCAAAGAAACTGCTCTCGCATGGGCTCGCGGCGTCGGTTGCACCCGTGCCGGTGTGTTTGAAACCAATTTCCGTGAAGAAACCGTGACCGACCTCTTCGGTGAGCAGTGCGTTCTTTGCGGTGGCGCTTCGGCTTTGGTGAAAGCTGGTTACGAAGTACTTGTCGAGGCCGGTTACCAGCCTGAAATGGCTTACTTCGAGTGCTTGCACGAACTGAAGTTGAT
>JBDLWB010000252.1:0-11209 GCA_039804425.1 Verrucomicrobiota bacterium
CTCTGAAGCAAATCGAGCAGCCAGGAAGGAATCTGACTGATGCCTTCCTGATCTTGGAATAGCAAAGGGAAGACATACTTCACCATCGTTGGCAAACCCATGCCACTAGCGAGGCCATACACTAGACCCGCCAAAATTCCGCCCGCAAAGGTTCCTCGTACCTCCCATAAGAAATGGTAATATCGTCGCAAAGCGCTTTTTTTCACTGGCGCAGCCTACTACAGACCGACTCCAAAAGGCAATCAACAATTGAGCTCGGTCATTTCTTGCGCAAGCGCTCTGGCCAAACGAAGCGCGGGGCTTTTTGAGGATCATAGCCTTTGAGGTGATCTTTCCACCGATTCGTAGGCTTGGTGTAGCGAAACGCCGTATCACCAAAAACTTCGCGACACAGTGCCGCTAATGCAGGATCGTATTCAATCAACTGCTCGCGCAAATGCACGTGATTGTGCGCGGCATCATTAACCCGATTGTCGTCAAACCACGACTGCGCTCCTTCGGCAAAATACTCGTGATGATTCACCGCCGCATATTTGCCTTTCCATAATCCCGCTTTCATCGCCGCATCGTAGGCTTGGCGCAATCTGACATCAAAACTAGGATCGACGTTGTTCATCCCGCGCAGGTGAATATTGTGCGCAAATTCATGGATGAAAATGCACTCGGTCGCGTAAGGATCACCCTCGAAAGACAAAATGTTTTCCTCCGCCGCCGAGCAGACGGGATCTTGTTCACTCCCGCCGAGCCCTCGGGCTCTTGAGTCCCAATAATCTTTGGGTGTCTTGCCCACGGACTCTTTGGTTGGCACATTTTCTAAGCGCTTGTGCTCGGGAAGATCAGTCGTATACTCATTGTGCGCCATGATGCACATGCGCGCTCCACTTTTGATCATCGCCTCGCGCACGTCGGGTCGATGCGCTAGCATTTGATTCACCAGATATTCTCCTTCTTTCAGAGCGTAAGGATTAACCTTGGCCGATGCGACAATGGGAAATCCCTTTGCATACAAACGCTGCGTGTAAAAAGCCGGAATGCCATCGCGAGCCGCGGGATCAAAGCGCACGGCTTGGATCAGCACCTCGCAACGAAAGTGCATGCTCTGGCCATCATCTCGACCTATAGCGAGAAAACGATTGCCGAGACTCGTCGTGAAAATCGCATCTTCTCCCGGCTTGACCGAGCCATTCGGAATTTTTTCGTTCTCGGATTTCATCCAATACAGATCGATGACCTGCTCGCTACCATTGAACACTTGCATCTTCGGACGCGGAGGCAAAACGGGATCCTCCGCCTGCACAGATCGCAATGACAACAGGCTCATCACGGCCATTGTTAGCACGATGATGATACGACGCATCCATGGTTGAGCACTCTGCATAGCTTGAGAATATCGCTTCATCGACACATGAAGGACAATGAGGAATCGAGCTGGTGACACAAAAAGTCTAACAGTCGCCGCCCACACCTATCCAGGCAAGATACTCCTGATTGCCATCCGTGCCAGTAATCGGCGAAGGCAAAAGTCCGCGCCACTCGCGGCCATGCTCGTCACAAACAAATCGACGAATTTTTTCAACGGCCTTTTGCTGCAATTCTTCATCACGAACGATGCCGCCCTTGCCAATCTCATGTCGTTCGAGCTCGAACTGCGGTTTGATCAAACAAACCACCATGCCCGTAGGCTTGAGCACCGAAAAAACCGCAGGCAACACCTTGGTCAGAGAAATGAACGATAAATCCATCACCGCTAGATCCACGGCCTCTCCCAGGTCATCGGGAGTCATGTAGCGCGCATTGAATTTTTCTTTGACCACCACTCGCGGATCGCTGCGAATTTTCCATACGAGCTGATTGGTGCCCACATCGATCGCATGCACTTTCACCGCACCACGTTGCAACAAGCAGTCGGTAAAGCCACCCGTCGAGGCCCCTACGTCAACACAGGTCCAGCCAGCAACATCGATCGCAAAACCATCGAGCGCCCCCTCCAATTTCAAGCCACCACGACCGACGTAACGCAATTTTTCTTTGATTTCTAAAAGCGCATCTTCCGGCAATGTTGCACTCGGCTTTTCGATCAAGCGATCACCACTGCGCACCTCCCCTGCTAGCACCAACCGCTTGGCTTGCTCGCGAGAGTCACATAGTCCACGCGCTACCAACAGCGCATCTACGCGTTCTTTTTTCATCAGTCCCGGTGATATGGCTCGCCTTTGCGCAAGGTCGCAACTCGATACAATTGCTCTAACAAAACCACTTGTGCAAGTTCATGCTGCATGGTCATCGACGACAGAGAAAGCAGCCAGTCCGCTTGTTCACGCAGATCGCTTGTATGCCCATCAGACGCACCGATCAAAAAGGAAATCGCTTTGATCTCTCCACGCATCTCAAGTCCTGCCAAGCGTTCACTGAACTGGCGAGTCGTCGGACGGTCGCCACGCTCATCAAGCACCACCCGATAGGAGCCTTGCGATTTTTCCCACAAGCGCTGCGATACCTCGGCTGAAGTTCCCGCCTTCACCACAATCACCTGAGCATCGACGTATCGCTGCAGCCGCTGCAAGTATTCTTCACAGCCCGCCTTGGCATACGCCAGAGCAGGCTTTCCCGCGACGATGATCTGCCAGCGCATGAAAGTTACCGCACGCGCTCTAACAACCAAGGCAACAGCGCATCGATCGCAATACGCTCCTGTTCCATCGAATCACGATGACGCAGGGTCACGGTGTTTTTCAGCTCATCTCCACCTTCACCCAATGTTTCAAAATCGATCGTCACGCAATACGGCGTGCCCACTTCGTCCTGTCGACGATAGCGACGCCCCACGGCACCACTGTCATCGTAGAACACATTCATCCAAGGTTGCAGCTTCTTCTGAATCTCCCGAGCCATGCGCACTTGCTCTTCGTTTTTCTTCAACAGCGGAAAAATGCCTACTTTGATGGGCGCCATGCGCGGTGTAAAACGCAGCACCGTGCGACAATCTTCTTTGCCTTTATCATCTTGGAGCATTTCCTCATCAAAGGCCTCACAAATTAAAGCGAGAACCGTGCGATCACAGCCAGCCGATGGCTCGACGACGTGCGGCAGGAATTTTTCCTTCGTCTCTTCATCAAAGTATTCCAGCGGACGCCCCGAACCTTTTTGATGAACGCCAAGGTCGTAGTCCGTGCGATACGCCACGCCTTCAAGCTCTTGAATGCCGAAAGGAAATTCGTATTCGATATCGTAGGTTTTTTTCGAGTAAAACGCCCGTTCCCCATCGGGCACATCGAGAATGTGCAGCTTGGTGCGCGGAATGCCAATTTCTTCGTAAAACTTCAGTCGCGTCTCCAACCATTCATCCGTCAAGCGCATGCCATCGTTCGGATGACAAAAATACTCGATCTCCATTTGCTCGAATTCGCGCGAGCGGAAGGTGTAGTTGCGTGGATTGATTTCATTGCGGAAGGACTTGCCCACCTGGGCGATGCCAAAGGGCAATTTCACCCGTGAGGAATCGAGCACATTTTTGTATTGCACGAAAATCGACTGCGCCGTCTCAGGCCGCAAGTAGGCCGTCGCATTCGGATCACTTTCATCCGCCGATGCGCCGACCTTGGTTTTGAACATCAAATTGAATTCGCGCGCTTCGGTGAGCTCGCATTTCGGCGACTCCCCTACGGAACAACTCGGTTTCTCAGGACAGGGCAAGCCGGAAATGTTATCCGCACGGAAACGACCTTTGCAGGTTTTGCAATCCACCATCGGATCAGAGAAGCCGCCGACGTGACCTGAGGACACAAGCACTTGTTGCATCGTCAAAATCGCACCATCCATCCCCACCACGTCGTCGCGTTCTTGGACGGTACGACGCCACCAAAAATCTTTCAAATTGCGTTTCAACTCTGCCCCCAATGGACCGTAATCCCAGCAGCCATTGAGTCCGCCATAAAGTTCCCCAGCTTGATAAATGAAGCCACGGCGCTTGCACAGTGAAACAATTTTCTCCATGCGTTGCGGGTCGGTATTGGATTTGTCTGCCATAAGATTCGAGGATATGCGGTGGCAGAGAAAAGCAGAATCAGCCCTCCGGCGCAAGCGAGGATTTGTGAGCATCACTGCCAGCGCGTGCGATTGCCATGAGGGGTTGTCGCAGAATTTTCCCAAGATCACTGCGCGGAAAGCACGGCACATGGAGTATGCTCTGCAACTTGGCATAACCAGGACAAGCCATGTGATAGTCGTGAACTGCTTTTTCAACGAGGCTTTGTTCGACATCCTCATGCACTAAGCAAAGAACGTGCTGCCTTCGAGCATCCGGCAGCGCTAAGACAACCACCCGCCCCATCGGCATGCCCGCCCGCATCAACGATTCTTCAATGGCGTGGGGATTGACGAGTTCACCCAAAACCTTCACCAACGCATCGTTGCGATGAAAAATTTGCAATTCCGTGCCTACCACCGCGCCGATGTCTTGCGTGGTATACCAATCGCCGATGCGCGGCTGATAGCACCAGCCATCTTTCTCCTTTCGCCATTCGCCATGAAACAAGGCGTCTCCCGCGATTTCGATGTTGCCATCGACATTGCTACGCACTCGCCAACAGGGCAAGATGGAGAGACCTGTGGAATCCGATGCCATTCGCTGCGTTGCAATCTGCGAACCCGCTTCGGTCATGCCGTAGCTTGCCAAAATCGGCCAACCAAGAGCGCGAGCTTGCTGGGCGAGTTCATCCGAAAGTTTCCCGCCACCAATCACAATCGCCCGCAATGAGCAAGGCGCCGCACAGGACGCTTGAACGAAATCATGCAATTGCGTCGGCACCAGAGAAACATGAGTGACCCGCTTTTCACGCAACCACTCGAGCGCCGCAAGAGCCTGCCATTTTTCCTCATACATCGCCACTTGGCAACCCGCCTGATACGCACGCGCGAGCACCCCGAAGCCCCCCACATGCCACCACGGCAAACAAAGCCCCCACACCGACGAAGGATCGACGCCCAGATGTTGATTGACCGCCTGCGCGGAAATGATCAGTGAATGCTTCGCTAACGCAAAATAGCGCGGCTGCCCGGTCGAACCTGATGTCGCAAAAATCACCGAAGGGGCATGACGTTCCGGCATCAACTCGGCGCGGCCCGCTTCCAGTCGCCATGATGCCGAATCCTGCCAAAATTCTTTTTTGATTACATCATTCGGACCCATGGCAAATTTTCTAACAAATCATCAAAACCCATACCCATACCATCGATCCTTGGCCAATCAGGCCCCCATGATCCCATGCGTTCAGAAAAAGCATTTTTCTCGAATAACGGATCCGTGCGCAAGCCGCACAGAGATGTCACTCCAGCAAGCCCTGCCGAGTAAGCCGCCCAAGCCTGACCGACAGGATGGTCCATCGCCGATGTCACCACAACATTTTGTTGAAGGACGGAACAAGGCAGGGGCTGCCATGCAGGTTTCCACACAGCAACAAAGGCATGATCGGACCGCAACAAATCCACAGCGCGATCGCAGGCAAAGGCGCATCCCGTTTGCGATTGCACCCGCTGCCAGGCCTCAGAATCAAAGGGAAATGGATCTTCCACCCAGTCGATGCGCCGTCGCAATTCATCCGATAGCTTTTCCCACCAGTCGACAAACGCTTTTTCATTCGGGACTTCGTTGAAATCAAGACGCAAACTCAAATGCGGATGGCGTTGCGACCACTCGTGCAGTTGTTGCGTATCCTCAACGCGCGCTTTGATTTTGGCGTGAGAAAAAGGCGCAAGCGCCGATTCTGGGTGATCTTCTGTGAGATCGGTGATGGTTGCATGACTGCGCGGCACGGATAAGCCAGTCCACCACGATACGCCCTTTCGGCGAGCCTCGGCATCGGCCTCAGCGCAGGAAAAGGCTTGATCCAGCAGGGGCAATGAACGCTTTTCTCGCAACGCTTGCTCGTGCTCCTCGAGTGTCGGATGACCAAAAACCGACCACGGTTGCACACAAGCGTATCCGCCATCAATGCGCAACAACATGCCTTCGACCTGCAACGCCGGACTCTTGCGATTGAGCGGCGCGCGAGCTTTCATGCGATAGCGCCAAGCATGGATGGTTTCGGGCACAGCAGCATTGTAGCAGGATCTTCTGCAGGCACAAGTCACACCCCGGTTTTTTCTTGCTTGCGCATCGCAGCAGTTCATGGTGTGGTTTTCCTTTCTCACATGAGCTCTTCACCTGTCATCGGCATCATCATGGGCAGCACTTCGGATTGGCCCACTCTCGAGCATGCAGCACGCACTTTGGAAGATTTTGGCGTTGCTTGGGAAGCTCAGGTGGTCAGCGCCCATCGCACACCTCAGAAACTCTATGATTATGCCCACAGCGCTTCCTCACGCGGATTGCGGGTGATCATTGCGGGCGCAGGTGGCGCAGCGCATCTGCCTGGCATGTGTGCCGCAATGACGGAAGTCCCCGTGCTCGGCGTACCAGTGGAATCGAAAACGCTGAAAGGCGTGGACTCCCTCCTTTCGATCGTGCAAATGCCCGCCGGCATCCCCACGGCCACCTTTGCCATCGGTAAAGCCGGTGCCATCAATGCGGCCCTATTTGCGATCGCGCAACTCGCCACTACCGACGCACCACTTGCCGCGAAGTTGAAAGAATTTCGCTCAAAACAAACAGCAGCAGTCCTTGGCGCGACACTACCTCCCCTCTCGTAATATGAGCCACACGACTTTTTCCCCTGGTAGCACCATCGGCATCTTGGGTGGTGGTCAACTCGCACGCATGCTTTGCATGGAAGCCAAACGCATGGGCTATCGCACTCTGGTTTGGACGGGCGGCCTCGAAGCACCCGCATCCGCACTCTGTGATGAGGCCATCGAACTTCCTTTCGATGACGCTACAGCCATGCAGCAGTTCGTCAAAGCGGCCGATGTTGCCACGGCGGAATTTGAAAACATTCCCCGCGCCACGCTGGAAGAAGTAGCCGCTGGCGTGCCACTCCGACCCAGCGCTTACGCCATCGCCACTTGTGCCAATCGTGAGCAAGAAAAAACCTTTCTCCGCGAACAACAGATTCCATGCGCACCGTTTTGGATTGTCACCAATACTGAAGAACTGGCACATGCCATGCATGAACTCAATGGCCCAGGTGTGCTGAAAACATCGGCTTTTGGCTACGACGGCAAGGGTCAAAGAAAACTATCGGGTCAAGAAAATGCTCATGATGTCTGGCAGGAGTTCGATGCCCCACGTGCCATTCTTGAAGGCTTTATCAACTTTACCGCAGAACTTTCAATCATGATCGCTCGCAATCCCATGGGCGAGATCCGCTGCTTTGATCCCGTCGAAAATCAACATCGACATCACATTCTCGATCTCACGATCGCACCTGCTGCCGTCCATCCCGCAACCCAAGCAGAAGCCATCGCCATCGCCACCAAGATTGTCGATGCCTTTGATTACGTCGGCCTCATGGGGGTCGAGTTTTTCTTGCTCGATGATGGCACTCTCTTCGTCAACGAAATGGCACCTCGCCCTCACAACTCTGGGCACCATACCATCGACGCCTGTGAAACATCACAGTTCGAACAACAACTGCGCGCCGTATGCGGTCTACCACTCGGGTCGACCAAACTCGTTTCACCTGCCGTCATGCTGAATCTGCTAGGAGATATGTGGCCCGATGTCGAGGTCGCTCCCAACTGGCACAACATTTTTGCCGATGCCTCAGCTGCGCTCCATCTCTATGGTAAAAAACGCGCCATCGGACGTCGTAAAATGGGCCACGCCACTTTCTTGGGCGACGACGCGCTAATGCGTGCGACAGCAGCAAAAAATGCCCTCATTGCTGCAGGACGACCTTGATCAGCATTTGCCGATTTTTTCCATCGTATCCTTGCCAAATCCGCGAATCCTTCTCATCATCTTCCCGTGTTGGAAATTGTCTTTAACGAAATCAGCGCCGCAGAAATGTCGCAAATGGGCACGCTTGAGCAACTCGAACTGCTCGATCAATTTCATGTGCAGCAGAGCGATCTCGATCAATTGGATCACGAACGCTTCGGCTTGATTGAGCGCGATCAGAAGAAGCTCTATCGCTTTCGAGCGAGAGAGTGGCGCATTTATTTTGAAGTCAAAGACGGCGCTGTCGTAGTTCATCGAGTCTTTCACAAAGGTACACTTGCTGATTTTCTCTTCCGTTCGAAAATGCCCCTAGCAGAAGATGAAGAGTTAGCGAAATCCAAACATTTCTGGCAATTGATCGACGAAGGCCGCAATGCCAAACGCTTGTAAGCCATTACCCCCTCCTGCATGAAATTCCTTCCCCATGCCTTGGCCATCATCATTCTTTTGATGGGTTGGCTGTTCCACTTCCAGGCTCGCTCGTCAGCCTCGGACATGCGTGCGCTCGCGAACAAAATCAACGACGCCGGATGGATCAGCAATGATCTTCCCAAGGAGCTTGATCGCTCTCATGACTCCGATGAAAAGGAAGCGCTCACAAAGCTCATCAAAGCGCTCAAGAATCGTCAGACCGATCTCAATGAAACATATGATGCCGCCATTCTTGCCGCAGATGACATCGATAACGGCGCCACATTTAGCGGGATCTTTTTAGTCTTTCTTAGCGCGGGTTACGTCGGCATTTGCTTTGTCATCTATGTCCTACCACGCCTCGCTCAACGCGCGACTCATACCATTTTCGACAGCGGCGAAATGATGGAACCGGACGCGATGTCTACTGCACGATCGAAAATGGCACAGGGCGATTACCTCGCGGCCATCGAGGAATTTCGTAAAGCCGCACTCGGCGATCCCAGCAATCGCATGCCGTGGATGGAAGTCATCAAAATCCAACGCGACATTCTTCACGATCCAACAACCGCCGCAGCGACGATTCAGGAAGTGCTAGCATCACAACCATGGCCAGTCGACGATGCCGCCTATTTCCTATTCCGTCTCGCTGAGATCCATCACGATGACCTCCAGGATCCCACTGCTGCCGGTGCGGCTTTACAACAGGTCATCGACCACTTCCCCGAGACACGGCACTCCGCGAATGCTCTTCATCAGCGACAAAATTGGGGCTTGGCGTAATTTCGTTAGCTCTCTATCGATTGGGTTGCGGCGACACCGCCTACCATGGCTTGCCATTTTTTGCTGTTGCTGCGTCAGCGCCGTCGATCAACCCACGATCATTTCGTTGTCGTTTCTCAGCATTGCTCTGCTTGGCCTGATGGCTTTACCGATTCGCTTCATCATTTTTTCTCTTGGGATCGGATCTCTCTGCGCATTCCTTCATGGCCATTCGGAAAAAAATCTCGCTCGGCAGCGCTCCATCGTTGAGCCGACGGTGTGGACGGAGTTTGAAGCATGGATTGGGAGTAGCACCTCCACACCCCATGGTTCATGGAAATGCGAAGCAAGCGTTGTCTCTGCAAACCAGCAACCGAGCATCGACAAGATTGTTCTCTATGGTCGAGGCATGCCTCCACAGTTGGGCGAAACCATTGCCACGACAGGACGCTGGGAACCCATCCCGCCACCAAGAAATGAGGGCGAATTTGACCGTCGAACCCATCTTGCACGACATGGCATTGTCACGCAATGTGCAGTCCGATCTTGGACCTCTGTGAAGCAACCACATTTCGGCTGGCGATTCACGAGCCGCGCTCGACTCGCTTTTAAAAAAGCCATCACGCTGGGTCTCAACCCTGAGAGCGACGAAGCAAAGGTGATTCTGGCTATGGTCATGGGTCAGCAACCGATGGACGACAATGAAGTCGTTGAATCGTTTCGGCAAACTGGCACGCTTCATCTTTTTTCGGTCAGTGGCCAACATGTCAATTTGGTCGCCATCATTCTCTGGTTCGCTTTACGCGGGCTCCGACTTTCGCGACGCCATGCTGTCTTGCTCTTGATCCCCGCCATTTTTTCTTACGCCTGGATCACAGGAGCCTCAGCACCCGCCATGCGTGCTGCATGGATGGCGAGTCTCTTTCTTGCCGCTTTTTTCTTTCAACGGAAATCTCATTTGCTTCAAGCACTCTCCATTGTCGTCATCGCAGCGCTTTTGATCGATGGGAAAATGCTATTTCTACCCGGCGTGCAACTCTCCTATGGTATCGTCGCAGTCATTTCGATAGGCCTCTCGTGCACTCATCATTTGATCGATCGATTCCCTTGGAATGACCCATACCTACCTCGCGATTTGTATACGCCATGGCAAACGCGCATGGACCATTCATGGAGTAAACTGCTGCAATCGATCTTCATCTCCATCTCGGCTTTTTTCGGCTCTTCGTTTCTCACAGCCGCCTACTTCAGCATGATTACCCCGATTGCCATCATTGCCAATTTGGTGCTCACTCCTCTGGTCGCCGCTCTGCTCAGCCTGTCGATTCTCTCTACATTCTTATCACCCATTTCCACTCAAGCTAGCATAGCCTGCAATCGAATGAATCAGGGAATCGCGCGCGCCTGCATGATCACAACACAACAATTTGCCCACATTCCCGGTGCTCACCTGATGGCATCGCCTCATCGACCATCTCACGATACCCTGCGCATTTTTGATCTACCGCGCGGGGGCGGCGCCATCAGCATCCAAGCGCGAGATTCTGACCTCTTACTCGATTGTGGCAACAAACGTTCCTTCCGTTCGAGCGTGCTGCCGTCTCTTCGTCATTTCGGCCAAGACCCTACTGCACTCATTCTCAGTAATACGCAGGCTGGACATATCGGAGGAGCCGTGGATCTTCTCAAGCAGTTTTCGCTACACCACATCATCACTCCCATCCCAACCGCGCGAACACCGTCGTTTCGCACGTTATCTCATACTGCCCGCGAACTCGCTGTTTCGTTCACCACCGCCGACTTGGAGAAGCCGCTGTTTGTTTCGTCAGGCATCGAGCTGATACCATTAAGCCTGCCGGATGCCACAGAGAATCATGCCCGTGCCGATGATCAAACCGCCATCTATCTTCTACATTTTCATGGATTTCGCTTCCTTCTGCTCCAAGACGCCAGCGCCACGAGGCTTCAGGAACTGGTCGAATCAAGGAAAAATCTTTCCTGTGATGTCGTTGTCATGGGTCGCCATCGCCTTCATTCACCGACGCTGCGCGACACCATCCTCGCATTCCGCCCACGCGCGGTTGTGGCGACTCACTCCGATTTTCCTGAGAGCGAAAGCATTCCATCGGACTGGCCCAAGATCGCGCAAAAAAATCGAGT